>NZ_JBFAUT010000010.1:76334-191298 GCF_040679475.1 Actinoallomurus sp. NPDC052274
ACCCCCCCGACCTCCTCCACCCCCACCCCCCCCCCCCCGCCGCCCTAACGCGCCCGCCGCCCGCCCGGGGCGGCGGCCTCTCGCGTATGTTCTCCCTCAGCGCGGCCAGGCGAAGCCGTCGCCGACCGTCGCGGCCAGGACGAGGTAGGCATCCCTCGTCGCGGGGGACAGCTGCTCCAGCTCGACCTCCGCGCCCTCCTCCAGGTGCGGGTCGTACGGGATGCGGACGACCGCGCGGCAGCGGCTCTCGAAGTGGGCCTGCAGCCGGTCGAGGTCGACCGTGCTCCGGCTGCGGGACCGCACCATGGACAGCACGACAACGCCGTTGCGCACCAGCTCGCCGTAGTGGTGGGCCTCCAGCCAGTCGAGCGTCGCCGAGGCCGACCGGGCGCCGTCCACCGACGGGGAGCTGACCAGCACGAGCTGGTTGGCCATGCCGAGGACGCCCGCCATCGCCGAGTGCAGCAGGCCGGTGCCGCAGTCGGTGAGGCAGATCGAGTAGAAGTGCTCCAGAACGTGCGCGACCGTACGGTAGTCCTGCTCGCTGAACGCCTCGGACACCGCCGGGTCGCGGTCGGAGGCGAGCACCTCGAGCCGCGACGAGGCCTGCGAGGTGTAGGCGCGCACGTCGGCGTACCGCTGGATCTGCTCGTGCTCGTTGAGCAGGTCGCGAACCGTCGTCGCCGTCTCCAGCCGCACCTTGTCCGACAGCGTGCCCCGGTCGGGGTTGGCGTCCACCGCGATCACGCGGTCGCCGCGCAGCGACGCGAGCGTGGCGCCCAGCCCGACGGTGGTCGTGGTCTTGCCGACCCCGCCCTTGAGGCTCATCACCGCGACCCGGTGGTGGCCGCCGGCAACCGGCGTACGGGCGCGGGCCAGCAGCTCGCGGCGGCGCAGCTCGGCCGGGGACTCACCGGGGTGGATCACTCCGCCGGACGCCTTGTAGAGCGCGCGGCGCCAGCCGTTCGCGGGCGCCTGCCGACGGCCGCGCAGCAGCGTGTCGGCGCTGAGGCTGTCGGCGGTCTGCGCGCCGCCCTGCTGCTGGGCGTACGCCTCCGGCAGCGGCTGGAACGGCGGGCCGTCCTCCGGCTGGGCGTACGCCGGCGCCTCCTGCTGCGGGAACGGCGGTCCGTCCTGTTGTGGGAAGGGCGGTCCGTCCTGTTGTGGGAAGGGGGGCGCCTCCTGCTGCCGGCCGTACGGCGCGGCCTCGGGCCGGCCGCCGAACTGCGGTGCGGCGTAGGGTCGGCCGGGCTGTTCGGCGGGCGGCCGGTAGCCCTGCTGTTCGGCGGGCGGCCGGTAGCCCTGCTGCTCGGCGGGCGGGCCGGGGTACTGCTGGGCGCCGTAGTCGGGTGTGCCGGGGTACTGCGCCGAATAGTCCGGAGCCGGCCCCGGGTAGGGCTGGCCCTGCTCGGCCGCCGGGTAACCGGCCGGCGGCGGCGAATAGGGCGGCGGGCCGCCGAACGCCGGGGCGGAGTACTGCGGATAGCCGGTGTAACCGCCGTCGCCGTACATCTCGAAGCCGTCCGCGTGGGTGACCTCGGCGGCGCGGGGCTCGAATCGCGTCTGCTCGGCCTCGTCGAACTCCTGCTCCCGGTCGTCCGCGGAGTCGACGGGCTGGGACGGCTGCTGCACGTCGTACGGCGCGGAGCCGTCGTCGGGGTCCGCGGGCCCGGCGTCGTACGGCTGGGCGGGCCCCTGCTCCCGACGGATCTCCTGCGTGGGCTGAGCGCCCTCCCGTTGCCCGGCCGCCTCGTCGTCCTGGGACTCCGGTGCGGGGCCGGGGCCGAAGCCCTGCGGCGGGAAGGGAACGAAGCCGGGGCCGTACTCCTGGGCCGGGGCGCCCGGGAACTGCGGAGGCACCCCGAACTCCGGCGGTGGCGGATACCCCGGCGCTCCGAAGGCGTACGACGGTTGCCCCTCGCCGGCCGGCTGCCCCTCATCCGCCGGGTCGGCCGGCGGCGCGGGGAACATCGGTGCCGGAGGGGTGTTCGTCCACGGGTTGGGCGGCGGCCCGGTCTCCTCCGCGGTCTCGTCCCGCGGCTCGGCGGACTCGCTGTTCATGGCATCAAGAGACGCGAGCTGCTCTTCAAGAGAACGGCCCGTTTTATCCTGATCGTTCTTGGCCACCAGGTCCCCCTCGCGGACGCGCAGTGGATGAATCAGCACGATATGTTCATCCGCAGCCTAAGCCACCACAGGCATTGACCAATACCGTGTCGCTTCAGCATCCCCGGCTACCGTGAAGCCCATGCATGCCATCGTCATCGAAAAACCGGGCGATCCCGACGTATTGCGCTGGGCCGAAGTACCCGACCCCGTCATCGGTCATGACGAGGTGCTGCTCGACGTCGTTGCGGCGGGTGTCAACCGCGCCGATATCATGCAACGACAGGGATTTTATCCACCTCCGAAGGGCGCGCCCGAGTATCCGGGCCTCGAAGCGGCCGGGCGCGTCGCCGCGGTGGGCGACGGCGTCACCGGGTGGAAGGTCGGCGACGAGGCGTGCGCGCTCCTCAGCGGAGGCGGATACGCCACCCGCGTCGCCGTGCCCGCGGGTCAGCTCCTGCCCATCCCCCGCGGCCTGAGCCTGGTCGAGGCGGCCTCGCTGCCGGAGGTCGCCTGCACCGTCTGGTCCAACGTGTTCATGCTGGCCCGGCTCCGCCCGGGCGAGTCGTTCCTCGTGCACGGCGGCTCGAGCGGGATCGGGACCATGGCGATCCAGCTCGCCAAGGCGCACGGAGCACGGGTGCTGTGCACGGCCGGCACCGAGGAGAAGCTGGAGCGCTGCCGGGAGCTGGGCGCCGACGTCGCGATCAACTACCGCACGGAGGACTTCGTCGAGGCCGCCCGCCCCGTCGACGTGATCCTCGACAACATCGGCGCCAAGTACCTCCCCCGCAACGTCGAGACGCTCGGCACCGGGGGCCGGCTCGTCGTCATCGGACTGCAGGGCGGCGGGGTAGGCGAGCTCGATCTGGGCAGGCTCCTGACGAAACGGGCCTCGGTCCACGCAACCTCACTGCGCGCCCGGCCGTTGGAGGAGAAGGCCGAAGTCGTGACCGCCGTGCGGGAGCACGTGTGGCCGCTGCTCGAGTCCGGGACCGTACACCCGATCGTGGACCGTACGCTTCCCATGGCGGACGCCGCCGCGGCGCACCGCGTGATGGAGGAGAGCACGCACGTCGGCAAGATCGTACTAACGGTGTGAGACTGGGATATCTATGAACAATCCACTGAACAGCGAAGACCCGCAGGTCGTCGTCGTCGGGCCGAACGGCATGCCCATCATCCCCGGGGAGCCCAAGGGCGACGGCGAGTCGGAGGAACGACCGGTCACCGAGATGGTCGAACAGCCCGCCAAGGTCATGCGCATCGGCAGCATGATCCGCCAGCTCCTCGAGGAGGTGCGGGCGGCGCCGCTCGACGAGGCCAGCCGGGCGCGCCTGGCGGAGATCCACCAGCGTTCGATCAAGGAGCTCGAGGACGGCCTCGCGCCCGAACTGATCGCGGAGCTGGAGCGGATCTCGCTGCCGTTCACCGACACCGGCGTCACCCCGAGCGAGGCCGAGCTCCGCGTCGCCCAGGCGCAGCTCGTCGGCTGGCTCGAGGGGCTGTTCCACGGCATCCAGACCACACTGTTCGCCCAGCAGATGGCGGCCCGCGCCCAGCTCGAGCAGATGCGGCGCGCCCTTCCGCCGGGCGTCATCCCGCAGCAGGACGAGCCGGGCCACGGCCGCTCGTCCGGCCCGTACCTCTAACGGTCCAGGCGGCGCGGGGACCGGGCGACACCGGGGCCCCGCGCCGATCCTCGTCCTCGCGGCCGGCGAGCCGGCTCAGGCGGGGAAGAGCTCCTCGAGCGTGCGGGCCACGCCGTCCTCGTCGTTGCCCGGCACCTTGTGGTGCACGGCGGCCAGCACCTCGGGATGCGCGTTCGCCACGGCGTACGCCCGGCCCGCCCAGGCCAGCATCGGCAGGTCGTTCGGCATGTCGCCGAAGGCCACGACGTCGTCGGCGTCGATGCCGTGCCGGGCGCACAGCTCCGCGAGTGTGCTGGCCTTGGACACCCCCGGCGCACTGATCTCGATCAGCCGGTCGCCGTTCGAATGGGTGGGCAGCACGAGGTCGCCCACGAGCCGCCGCGCCTCGTCCAGCAGGGCGTCGGCCTCCAGCTCGGGGTGCCGGGCCAGCAGTTTGGCGGCCGGCCGGGACAGGAGCGCCTCGATCGGGGTCGGCGGCGGAGTCGTCTGGGAGTCCCAGTAGGACAGCTCGAAGCCGTGTGCGTACGCCATCCCGTCGTCGTGCTCGACCGCGAAGCCGAGCCCCGGCAGCGCCTCCCCGAGCACCGCGACCGCCGCGCGCAGCCGGTCCACGGGGATGAGGTGCGTGTCGACGACCTGCTCGGTGTGCAGGTCGTAGGTGATCGCGCCGTTCGCGCAGATCGCCAGGCCCCGGTGCGCGACCGCGTGCGCGACGGACCGCATCCAGCGCGGCGGGCGGCCCGTGACGAGGACGAGCATGGCGCCCGCCCGCTCGACACGGGCGAAGGCCGCCACGGTGCGCTCGGACACCGTGTAGTCACTGCGGACGACGGTGCCGTCCAGGTCCGTGGCGACCACCCGGGGAGTCATCGTGCGACGGGCTCGAGCACCTCACGGCCGAGGTACTTGCGCAACGCCTCCGGAACGCGCACCGACCCGTCGGCCTGCTGGTGGTTCTCCAGGATCGCGACGATCCACCGGGTCGTGGCCAGCGTGCCGTTCAGCGTCGCCACGGGGCGGGTCCGGCCCTCACCGTCGCGGTGGCGTACGGACAGCCGACGCGCCTGGAACTCGGTGCAGTTGGAGGTCGAGGTCAGCTCCCGGTAGCGGCTCTGCGTCGGCACCCAGGCCTCGCAGTCGTACTTGCGGGCCGCGCTGGTCCCCAGGTCGCCCGCGGCGACGTCGATCACGCGGTAGGGCAGCTCGACCTTGGCGAGCATCTCCTTCTCCCAGCCGAGCAGGCGAAGGTGCTCCTCGTGCGCGTCCTCGGGATCGCAGTACGAGAACATCTCGACCTTGTCGAACTGGTGCACGCGGATGATGCCGCGGGTGTCCTTGCCGTACGACCCGGCCTCCCGCCGGAAGCAGGACGACCAGCCGACGTAGCGGCGGGGCAGCGCGTCGATGATCTCGTCGCGGTGGTACGACGCGAGCGGCACCTCCGAGGTGCCCACGAGGTACAGGTCGTCCTCGGGCAGGTGGTAGACCTCCGAGGCGTGCGCGCCGAGGAACCCGGTGCCCTCCATGGACTCCGGCTTGACCAGGACCGGCGGGATCATCGGGACGAACCCGGCCTGGATCGCCTGCTCCATCGCCAGGTTGAGCAGCGCCATCTGCAACTGCGCGCCGACCCCGGTCAGGAAGTAGAACCGGGCGCCCGAGACCTTCGCGCCGCGCTCGGTGTCGATGGCGCCGAGCCGCTCGCCGAGCTCCAGATGGTCCTTCGGCTCGAAGTCGAACGCGGGGGGCGTGCCGACCGTCTCCAGGACGACGTAGTCCTCCTCGCCACCGGCGGGCGCGTCCTCCTCCACGATGTTCGGCACGGTCCGCAGGAGGGTCTGCAGGTCCTGCTCGAGCCGCTGGGCCTCCGCGTCGGCCTCCTTCACCTGCTGGGCGAGCTCCTTGGCCCGGTCCAGCAGCTTCTGCCGCTCGTCGCCCTGCGCCTTCGAGACCGACTTGCCGAAGCTCTTCTGCTCCGCGCGCAGCGACTCGAAGGCGCTCAGCGCGGATCGGCGCCGCTCGTCCAGGTCGAGCAGCTCATCGACGACGGCCTCGTCCTCGCCCCGGGCGCGCTGGCTCGCGCGCAGCCGGTCGGGATCGTTTCGAAGGGCTCGCAGGTCAATCACAGAGACGAGGCTACCGCCCGGCCCGTCCCGGAGCCGACCGGATAAGCGATCATCCGGAAGCCAATACGGGCCGGGAGCGGTCGCGCCGCACGGAGGACGGCCGCCAGAGCGGCCGTCCTCCGACGCTCGTTCAGGTCATCGTCCGGCGCGGCGTCCGCGATCAGCGCACGTCGACGTAGTCGGAGCCGCTCGTCGCGCCCAGGTAGGCGGAATCGCCGGCGTACGTCGCACGCCAGTAGCCGTCCTTCGAGGCCTTCGCGCCGAAGGTGAACCGGCCACGACCGTCCGACTCGGCGCTCCCGGCGTAGGTCCACTTCGTGCCGCCCTTGGCCCGGAAGTAGATCTTCACGCTCCGCTTCGTGAACGCCTTCCACGACGTGGTGTTCCGCTGCAGCAGGCCCGTCACGGTGATCCGCTTGCCCTTCCGGACCGGCTCCGGGGACGCGTTGAGCCCCGAGATCCGCGTCCGGTACTTCGTGTCGACGTAGTCGGAGGGTCCGGTCACGCCGAGGTAGGAGTCGTCCTGCTCGACGGAGGCACGCCAGTAGCCGTCCCGCTCGACCGGCATCTTCAGGCTGAACATGCCGTGCGAATCGGTCAGGGCGGTGCCGTAGGCACCGGACCACTTCTTGCCGTCGGAGGAGAACCGCACGCCGACATAGGCCAGTGGGGCGGCCTCCGTCCCGCCGTTCGCGGCCGGCCGCAGGACGCGGCCGCGAACGGTCACCGTCGCGCCCCGCCCGGCCGGCTCCGGTCCGGCGTCGAAGTCGACGATCCGCGGCTGGGTACGGATCACGACGCCGTGGGCGGTCGCGCCGGCGGACTTGTACATCCCGAAGGCGCCCATGTCACCGTCGAAGATCGCATCCCAGCCGATGTCACCGGGCCGGACCGTGACACGAGCGCTGTAGGCGCCGTCCGCGCCGGTCACCACGTCGCTCTCGGCCCCGGACCCGCCGGAGGACAGGACGCGGACCGTGGCACCCCCCAGACCGGACCATTCTCCGGTAACGCTCTGGTGCTCGAGGCGGCCGGACAGCGTCACGGTCCCCCCGACGACGCCCTCGGCCGGAGCGTTGATCGTCAACCGGGTGGGGAGCGCCGTGTAGTGGACGACCGTCTCCATCTTGGCCGAGCGGTAGGTCCCGTCCGCGACCGCGACCGCGTCGACGTGTGCGGCGTGGCTCAGCCGCGCCGCCGCCGAGAAGTACCCCTGGTCATCGGTGCTCGTGCGGCCCAGTTCCAGATCCCACGTGGTGTCGCGCAGGTCGATCGTCTGGTGCGCGGCGCCCTGTTCGGTGCCGCCGGCGGCCCGGGTGACGACGCGACCGGTGAGGCGGAAGTCCCGGTGGTCCGAATCGAGGGAGTCAGGGGAGGCCGTGAGCTCGCTGACCCTCACGTCCCGGCCGTTGTCGATGATTCCGCCGGTGACGTACCCCGTGTACTTTCCCGGCTCGGTGGACCCGGTGGCCATCTTGACCTCGATCGCCACCCGCCCGTCCGGAATCGTCACCGCCTCGGTGCTCCGCCAGACGCCGTCCTCTGCGGTCCCGGATACGAGGTCGAACGTGGTCAGCGTGGCGATCGCGTTCGAGGCGTCGACCAGGCGCAGCCGCACGACCAGGGCCGCCACCCCCGAGTCGGCGGCGGCGGCGACCTCGATCTGTGCGCTCTGGCCGGGCGTCGTGTTCGTGGCCCGCGCACTCTTGATCTTCCACACCACCCCCGCCATCGCCGGCTCGGGCGTCGCGAGGAACGACACCGACATGACCAGCGCGGCCAGAAGGCCGAAAAGTCTGCGCACGTGATCGTCTCCAACTGAGAAAGATCTTGGTTGCGCACTGAGGACGCAGGGTGCGGCCGACCTGTTGTCCCGGCGGAGGACACGATTCGATCACGGTCGGGGCTCCGTCGCGGATGGCAGAGTCACGGGCATGGACGATCTCTCATTCGCGCTCCTCCTGGCCGACCGGGCGGACGCCGTCACGATGAACCGCTTCCGGAGTGCCGACCTCGACGTGCGGACCAAGCCCGACCGGACCGCGGTGACCGAGACGGACCTGGCGACCGAACGTGAACTGCGGTCGCTGATCGCCGAACACCGGCCGGACGACGGCGTCCTCGGCGAGGAGCTCGACGAGACGCCGGGGGAAGGGCGCCGCTGGATCCTCGATCCCGTCGACCACACCGACAACTACACGCGGGGCATCGAGGTCTTCGCGACGCTCATCGCGCTGGAGGAGCACGGGCGGATCACGGTCGGCGTGGTGTCGGCCCCCGCGATGGGCCGCCGCTGGTGGGCCGCGCGGGACCACGGCGCGTACACCAGCGGGCCGCCCTGGCTCGACGCCCCCGAGGCCGCGCGCGACGGCAGGCGGATCCGGGTGTCGACGGTCGACGAGCTGGCGGACGTCCACCTCTCGTACGCCGCGCTGGACCACTGGGAGCGGCGCGGCCTCGTCCCCGGCCTGCTCGAACTGTCGAAGGCCGCGCGGTACGAGTTCGCCTCGGCCTGTTTCTGGGGCCAGATGCTCGTCGCGGAGGGCCGCTGCGACGTCAGCCTCAACCCGCGCGGCAAGATCTGGGACAACGCTCCGATCCAGGTGATCGTCGAGGAGGCCGGCGGGCGGTTCAGCGATCTGGCGGGCGCGCCGCGCCCCGACCAGAACTGTGCCGTCGTCACGAACGGGCTCCTGCACGACGACATCCTGGCGCGGCTGTCCGGCCCGGTCGGCGGAACGGGCGGGTTCCGGCCCTGACGCGAAGCCGATCCTGCGGCCGCGCGCGCGAAGGTCTCGGCGGTGGCGCCGACGGGTGCCGGGCAGGTGAGGGAGCTTCCGGTTTCAGCGTCTCGTTCGCCGAGCCTCGTGCTCGGATGACGCCCGGTCCGATGGATTGATCTTGTACTCACCCGTGGCCGATGATGTCCGGACTCGAGACATCTCTTCGGAGGAAGACCGCATGCGCAGATCGCTGGCGATCGCCGCCGGCCTCGCCCTGGCCGCACTCACCTTTTCCGGCACGGCCGACGCGGCGTCGACCCGGACGCAGTCCACCGCCGCCCCCAAGACCTATCACCGGACCCGGATCATCGGCTTCAACGCCGGGCCGGAGCCGGTGAAGAAGGGCAGGGCACTGACCGTCCACGGGACGCTGCAGTGGCACGGGAAGACCTGGCATCCGTTGCGGGGCGCCAAGGTGAAGATCGTGTTCAGGCCGGGGCTGAAGGCCCCGCTGACCACGGCGGCGACGGTGACCACCGACCGGTACGGGCGGTGGTCGAAGAAGTTCAAGGCCAAGAAGTCCGGCATCTGGTACGCCATCGCCAACTTCCCGGACGACTCCCCCTACCTGTCGATCGCCACGAGCGGCGACTACGTCGAGGTCCGGTAGCGCGACTCACCGGCGGTGACTTCGGGCGGGGCCCGGAGTCACCGCCGCCCCGCCTCACAGGTCGTGGCCGGAGCGGATGGCGTGCAGCCAGGCGGACGCCTCGGCGAAGTCGCTGTCGTGGGTGCCCCGGCGGATCTCGATGCGGCCCTGGTCGGCGCGCGGGTAGCTGCCGAGGAACCGTACGTCGGAGCAGATGCGGCGCAGGCCCATGAGCGCCTCGCCGACCCGCGCGTCCGCCACGTGGCCCTCGCAGTCGATCCAGAAGCGGTAGCGGCCGAAGCCGTCCCCGGTCGGCCGGGACTGGATCAGGGTCAGGTTGACGCCGCGGACCGCGAACTCGGTGAGGAACTCCAGCAGCGCGCCCGGATGGTCGTCGGTGAGGTACGCCATCAGCGAGGTGCGGTCGAAGCCGGTCGGCGCCGTGGGCGGGCCGGGCGGCCGGACGAGGACGAACCGGGTCACCGCGCCCGGGCGGTCGGCGATGCTCTCCGCGGCGGGCACCAGGCCGTACCGCTCACCCGCGATCGGCGCGGCGATCGCGGCGTCGTAGCCCGAGGTGGGGTCGGCGACCGCCATGGCGGCGCCGGCGGTGGACGTCCCGGTCGCCACGTGGGCGTGCGGGAGCGTACGGGCCAGCCAGCGACGGCACTGCGCGTGCGCGTGCGGGTGGGTGCAGATGTTCTTGATGTCCTCCAGCGCGGTGCCCGGCCGGACGAGCAGCGCGAACTCCACGGGGAGGAGCACCTCGCCGGTGATGAGCAGCATGTCGCCGTCGGCGAGCTCGTCGACGGACGTGGGCACCGGACCCTCGACGGAGTTCTCCAGGGGGACCATCGCGGCGTCGGCGTCACCCCGGCGGACGGCGTCCAGGGCCATCGGCACGGTGGTGAACGGCTCGCGGATGCCCTGCCGCGCCTCGGGCAGGGTGAGGAGGGCGGCCTCGGTGAAGGTGCCCTCAGGGCCGAAATACGCGAAGCGTTCGGGTCGGTCGGCCGGTGCCGCCGCGTTGCGCGGGCTCTCGTCGATCAAGGATTCCCCTCATGCCGCTGAATCGCTGAACAGATCCGGCGTCATCCCAGGTTACGGGCGGTCTCGTGCGGATGAGCACCGGTCGCCCGTCACGTGGACGTCGAGGGTCGCCCGTTCACGCCGATGTCGCGCCCGTCGTCGAGCCGGATCTGCGGCCCCTGGCCGAGCCTGGCCGCGCGTACGACCTGGTCCTCTTCCGGAGAGAGCAACTGGAGACTGCGGCCACTGCTTACGATCTTGGCATAGGTGCGGGTCTCGGTGCGCCCGTTGATCGATGTGAGCACGACGCCGTCCCCCGCGGCGTTGAGCATGGCCAGCGAGAAGGACAGGCCGCCGGCGTCCTCGCGCAGCGCGTCATAGTGGACGATCGCGACATCGCGGATGGCCCGGCCGTCGGTGACGTCGGCGCTCGTCTCCAGACGACGGCGCACCATCTCGACGCACTCCTCGACCGCCTGCGCGGCGCGGCGCCGAGCGGCCAGCCCGGTGTAGAGGCCGAGAAGCCCGATGCCGACGGAGGCCAGGGCGACCGTGATGAGGATCACGGTCCGAGCGTACCCACCCGAGGCTCGTCACGCGACGCATCCACGCGATCACTTTCGGATTCTCGTTCCGGAATTTTCCCCACGGACCGTCGCCGATGGAACACGAAGAGGAGTCCGAGCGCCCCGAGACCGTACGCGTCCTGGACGATCCGTCCGATCGGGCGGGGGCCGGTGTGGTAGGCGAGCAGGTCGATCCCCCACCACGGGATCGTCAGGACGTAGAACAGCCACGCCCCGGCGGCGAGCGCGAGCGCCCTCCAGTCGCGACCGGTCCCGACCAGTGCGCCCAGGACAACGACCAGCCAGGCGAAATGGTGGATCCAGGACACCGGCGAGACGAGCACCCCCACCAGCCCGGTGATCGCGATCCCGCCGATCTCGTCGCCCCGGAGCGCGGTACGGCGCGCGGCGCGGAAGCCGACGTAGGCGATCACGGCCGCGCACAGCAGCCACAGCGCACTCGCGACGGAGTCCGGCAGGTACGCCCGCAGCAGCATGCCCCGGATGGACTGGTTCGTCGTGGCGGTGTTCGAACCGAGCCGTTCGCTGTCGAACAGGGCACGGAACCAGTAGTCGGCCGAGTCCGCCGGCAGGATCAGGAACGTCCCGAGCGAGACGACCGCCGCGCCGACGACGGCGGTGACCGCCTCCCGGCGGCGGCCGGTGACCAGGAAGTAGACGATGAAGACGCCCGGCACCAGCTTGATCGCGGTCGCGAGCCCGACGAGCAGGCCCCGGGGCCAGCGCGTACGCGGCGCGGCGCAGTCCGCCACGCACATCGCCATGAGGAAGACGTCGACCTGCCCGAACCGGAACTGGTCCCGCAGCGGCATCGGGTACGCGCACAGCGCGACGATGATCCCGGTGAGGACGGGCGCCCAGCCGGGGAAGCGCGCGAGCAGGGGACGGAACGCGTAGCGGACCGTGATCGTCAGAGCGAGCAGGATCAGCGCGGCCCAGAGCCACTGGGCGACGCTCCACGGGACGAAGGCGAGCGGCACCGCGATCAGCACGGCGAAGGGCGGATAGGTGAACGGCAACAGTTGCGGTGGCTGGGTCATGAAGTCGTAGACCGGCGCGCCGCGCAGCACGGCCTGCCCACCGGAGCGGTAGACGTCCAGATCGACCATCCGCTGGTCGGGCGCGTTGGTCAGCCACTGCAGCGCGAGCGGCCCCACCGCGGCCACGACGATCGCGAGACCCGCGACGACCATCGCGATCTCGCGTTTCGTCCTTCGCTCAGCCATGGGTCCATCCTGTCCCACGTCGAATACTGCTCGGAGCGACCCGGTCGGGGGACCCGGCGGCACGTCGGCCGAGGGCCGGTGGGCGGCCGGCCGGAACCCGAAGATCGCAAAGCGGCGTACCCCGGCGAGCATGGTGGACACGGCACTAGCCTGGGGACGTCCCAAGATTCCGGAGGTGATCGTGGCACGGCCACGAAAGGCGGAACGTCACCGTTTGGGCACGGCGGTCGCCGCGTTGGTGGTGTTCACGGCCGTGTCGCTGGGTCTGCTGCCCGGCGTGGCGGCCGCCTCGACCGTGACGTCGAACGCCGCGCCGGCCGACCCGACCGGCCCGGTCGTGAGTCCGCCCCCCACCCCCGGCCCGACGGCCGCCACCGCGTCGCCGACACCGGGCACCGCGAGTCCCACGCCGACCACCTCCACCGGACCGGCCACGACGACCGCGGGCGCGTCCGCGAACGGCCGGGGGCGGGTGCTGCTCATCGGCGTTCCAGGGCTGCGCTGGAGCGACATCCGCCGGACCGGCACCCCGAACCTCTCGAACCTGACCGGCCAGGCCGCCGTCGGCACGCTCTCGGTGAAGACGGTGGCCGGCCACACCTGCCCGATCGACGGCTGGCTGACGGTGTCGGCCGGGCAGCGCTCCCAGTTGCGCCACGGCAGTTGCGGCCTGCCGCCCGCGCCGACCGGCACGACCGTCCCGGGCTTCCCCGGCATGCGCGACGACAACGCGAACAGCAAGTACGGCTCGAAGCTGGGCCTCCTCGGTGACGCGGTGCACGCCGCCAGGGGCTGCACGATGGCGATCGGCCCCGGCGCGGCGGTCGGCGCGGCGGACCGTACCGGCCGCGTGGACGGCTACTTCCCCTCGGTCGACAAGACGCCCGCCGACGCGTGGTCGCACTGCGCGCTCACGGTCGTCGACGTCGACGACGTCGTCCGGGCCTACATCGACGCCGGAGTCGACGTGGACGGCCACCAGGTCCGGGTGACCTCGAAGGACCGTGCGACGGCGGCGTCGGCCGCCGACGCGCAGGTCGGCCGGATCCTGCGGGCGACGCCCGCCGGCACGACCGTGCTGCTGGCCGGCCTGTCGGACAACACCGGGAGCTCACGCCTGCACGTCGCCATGGCCACCGGGCCGGGCTACACCCCGCGGTACCTGACGGCGAACTCCACGCGTACGGTCGGCCTGGTCACGCTGACCGACGTGACGTCGACGATCCTGCACACGCTCGGCGTCGCGCAGCCGAAGGACGCGGTCGGCTCGCCGTGGCGGCCGGACGGCCGGAAGTCGGCGTCCGTGTCCCGCGTGGTGCACGCGATGGCGGACCGCGACACCCACGCGCGGATCTACAGCCGCTTCCTCATGCCGTTCTACGTGGTGCTCATCGTGGTGCAGGTCGCCCTGTACGCGTTCGCGACGGGGGCACTGCGCCGCAAGAGCGACCGGCGGCTCGCGGCGACCAAGGTGCTGGCCCTGGCCGCCGGCGCGCTGCCGGTGGCGTCGTTCCTGGCCAACGCCGTCCCGTGGTGGCGGAGCGGACAGCCCGCCCTGACGTTGACGCTCCTGATCCTGGCCGGTGTCGCGGTGATCACCGCCGCCGCGCTGGCCGGGCCGTGGCGCCGGTCCGTGACCGGGCCGGGCGCGGTCGTCGCCGGGGCGACCGCGTTGTTCCTCAGCCTGGACGTGATGACCGGCAACCACCTGCAGAACTGCAGCGTGCTCGGTTACACGCCCGTCGTCGCCGGCCGGTTCTACGGCTTCGGCAACACGACGTACGCCCTGTGGGTCACCGGATTGATCATCGCGGTCGGCGCGCTCGCGGGCCTGTTGATCGCCAGGCGAGGTGACCGGCGTCTCCTTCCGCTCGCCGTCGTCGTGGCGGGCGGAGCCGCCGCGCTCCTCATCGACGGCGGGCCGATGTGGGGAGCGGACTTCGGCGGCATCATCGCGGTGATCCCCGGGTTCACCGTGTTCGCGTTCATGCTCACCGGGCGCCGGGTTCGGCCCACACGGGTCATCGCCGTGCTGGTGGCCGGGGCCGTGTTCGTGCTGGGCCTGTCGTTCCTGGACTCGCTGCGGGCGAACCCGACCCACATCGGGGAGTTCTGGAAGAGCCTGACGGGCGGGGGCGCCGACACGGTGATCTACCGGAAGTTCCTCGGCATGATCGGCACGCTCAGCCACTGGCAGCTGACCATCATCATCGTGCTCGGCATCGGGTTCCTGTTCTTCGCCCTGCTGCGGCCGCTGGCCTGGCGCGCCGCCGCGCTGAACATGGCCTATGAGCACGCCCCCGCGCTGCGGGCCACGCTCGCCGCCGCGCTGGTCACGGCGGTGGTCGGCATGCTCGTGAACGACTCCGGCGCGGCGATCCCCGCGATGGCGTTCACGGTCGCGGTTCCGCTGGCGCTCGCGGCGAGCGTACGGGCGCTGGAACTCGCCGGGCCCGAAGCGCCACCACGACCAGAGCGATCAGAAGAGCCGTCAGCAAGCACGGGGTGACCCGCGAGCGCACGTCGGTGATCAGCCAGTCCAGGGGGCGCGGGAGCCCGGCGAGCCGCGGGTCGCGGGCCGGCAGGTAGGCCAGGGCCAGCAGGCTCGTACGGGCCAGGAGCAGCCCGTCCAGCCGCGACCAGGGCACGAGCGCCAGCGTCGCCCAGCCCAGGCCGTCGTACCAGGGCAGGGCGTACGGCGCGGCGAACAGCCAGGCGATCGCCAGCACGGCGGTGATCCGCAGGGCGTCCTCGCCGGCCGGATCGGCGGCGACGCGGACGTCCCGCACGCGCGGCCGGGGCGCGGCGCGCAGGAGCAGGGCGGCCAGGACGGCGGTCAGGAGGATGGCGGCGTCCTGCACGACCGAGCGCGGCAGCGTCAGCAGGAGCCCGCCGTTCGTCCCGGCGAACAGGTGCCAGGGCGTGGCCAGCGCGACCGACTTGGACGCGCGGTCGAGCTGGTCGAACGCGTGCGGCCCGGCCATGAGGTAGGCCAGGCCGGTGACGGCGAGCGCCGCGCCGGGCAGCGCCAGGAGCCGGACGGCCGCCGCACGGGCGCCCGGCCGCCCGGCCGGTCGCGCGGCGGCGGTGGCACGGCGGGCCTCCCACCACTCGCGCAGCAGGATCCAGCCCGGTCCGGCGCCGACGATCGCCACGTTGAGCTTCACGGCCGCCCCGGCGCCGATGAGGATCCCGGCGGCGGCACAGCGGCCCAGCGTCCGGGCGTCCTGCCGGCTCGACCACGGGGGGTCGGGCAGCGCGAACACCACCAGCCCGGCGACCGCGAACGCGAGCGCGAGGACGTCGTTGTGCGCCCCGCCGACCACCGCGTACAGGATGAGCGGGTTGGCCGACCACAGCAGCGCGGCGCGCAGCCGGCGGTCGCGGTCGCCGCGGGCGGCGTGCGACAGCAGCAGGCCGACGGCCAGGAAGGCCAGCACCTCGGTCACCGACATCACGAAGACGGTGAGCCGGGCGGAGTCCCCGCCGATCAGCGAGGCGAGGGTCTGCTGCGCCGTCGCGATCGGCCCGTACAGGGTGGGGGCGTTCCGCCAGTCCTGCACCACGCCGATCACCGGGTCCGCGGGCAGGTCGCGCGCCGCCGTGGCGTACGGGTCGTTGCCGGTGACCGCCATGCGGCCGTACGCGGCGTAGTTGAGGTGGTCGGCCGAGCCGATCGGCGGCATGAGCATGAACGCGACCGCCGCGACCGCACCCGCGATCAGCAGGATCCGCGGTCGGATCCACCAGCCGCGCCGGGACGCGTAGAGGCACGCGCCGAGGCCGAGCGCCGACAGCCCGACGCCGGCCGCGGTGAGCCCGATGACCAGGTGCGCCGGAGGACGCACGGTGAGGGAGTACGGCGGCTGTCCGGCCGATCCGGGCAGGACGGGCTCCATCACCGAGGGTCCGAGCAGCGCCACGGTCAGGAAGCAGGCCAGGCCGAGCGCGCCGGCCGACAGCCCGCCGAAGCCCAGTCGGTCAGCGCGGGGCACGACGCAGCCGGGCCAGTTGCCGGGCCACGGCGGGCTCCCGGGCGGCGAGCGCCCGCCCGACGTCCCGGAATTGCCGCGCGCGGTGGACCTGGGCCCGCCAGTCGGTGCCGGTGGCACGGTGCGCGAGGGGGACCTCCACCTCGGTCACCTTGAAACCCTGGCGCAGCAGGTCGACCGTGAGGCCGGTCTCGACCCCGAAGCCGGGCGCGAGCGGCAGGGCGGCCTCGAACGCCTGACGGGTGAGGCAGCGCTGGCCGTTCAGCGGCTGCGTCGGCGTCCAGCCGGTGAGCCGCTGGATGCCGTCCCGGGACAGGCGGACGACGAAGCCATGGCCGCCGAGCTTGACCCGATCGCTGAACGCGGCGATCGTCATCGCGGCCGTGCCCGCCCGGACCGGCTCGATCAGCGGCCCCGCCTGCCGGGCGGTGTCGCCGAGGTCCGCGTCGAGGAACAGCAGATGGCGGGGCACGTCGCCGTCCAGCAACCGGACGGCGGCGGCACCCGTCTCCATCGCCGCGCCCTTGCCGCGGTTGCGCGAGTGTCGTACGACCTTCGCGCCCGCGCCCTCGGCCAGCCGTCCCGTCGCGTCGGTGGACCCGTCGTCGACGACGACGACGAGGTCCACGCCCGGCAACGACGCCGCCGCCTCCACCGTCGCGGCGATCCGGTCCTGCTCATCCTTGGCCGCGATGATGACGGCCGTGTCCGCCTGCATGAAGGCGATGGTAGTGGCGGTCAGGTGCCTTCCAGGGCCGGTAGGGCATCGTGCACGGAGAAGACCGTGTCGAGACCCGTGACCTGGAGGATGCGGCGCACCGCCGGGCGCGGTGACGCCAGCTCCAGTGTGCCGCCGTGTTCACGGAGTCGTTTCATGGCCGAGAGCAGGACGTTCATCCCGGTCGAGTCACAGAACTCGACCCCGCTCAGATCCACCACGACCCGGCCGGCTCCGTCGCGTACGAGCGAGGCCAGCTCGGCTTGCAATCTGGGTGCCGTATAGAGATCGACCTCGCCGTAGACGGATACGACGGCGTGTCCCCCCTGAGATGCGGTCGAGACCTTTAGCTCCACGAGCCGCACACTAGCGCCCTCGGAGCGGGCGAACCAGAGCCGAACGGGATTAGGTCCTGCACATTGCCGGGCTATGGGCGGCACTTTGCCAACAGGCCCGCGACTTCTGCACCTTATGCGGGAAATGTCCGTCAATTCTGGCCCTGGCGCGGCGACATGGAGATCTTCTCAATTATCGCCGTCGAAGTCCGCGAATCCGTCCACCGGCGCGTCGCCATGCGAGAAGCTGGGATGGTGACACGACGCGCGATGACCGCCCACCTGTCCGGCGATTTCGGACACCGCCGTGTCCGCGAACGTCTGGAGACGATCCGCACCAGATCCGAGAAGTCCAGTTCATGGCGTTCCATGACCCAGTACGTCTCCCGCCTGGTCAACCGTGAGGGATACGTGCCGGTGAAGGCCCGGCTCGCCCGCGAGGACATCGTCTTTCTCGCCGCCGCCCGCGACGACGTGATCGCCTTTTGCGAGATGACCCTGCGCCTCATCGATCTGCACCAGCCGCGCGACGCCGGCGGGATCACCAGCGACATCGGTAATCCGATGTGCCGGTGCCGGGCCTGCATGTGGCGCTGGCCGTGCCCGACCTTCCGCGCCATTCAGGACGCCGTCGACCGGACTCCGGGAGTCTGACAGATTCCTGTCGGCGATTGTTCCGCCGCCGTCAGCCTTCCAGAAAACGGTCCGCGAAAATTGCGCGCGCGAGCAGTCGCGTGCCGATCGAGCGCGATTCCCGGGAATCGCGGCCGCCGATGGAACCGGCCGTCCACGGGCGCCCCGAGGACGGCCGACACCGGACAGGGCGTCGGCTTCTGACTGGACCACGGTTATCCACAGGGTGTGGGTTCCGTCTTCCACAGGATGCACAGCAGGGGGACAAGCGCGTTGACCAGGAACGCGTGGGCCGGAACGCGTACGCCGTCCGGCCGCACGCCGCCGTTGTCCACGAGTTGTCCACCGGTTGTCCACAGGGCGGGGGTCGGCGGTGGACGAACGCGGGAGGCCGAGGGAGATACGAGATCGTGACCGGGATCGGCCTGGTCTGCCCCGTGCCCACGGCCTGACCGCGTACGCTCACTCCCATGGGGCGGACGATTCTCACCATCATCGGGATCCTGCTGGCGATCTGGCTGTTCTTCACGGTCCTCGGAATGCTCGTCGCCGCATTGAAGTTCCTGATCTGGCTCGGCCTGCTGGCCGTCGCCGGCGCCATCATCGTCACGGTGATCAGCAAATTGTCGAAGAGCTGACAGCGGGTCTTGTGCCTCCGCACGGAGGGCGCGGATGATTCGCGCATGGACCTGACGGGCATCCTGCGGAGCCGCGCGGCCGAGAAGCCGGACGCGACCGCCTTTCTCTACGGCGGCCTCCGCGTCACGTACGCGGAGTTCGACCGCCGGGTGGACCAGGTCGCGGCGGCCCTGCGTGCCTCTGGAGTACGGCCGGGCGACCGGGTCGCCGTGCTCGACAAGAACTCTCTCGCCTACGTCGAGCTGCTGTTCGGCGCGGCACGGATCGGCGCCGTGCAGGTCCCGATCAACTACCGGCTGGCCGCCGACGAGGTCGCCTACATCGTGGACGACGCGAAGGCGCCGGTGCTCGTCGTGGGGCAGGAGTTCCTTCCGGTGCTGGACGCCGTCGCGGACCGCCTCGAGCACACCGAGCACCTGATCGTCGTCGGCGGCGGCACCGGTCACCGCTACACGGACTACGACGCCTGGACCGACCGGGACGCCGAGCGTGTGGACGAGCCCGGTCAGGTCTTCGTCCAGCCGTACTCCTCGGGCACCACGGGCCGCCCGAAAGGGGTCGTGCTGACCCACGAGAACTTCCTGACCGCGGTGCCGATGACCGAGGCGCTGTGGAACCTCCGCTCCGACAGCGTGCTGATGGTCGCGATGCCGATGTACCACATCGCCGGGTGCATCCTCGCGGTCATCGCGGTGTACGACGGCATCCCCTGCGTGCTCGCCGGTGAGCCCGACCCGGTGGGGATCGCGCGGGGCATCGAGGCGCACCGGGTCACCCACATCTTCCTCGTCCCGGTGATCATGCTGTTCATGCAGCAGATCCCGCAGGTGCGCGACGCCGACCTGACCAGCCTGCGCCTGCTGATCTACGGCGCCTCGCCGATCAGCGAGGAGGTGCTGCACGGCGCGATGCGGATGCTGCCCGACTGCGAGTTCATGCAGGTGTACGGCCTGACGGAGACGACGGGGGCGATCACGCACCTGCCCCCGGCGGATCACGTTCCCGAGGGCGGCCGGCTGCGCAGCGCCGGGATCGCGAACCCCGGAACCGAGCTGAAGATCATCGACCCGGCGACCGCCGAGCCGCTGCCGCCCGGGCAGGTCGGCGAGATCGTCTGCCGGTCCGCCCAGAACATGTCGGGGTACTGGTCGCTCGACCAGGCCACCAGGGACGCCACGCTTCCCGGCGGCTGGCTGCGCACCGGTGACGCCGGCTACCTCGACGAGGACGGTTACCTCTACATCCACGACCGTGTGAAGGACATGATCATCTCGGGCGGGGAGAACATCTACCCCGCCGAGGTGGAGAACGTCCTGATGAGCCATCCGGCCGTGGCCGACTGCGCCGTCATCGGCGTGCCGGACGCCAAGTGGGGTGAGACGCCGAAGGCGATCGTCGTCCGCGAGGGCGAGGTCGGCGAACGCGAGCTGATCGACTACTGCCGGGGCCGGTTGGCCCACTTCAAGTGCCCGACCTCGGTGGAGTGGACGGACGCCGTTCCGCGCAACCCGACCGGCAAGGTGCTCAAGCGCGATCTTCGCCGGCCGTACTGGGAGCACGAGAGCCGGTCCGTTCGTTGATACGGGGCGACGGACGGGGTCGTACGAAGCCCAGAGGAGTCGCCGCGCGACCCGCCGGACCGGTCGACGTCGGTAGGGCACACCGAACCGCGTACAGGGGGAGAGATGAACGCGTTCCCGCCAGGACCGCCACCGGGTCCGCCCGAGCCCCCATCGGGGCCGTCGGACTCCGCGTCGTGGCCGCCGGCACCACCGGGGCCGCCTCCGCCGTCGGCACCGCCGGGACCGCCCCCGCTGCCGGGACCGCCCGGGGCACCGCCGCCGATGCGGCCGACGCTTCCTCCCGACCAGCTCCGTGCCATCCTGCACAGCGCGATCATGCGTCAGGCGGCCATGGGCTGGCGCGTGCAGGCGCAGTCCGACACCCAGGCGGTGATGGCGAGCGGCGGCCAGGTCAACCACGTTGTACACCTGCTCATCACGATCTTCCTGTGCGGGCTGTGGCTGCCCGTCTGGATCATCCTCGCCATCACGGGCAACGAGAAACGCATCACGATCACGGTCGACCCGTACGGCGTGCTGCTCTACAACGGCCGTCCGGTGGCCCCGTTCGGGCCGCCGATGCCCGTTCCTCCCGGGCCGCCGCCCGGCAACGTCAACGCCCAGGCCGTCGCCGCCGCCAACCAGCGGCGCGACCTCCGGCGCAAGGCCCGGGACCAGGCCGCGGCCGACGTCGTCCTCGCCCGTGAGCTGCGGATCGGCCGCCCGGATCTGCCACGACAGTACGACGACGGCGGGCTGATCGACGTCAACCACGTGCCCGCGCAGGCGCTGACCCTGTTCTCGGGGGTGACGCCGGAGCTCGCCGAGCACATCGCGGCCGTCCGCGAGCACGTCGGCGGCTTCTCCTCCGCGGAGGAGCTCGCGGCAACGGCCGATCTGCACCCGGACCTCATGCCGGAGATCGCGGAGTACGCCATCTTCCTGCCCTGACCGTCGATGTGACCCAGGTCACCGGAACTCGGTGGGCCGGCCGGACAGTCCCGTGCCGTGGAGATCAGTATGCGCGCCCGGGTACGGTCCGGGGATCCGGACGCGTTCCGGCAACTGTTCGACGAACACGTCCGCTTGATCTACAACCACGGCTTCCGCCTGACGGGGGACTGGTCGACGGCGGAGGAGATCGTCTCCCTGACCTTCCTGGAGGCATGGCGGTTGCGCGACCGGGTCGACGTCGAGGGCGAGGACGGGTCACTGCGCCCGTGGTTGTTCGGCATCGCCACCAACGTCGCGCGGAACGTACGCCGCACCGCCCGCCGGTACGACGGCGCGCTGGCGCGTCTTCCTCGCCCGGATTCGGTGCCGGACTTCGCCGAGGAGGTCACGGGCCGCATCGATGACCGGGAACGGCTCGCCCTCGTCCGTACGGCGCTGGCCGCGCTGCGTAAGCCCGAGCGAGAGGTGCTGGCCCTCTGCGTGTGGTCCGGCCTCGACTACGGCGAGGCGGCCGAGGCGCTGGGCATTCCGATCGGCACGGTGCGGTCCCGCCTGTCGAGGGCCCGCAAGAAGCTGCACAGACTCGTCGACGCCGGGAGGCTTCGACCGCCCGAAAAAGATCGGGAACCGCAGCCCCGCCATGGACAGGAAGCAGGTGACCGCAAGATCGCGGTCCGGTCCGCTCAGGAGAACACCCGATGAACGCCACCCCGATTCAGCCCGGCCGCGACGATCGCGAGGAACTGGCCCGGTTGCTTCCGCCCCCGGCGGAGCGGGATCTGCCGAGCGGCCGTCACCGAGAAGTCCAGGAGTTCGTGATGGCACAGATCCGCGAAGATCTTCAGTCCGCCGGACCGGCCCCGCGCCGTACGCGCGGGCACCGCCCCCTCGTCATCGGCGCGGCGCTGACGGCCGTGGCCGGGGCCACCGCCGCCGCCGTGGTCATCGGCACCACCGGAGGCAGCGGGGGTTCCGTGAGTTCAGGAGGTTCCCAGGCCCACAGCTCGCCCGGTCACTCGGCCGGGTCGCTGTCCGGCCGCCAGGTACTGCTGGCGGCGGCGAGCACGGCGGAGCGCGCGCCCGCGGGCTCCGGCACGTACTGGCACGTCAAGATCGAGTACAACGCCAAGACCTCCAGCGGCGGCACGGGCACCTCGGTGATCGAGACGTGGACCCGGCGCGACGGCCGATCCTGGGTCAGGTCCGGCTCGCCCAACAGCCCGGTCAAGGAGAACAGCGGCAAGTACGGCTCCTGGAACGACGGTTTCACCGTGGGCACCACCCACCTGAGCTACCGGCAGATCCAGCGGCTGCCCGCCGACCCGGCCGCACTGAAGAAGTGGATCACCCACCACAGCGAGCTGATGAAGGCCGTCGGTCAACGCCACGGCGCCACCGTGTCCGTGGACGATGTCATCGTCGGCGGGCTGTCCGGGCTGCTCAAGATGACTCCGGCTCCGCCGGCGGTCCGCGCCGCGGCGTTCCGCGCGCTGGCCTCCCTCCCCGAGGTCCGGAACCTCGGTCGTGTCGACGGCGGGCAGGGCCTGCAGATCACCAACTCCGACGGCACGCTGAGAATGGTCATCGACCCGGCCACCTCGCGGATCCGGAGCTCCAGCTTCACCGGCAAGGGGGAGAAGACGAAGAGCGGCACGGACAAGGTCGACGCCGCCGAGTGGACGAACGCGGCGCCCCGATAGGCCGTCCCGGCAGCGGGCGGAACCTGAGACGTGCGGGACCGGCGGTCCCGTACGTCTCAGGCCGGCGTTCCCGCGGCGGTCTCCCACGGGACCGGGCGGAGGAAGCGCGTTCCGAGCAGTCTGGTGTGGTTCCACTGGTCGTCGTCCGGCGCGTCGAGGCCGTCGAGGACCAGCCGCGCGGGCGGGAACGGCCGCCCCTCGCGCAGCTGTGCCAGGTCGGCCAGGCGGGTCCGGTCGGCTGCGAGGTCGCCGGGCCGGTCGAGGCTGCCCAGCGCGGTACGCAGGTCCCGGTAGAACTGCTCCTCGTCGTTCAGCACCGCGATCTCGTAGAGCTCGATCGTCACGGATCGGCCCGGCATGGACGCCAGGCCCTCCCGCAGCAGCGCGGCGTGGTCTTCCAGCGGCCCGGCGCCGTCGAAGACCCGGTTCAGCGCCGGGATCGCGGCGTCGAGCTGGGCGAGCGCGCGTTCTTTCGGCGCGAGCGGCGCGGTGGCCTCGATCGGCCCGTCCTCTTCGTCGTCCTCGTCCTCCGCTGGGAACGTCGCGGTCACCAGGTCCGCCGGCCGGAACATCGCCAGCCACAGCAACGGCACACAGAAGACGTCCTCGGCGAGCACCTGATGCTCGAGGCCGGGGATGCCGCCCTGCCACCCCGGGTTGATCCCGTCGTAGTCGCCGACGAGCAGATAGGACCGGTTCGCCATTGTCGGTGACCTTAGTACCCAACCCGGCGCGGACAGCCGCAGTTGTGGCAACTGTTCCATTGTGGGGTCTTTGGTCTGTTCAAGACGATCTGAAGAGGTCAGGGGCTGAATATCCGGGTTAAGCTCCTCGTGTGACTCATGTGCATCGCGTCGACAGCGAGGTCGGTCGTCTGCGTACGGTCCTTCTCCACCGGCCGGGCCCAGAGCTCAAGCGACTCACGCCGCGCAACAATGATCAACTACTCTTCGACGGCATCCCCTGGGTCGGCCGTGCTCAGCAGGAGCACGACGCCTTCGCCCAGGCGCTGCGCGACCACGACGTCGAGGTCCTCTACCTGACCGAGCTGCTGCAGGAGACGCTGGAGTACCAGGACGCGCGCAGCGAGGCCATCGCCGACGTCCTGAGCGACCAGCGGCTCGGCGACCAACTCCGCGTCATCCTGGAGAGCCACCTCGCCGACCTGACCACCGAGGACCTCACCCAGGTGCTCGTCGCCGGCCTCGCCCACGAGGAGCTGAAGACCGGCCGCGGCCTGGTCTACCGGCTGATGGACCGGCACGACTTCGTCATCGACCCGCTGCCGAACCTCCTGTTCACCCGGGACTCCAGCGTGTGGGTCGGCGACGAGGTGGCCGTCACGAGCCTCGCGATGGACGCGCGCCGCCGCGAGACCGCCCTCACCCGGGTGATCTACCGCCACCACCCGCGGTTCGAGGGCACGAGGCACCTGTACGACCCGGACCTGGAGCACATCGAGGGCGGCGACGTCCTCCTGCTGGCCCCCGGCGTCCTGGCCATCGGCACCGGCGAGCGTACGACCCCGGCGGGTGTGGAGCGGATCGCGCGCCGCGCGTTCGACGCCGGCCTGGCGCACACGGTCCTCGCCGTGCCGATCGCGCAGGAACGCGCGACCATGCACCTCGACACGATCTGCACGATGGTCGACGTCGACAAGGTCGTGATGTACCCCGCCGTCGCCTACTCCCTCGTCGCCTACACGGTGACCAAGGACAACGGCGACCTGCGCGTCTCGCGGGCGCGGCCGTTCCTGGAGGCCGCCGCCGACGCGATGCGCATCGACCGGCTCCGGGTCATCGACACCGGCCTCGACCCGGTGACCGCCGAACGCGAGCAGTGGGACGACGGCAACAACACCCTGGCCATCGGCCCGCGCCTGGCGGTCGCGTACGAGCGCAACGTCGAGACCAACGCCCGCCTGGAGGCGGCGGGCATCGAGGTCATCCGGATCCAGGGCAGCGAGCTGGGCAGCGGCCGCGGCGGCCCGCGCTGCATGTCCTGCCCCATCCTCCGCGACCCGGTGTAGCCGGACCTCGCCTCCTGACGGATGGCGGGCTCAGGCGGACTGGTCGAAGGCGATCCGCAGCGGCTGCATCAGGGGGACGGCATGGCCGTTGTCGGACGGCTGGACGGCACGGAGCTCGGCCCAGACGGTGGTGGTGTCGGCCTCGTGGGAGACCCCCCACCCGTCCGAGAGCGCCTCGACGATGCTGAGACCGCGGCCGCCGAGCGAGGAGAGGGCGGCGCGGGTGCGACGCGGCTCGGTCATCGAGCCACCGTCGCTGACGGCCAGTTGGATGAGGTCTCCTTCGTGAGCCCAGGACACGCGGATGTCACCGGACGGCAGAGGACGTGCGTGCCGCAGCGCGTTGCTGATCAACTCGCTGATGATGACGGCTGCGTCATCCGCGACCTCCTCGTACACACCGGCCGCGCGGAGTTCGGAACACAGGCGCTTTCGCACGTCCGAGACGCTGGACGGCGCATGTGGCAGGAACACGACGCTCGACACCCTCACCTCCCCGGGCCGTTGGGTCCCGGATACTCCCCGTAACTTGGTCACCCCGGTAACGACCGAAATGCCCACTTAAAAAACGCGGAAACCGCGCCACAGGAATCTGTTACCAACACCACGTGTAACTGTGACCTCGGACACGCGGCGAAGGTATCACCCCGCTGAGCGGTATGCCCAAGTATGACCGGTTACGCATTGTCACGATCGCAGGGGAGGGTGAAGCGCATGCTGGTGCCCTCGAGCCCGTCCGCGCGCGGATGCGCGGACACATCGCCCTGCTGGGCGCGAGCGAGCCGGCGCACGATGTAGAGGCCGAGTCCGAGCCCCCCGAACCGGCGGCGGTCCCCCGCCTCCCCCTGCACGAAGCGCTCGAAGACCCGTTCGCGGTCGTTCGCCCTGATCCCGATCCCGTCGTCCTCCACCGTCACCGCGATCACGTCGCCCTCGACGCCGGCGCGTACGGTGATGACGCCGCCGTCCGGGGAGTACTTGACGGCGTTCTCCAGGAGCTGGCCGACGATGATGTCCGTGGCCATCGAGTCGCCCAGGGCCGGCGGCAGGTCGGCGGCGACCTCCAGCTCCACGGTGTGGCGCTCGGACACGCCACGGAAGCCGTACGCCGCGCCGCGCAGCAGCCCGGCCAGGTCGAACGGCTCGCTCGTGACGGTGAGCCCGTTCGGGACCGCACGGGAGTACAGCAGGTTGTCGACCAGGCGGCCGAGGGCGTCGGCGCGGTCGGCGATCGTCGCGACCGCCCGCCGCCGGTCCGCCTCGTCGAGCTTCTCCCAGCGGTCGACCAGCGTCTTGGCGAACCCCCGCACGACCGTGATCGGCGTCCGCAGCTCATGGCTGGTCATGGACAGGAAGAGGTCCTTGGCCGCCTCGAGCGACTTGGCCTCGGTGACGTCGCGGAAGTCCACGACCACCTCGGCGTGGCTCTCGATCTCGGTGTGCAGGACGTTGAGCCAGATGCCGGACTCCAGCTGGATGGTCGGCTCGCCGTCCAGATCGGGCAGCGGGAACGGCAGCGGCCGGCCGATGACGTCCTCGGCGGCCAGGCCGGTGATCCGCTCCGCCGCGGGGTTCCACCGCTTGACGACGCCGTCGCGGTCCAGCACCGCGATGCCGTCCGCGCTGGCCTCGATCACCGCCTGCTCGTGCCGGCGCTGCCGGACCGCCTCGTCGTAGTGCAGGGCGTTGCCGATCACCACGCCCGCGTGCCCGGCGAACAGCTCGAGCAGCTCCAGCTCGATGTGGCCCGCCCGCCGCCCGGAGAACAGGGCGTACAGCGCGCCGTACGGGCTGCCCCGGACGTTGGAGATGCCGACGGCGATCGTGTGCAGGCCCTCCAGCTCGGACCAGATCAGGTCGCCGAGGGCGCGCGTGTCGGAGGTGGCCAGCATGACCGTGCGCCCGGAGCGGAGCAGCTCGCCGACGAGGCTGGCGCGCAGGTCGGCGGTCGAGTCGCGCAGGTTGCGCGGCAGCCCGGTCATGCTGACGAGCTTCAGCGTGTTGGTCTGCTGCTCGATGACGACGAAGCCGGCGGCGTCCGCGCCGGTCAGCTCGATGAGGCCCGAGGTCACCCGGTCCAGCACCGCCGACAGCGCCGGCTCGGTGTTGAGGTCGGCGACCACGTCGTTGAGTCGCCGGACGAGCCGGATGCGCTCGGCGGTCTGGCGCTGGACGGCCTCGTCCTCCCGCACCGAGCGGTAGAGGCCGACCCAGCCGAGGAACCCGCCGTCGTCGTCGCGCATGGCGCTGACGACCGCCCGGACGTCGAGCAGCCGGCCGTCGCGGTGCACCCGCCTGGTGAGGAACGAGATGTGGCCGCCCTCGCGGACGCGTTCGAGGACGGCGCGGTGCTCCGCGGTGTGCTCATCGGGGATGGTGCGCAGCGGTCGACCCAGGACGTCGGCCGCGGCCCAGCCGAACACCCGCTCGGCGGCCGGGTTCCACAGCCGGACGGTCAGGTCGGCGTCCACCGCGATCATCGCGTCGGCGGAAGAGGCCACCGCCGCGCGCATCATCGCATCCGAGGCGCCCACGGGGCCCATAGTGCCACTCGCGCGGGACACCTACGCGAAGGTCAGCACCAATCCGCACTTACGGCATCGTTTCTGGTTGGGGGCCGTCTGCACCCAGTCGTGCTCACACTGCGCCATGGTGATCGCCTCCCCGCGCTCCGTACCTCCATGATGACCGCCATACGGCCGCCGCGCCCGGCTGTTCGGCACTCTTGACTGCTGATCGCTGCGCAGAAGGCCGGCGGCCGCTCCCGCTCGCGGGCGCGACATGGACGCTCTCGATGGTCCACAGCCGCCGCGGAGGCGTGGTGTGCCCTGCGCGCGCCGGGGTGGTGCTGGCGCCACCATCGACGGGGGCCTCACCCTATCGAAGCGCATCACGGTGGCTTCTAGCGTCTTCGACATGGACGACCGCACTCGAAGGAGAACCGGCGTGGCACGACGGAAGATCAAGGGGCTCGGCTCGACGGGCTCCCGGCGGATGGTGGCGGTGCTGGGGCTGGCACTCGGTGTCGGTCTCGTGGCGGCCGGTCCGGCGTCGGCGCAGGTGCACAGAGGCGGAAGAGACACCGCGCAGGCGTCGCTGGCCCGGCAGTTGATCGAGAGCGCCGACAAGGCCACGACGGCCGGTGTTCCCGGGGTCATCGTCCGGGTGGACGACGGGCACGGCCCGGTCGTGAACGTCGTCCGGCAGGCACCGTGGAGCATCCCTGATCACGCACTGGCCGAGAACGACGAGTTCCGGATGGGCTCGAACACCAAGACGATCATCGCGACTCTGGTCTTGCAACTCGTCGCCGAACACCGCGTCGCGCTGGACGATCCCATCCAGAATCGGCTTCCCGGAGCCGTTCCGAACGGCCGGAACATCACCGTGCGGATGCTGCTGAACCACACCAGTGGCCTGGCCGACTACGCGTACGAACCCGAGGCGCTGGCGCTGATGACCGGTCGGCAGACGGAGCGGCCCACGGCCGCGCAGTTGCTCGCCGTGGGCACGAGGCTGCCGGTGGAGTTCCCGCCCGGTCAGGGCTGGACCTACAGCAACACCAACTACATCGCGCTCGGCCTGCTGGTGGAGAAGGTCACCGGACACAGCGTGGCGGATCTGATCCAGCACCGTATCGCCGGGCCGCTGGGGCTTCGGCACACCTATCTGTCCACCGATGCGCCGGACCCCGCCGACCGCCGGTTCGCCCACGGGTACGAGCCCGACGCGGCGCACCTCGCGCCCATCCTGCCGCCCGGTACGCCGGCGGGTTTCGGTTTCGTCGGACCGGCCCGCGGCGAGCGGGTCGACGTCACCGGGATCGACCAGTCGTGGGACGGGGCGGCCGGTTCCATCGTCTCCACCACGAGTGACTGGGCCCGCTTCGACAAGGCTCTGATGTCCGGCCGGCTCTTCCCCAAGCCGCTGCTCGCCCAGATGCGAGTCACCACCCAGGAGGACGAGGAGAACGGACGGAACCGCTTCTACGGGCTGGGCCTGGAGGAGGTCCACACCCCGTGCGGCACCGTGTGGGGGCACGACGGCGCACTCCCCGGATACCGCAGCGACAACTACACCGACTCGTCGGGACGGCGCACCGTCTCGGTACTGAGCACGACCCACTTCGGTCTCAAGCTCGACACCGCGGCGGGAACGGCCGAGGACGATCTGGTCACCGCGGCCATCTGCACGATGCTCGACAAGCCCATCCCCGCCACCGGCTGATCTCGCCCGGGCGCCCGGCTCCGGAAAAAGCGCGGGCGCCCGCGCGGGCACTCAGGCGCGCGCGGTGTCAGGATCGGCGGTCGGCCGGCGGCGGTGAAGGGCGCCGATCAGGGCGGTGACGGCCGCGGCGACGGCGAAGGACAGGAGGGAGGCGCTCATCCAGTCCGCCGGGGTGAAGTGCAGCGCGCTCTGCGCGTGCGTCCACAGCCGGGACCACCAGCCGACCTGGCCGGGGTTGATGAGCTGGTACGCCGCGACGCCCGCCGCCCAGGCGACGATCATCCCCCAGCGGGCGGGGGCGCGGTCGGAGACGTCCCAGCCGCGCCGCCCGGTGAAGCAGAAGAAGTCCACGGCCAGCACGCCGAGCATGGGCACGAACACCGACCCGATCAGCGTCAGGAAGCCGGAGTAGTTGTCCATGTTCAGCACGAGCGCGAGCACCGTCGTCAGGACGCCCAGCACCACGGTGAGCACTCGTCGGTCCGCGCGGGTCACGAGGTTCTGGATCGAGACCGCGGTCGAGTAGACGTTCGCGAACGACTGGTCGACCTCGCGCAGGACGAAGACCGCGAAGAACAGCGTGCCGAGGGCCACGTGCTGGAACGGGCCGAACACCTTGGAAGAGTCGCCGGCGACGAGCGCGAGCGCCAGCAGCCCGAGGACGTACGCGACGACCTGCGTCAGGCCGTACGCCACGCTCGCGGCGCCGAACGCCGCCCGCTCCGAGCGCGAGTGCCGCGTGTAGTCGGCCGCCATCGGCACCCAGGAGATGGAGACGGCCAGCGCGGCGTCCGCGCCGATCCAGAAGTGACTCCACGAGCCGTGGGTGAGGTTCGGCAGCGGCTGCCGGGCGAGCTGGACGTAGAAGTAGCCGAGGGCGAGGACGACCGCGACGGTGACGTACCGGCGCAGCACCCGCACGGAGCCGAGGGGCCAGAGCGTCAGCACGGTCGTGATCACGCCCGCCACGACCACGTACGCCCAGCGCGGGCCGCCGCCGGCGAGTTCCTTGGCCGCGCCCGCGATCGTGACCAGCTCGAACGTCCCCCAGCCGACCATCTGCAGGATGTTCAGCACGGTGGGGACGTACGACAGGCGGGTGCCGAACAGGCCGCGCAGCAGCATCATCGCGGGAACTCCGGCGCGGGTGCCGGGCACGGCGGCCAGCCCGAGCATGATCCCGCCGATCGCGGTGCCGACGACCATGGCGAGGATCCCGGCGACGATGGGGAGCCGGGGCGTGCCCTGGGCGTCCGGGGCGAGCACCGTGTACGCCCCGGAGAAGGCGAGAAGGCTCACGCCCAGGTTCGCCCAGAACGCGCTCTGATCCCAGAAGCTGAGGACCTTCGGTGCGGGTTGGTCGAGGGTGTACGGGGCCTCGTTGTCAGGGGAACGCTCTTCGACGGCGGCGCTCAAGGCACACTCCCTACGCCGGCATTACCCGGTCAGGTTCGAGCGGTCGGCGGCACCTGTGAAGCCGCCCTCTCAGCCCGGTCTTGGTCCGAGCTCCCGCGGGTCTTAACTTTTCCGCCGTAAATGTACCTCGTCAGGCGACGTATGGCTCCCCGCCCGATTCGCTGACCATCGGACGGCCCGCCGCCTCCCAGGCGTGCATGCCGCCCTGGACGTTCGCGGTCTTCCAGCCGGCGTTGTTGAACGCCGCGACCACCGACGCCGAGCGTGCCCCCGACCGGCAGATGACGAAGACGTCCTCACCGGTGGGCACCTCGGAGGCGCGGGCGCCGAGCTGGCTCAGCGGGATGTGCACCGCACGGGGCGCGTGGCCGGCCTTCCACTCGTCCAGTTCGCGCACGTCCAGCAGGAACGCGTCGTCCGGAACCTTGGCGACCTCCACGGCGGGAATCTGTTCCCTGAAAGAGTTCACATGTCAAAGGAACCACGAGCCATCGCCCGGAGTCGAATCGTCATGAGGCAATCTCCATCCAGACTGCGACCAGCGACCCTCGCCATCCCCGGCATCGTCGTCGCCGCCCTCGCGCTGGGCGGTTGCAAGAACGGGGACGGTTCCGCGACGGCCGCGCCGAGCAAGGGCTCCGAGACCCCCACCGCGTCGGCGGCGCCCGGCACCCCGGCGCCGACGGCCTCCCCGACGACGCCCGCACCGACCGGGTCGGCGGCCGGGACCCGGCTGACCGTGACCGTACGCGCGTCGGAGACGTCGGCGCCGAAGACCTGGACGCTCACCTGCGATCCCGTGGGCGGGACCCTGCCCAGGGCCGACCATGCGTGCGCGGCGCTGGCCGCGGCGGCCGCGAAGGGGGAGGACCCGTTCGCGCCGACGCCGAAGGGCCAGATGTGCACCCAGATCTTCGGCGGCCCGCAGACCGCCACGGTCACCGGCACCTGGAACGGCAAGAAGGTCGACGCGACGTTCAACCGGAAGAACGGCTGCGAGATCAAACGGTGGGGCAACCTCGTCTCCCTGTTCGGCCCGGTGCCGACCGCGCGCTGAGCGGCACGGGACCACCGCCCGTACGGGCGAGCGCGGACCGGACGCTCACGTCACCGTGCCGTGGGCCGAGCCGGGTGACGCCCTTACCGAGCGCGGACCAGGCGGCCGCGCCGTGGGCGGAGTCCTATCCGCCGGGTGCGGATGGCCCTTACCGGGCGCGCGCTCACTTGAGCAGGCGGGACATCCGGCGGTCCGCCAGGGGCTTGCCGCCGGTCTGGCACGTCGGGCAGTACTGCAGGGCGGAGTCGGCGAACGACACTTCCTTGATCGTGTCGCCGCAGACCGGGCACTTCTGTCCGGCCCGGCCGTGCACCCGCAGACCCTCTTTCTTCTCTCCCTTGAGGTCCTTGGCCGCCACGCCCCGGGAGCGTTCGACCGCCTCGCCGAGCGTGCGGACGATCGCGTCGTACAGCGTCGTGACGTCCTCGTCGGTGAAGCTCGCGGCCAGCTTGAACGGCGACATCCGCGCCACGTGCAGGACCTCGTCGGAGTAGGCGTTGCCGATTCCGGCGATCACGCTCTGGTCGCGCAGCAGCCCCTTGATCTGGGTGCGCCGACCGTCGAGGATCCCCCTCAGCGTCTCCACCGTGAAGTCCGCGCCGAGCGGGTCGGGGCCGAGGGACCGGACGCCCGGCACCTCTGCGGGGTCGCGCACGACGTACACCGCGAGCCGTTTCTGGGTGCCCGCCTCGGTGAGGTCGAACCCGGAGCCGTCGTCGAGGTGGACCCGCACGGCGAGCGGGCCCTTGCCCGGCCGGGGCGGCGCGGGCGGCAGCGCGTCCTTCCACCGCAGCCAGCCGGCGCGGGAGAGGTGGATGAGGAGGTGGATCCCGTCGACGTCGAGGTCGAGGAACTTGCCGTAGCGGGCGACGCCCGTGATCGTGAGACCGTTCAGCGCGGTGATCGGCGGATCGTACGTCTTCAGTGACGAGATGGCCGCCACGTCGATCCGTGCGATCGCCCGCCCGACGGCGTGCTCGCGGAGGAAGGCGGCGAGGGACTCGACCTCGGGCAGCTCCGGCATGGGTCCAAGAGTACGACTCCATCCACAGGCTGTGGACGACCGTCGACCTCGGCCGGATGATCGCGCGCGGGGACCTCGGCGGGCGACCCCGGCGGGGACCTTGGTCCCTTGGCCGGGCGCGGTCGCCCCGGCCATCCTGGAGGCGGGAGTTCGGTGTGACCATGACGGTCGCCCTGGGCGGCGACACGATGCTGGGACGCGGGGTCGCGGAACGAATCGCGGCGTGCGGCCCGTACGGCATGTTCGCCGACGAGGTGCGGGAGATCTTCCGGTCCGCCGACCTGTCCCTGGTCAACCTCGAGTGCTGCGTCTCCGCCCGCGGCGCGCCGTGGCGCGCCCCCGGCAAACCGTTCCACTTCCGCGCCCCACCGGCGGCCGCGGAGACCCTCGCCGATCTGGGGATCGACTGTGTGACGCTCGCCAACAACCACGCGCTCGACTACGGCCCCGAGGCGCTGGCGGACACGCTCGGTCACCTGGCCCGGGTGGGGATCCGGGTCGTCGGGGCGGGTCCCGACGTGCGCCGGGCGCGGGAGCCGGCCCTGTTCGAGACCGTGGACGGGCGGGTCGCGGTCCTCGGCGTCACGGACCATCCCGCCGAGTTCGCCGCCCGCGAGAACCGGCCCGGAGTCGCGTACGCGGACCTGCGCCATGACGTCCCGGACTGGCTCACCGGCCGGATCCGCGAACTGTCCGCCGACGGCGCCCGCGTGCTCGTGCTGGCGCACTGGGGTCCCAACATGACCACGGAGCCCCCGCGCTACGTACGAGCCGCCGCCCGCGCGCTGGTCGACGCCGGGGCGACCCTCGTCGCCGGGCACTCCGCACACGTCTTCCACGGCATGTCGGGTCGCGTGCTGTACGACCTCGGGGACCTCGTCGACGACTACGCCGTGGACCCGGCCCTGCGCAACGACCTCGGTCTGGTCTTCCTCGTCGCCATCACCGGATCCGCGATCACCGGGCTGCGGGCGTCCCCACTCACCCTGGAGTACGCCCGTACCCGCCTCGCCACCGGCACCGACCACGCCTGGATCCGGGATCGGTTCATCACCGCCTGCGCGGCGTTCGGGACGGAGGTCGTCGAGGAGGACGGCCGGCTGTCGGTGGCCTGCCCGGGACCGTCGTGAGGTTCTTCGGCAGGGCCCCTGCCTTTGAAAATACCTTCACCATGACTCAAACTGGAGTTAGGGGCCACCGTAAAAGACTGGGAGCGGCAACGGGCGGAGGTGGCCATGTCGTTCGCGGAAATCACCAAGGTCCTGAGCAGGCACAGCTGGTGGATGAACGGATCCTCCGAGGAGACGCGGGAGACCCGGCCTTCGGTACCCGGTGATGTGCGCACCCTGACGGTGACGGCCGACGACGGCGTCCGGCTCCACGTCGAGGTGCGTGAGGCTCGTGGGGCGAAGGCGACCGTCGTGTTCTGCCATGGATTCCTGCTGAACTCCACGAGCTGGCACCTCCAGCGGGACGCGCTGGCCGGCCGGGTCCGCGTCGTGCTCTGGGACCTGCGCGGCCACGGCCGATCGGGGTGGGGATCTCCGCCGAACGCCACGATCGACCAGCTCGGCCGCGACCTGTACGCGGTGCTGAAGGAGACCGCGCCGAGGGGCCCCATCGTCCTGGTCGGCCACTCAATGGGCGGCATGGCGATCCTCGGGCTCGCCGACGCGCATCCGGAGCTGTTCGGCGACCGGATCGTCGGGGTGCTCCTCGCCTCGACCTCCTCGGGCGACCTGTCCTCCGTCACCATCGGACTCCCCGAGCGCACCGCGCGGGTCCTGCACCGGATGGTCCCCGTCACGCTGAGCACGCTCCGTCACCAGGCCAGGCTCGTGGACGCCGCGCGCCGACCGCTCGGCGGGATGTCCTTCCTGCTGACCCGCTCGTACCTCTTCGGCGCCCACGTGTCGAAGCAGGTCGCCGAGGTGACCGCCCGGCTGATGGCGTCCGTCCCCATTGAAGTGATCGCCGACTTCTACGCGGAGCTGATCGCGTACGACAAGCGGACCGCGTTGCCCGCGCTCGGCCGCGTGCCCGTGCTGGTCATGGTCGGCGACCGGGACCTCATCACGCCGATGCGGCACGCCGAGGCCCTCGCCGCGCAGATCCCCGGCGCCGATCTCGTGGTGATCCCCGGCGCCGGACACCTGCTGACCCTCGAGCGCGCCGCCGAGGTCAATCACCACCTGTGGGGCCTGCTCCGGCGCACGACCGGCATCCGGCCCGCCACCGAGCCCACCCCCGTCGACGGCGCGGAACCCGCGGAGGAGATCCGCCGGCATCGCCGACCGCACCACCTGCTCCGGCGCAGGCAGGCCGATCGATGAGCCGGCCGGGACGGCCGGCGGTCCACCGCCCGTCAGCCGCTGACGAGCTTGATCATGGCCGCGACGCCCACACATACGATCACTCCGCGCAGGATCGCGGGCGGCAGCCTGCGCCCCACCCTGGCGCCGAGGACACCGCCGACCATGGAGCCCAGCGCCACGAGCAGCACGGCCCACCAGTCGACCTTCGCGACGCAGATGTACAGGATCGCCGCCGTGGCGTTCACGAGCATCGTCAGCAGGTTCTTGGCGGCGTTGACGCGCTGCAGATCCTCGTCGAGGAAGATGCCGAGCAGGCCGACCAGCAGGACGCCCTGCGCCGCGCCGAAATAGCCGCCATAGACGCCGCCCGCGAACACGCCGAGCAGGAGCCAGGGCCCGCCGTGCGCCCGCCGGGGCCGGGAGGCGAGCCGGCGACTGATCATGGGCTGGGTCAGCACCAGCACGCAGGACAGCCCGATCAGCACGGCCACCACCGCGGTGAAGGCCTGCTCGGGCAGGTTGAGCAGGAGCAGTCCGCCGACCAGCGCGCCCAGCACCGAGGCCGGGGCCAGCCGGGCGATCCGGCCGCGCTGGCCCGCCAGCTCGGCGCGGTACCCCAGCACGCCGCTGGCGCCGCCGGGCACCAGGCCGATGTTGTTCGAGACGTTCGCCGTGATCGGCGGCAGCCCCACGGCCAGCAGCGTGGGGAAGGTGATCAGCGATCCCGATCCGACGATCGTGTTGATGGTGCCGGCCGCGACCCCGGCGGCGAGCACCGCCAGTACCGCCCACGGCCGCGCGGACAGCGCGAACACGGCGACGCATCCGGCCACCGCCACGGCGAGGAACAGGCCGATCAAGGCCCAGGGGTTGGGGGACCTCATGGTCGGCGACTCTAGAACACGTCTCGACGATTAAGACAACCAATCTCAAACAGGGAGATTTCACACAGAAGAGCCGTACCGCACCGCACGGGGGTGACACATGCTGCAGGTCATCGGGGCTGGACTGGGACGGACCGGCACTTACTCGCTGAAAGCGGCTCTGGAACGCCTGGGCCACGGACCCTGTCACCACATGTCCTCGCTCGGCGGAGACCTCGACCGCATCCACGAGTGGGAAGCGGCCGCCCGCGGCGAACCGGTCGCGTGGGACGACCTCCTGGCGGGCTACCGCGCGACCGTCGACTGGCCCTCGTGCTTCTTCTGGCAGGAACTCGCGGACGTCTACCGGCAGGCACCGGTCATCCTCACCGTGCGCGACCCCGCCCGCTGGTACGCGAGCGTCCGCGACACGATCTACCGTTCCAGCCACCGGCAGCCGGGATGGCACGGCCTCGCGATGTGGCTGGAGGACCGGGTCTGCGCGGGGCTCCGCGTCCGACGCCGGATGTGTGAACGGGTGATCTGGGAGGGCACCTTCGGCTCCCGCTTCGACGACCCCGACTTCGCCCTTCGGGTCTTCGCATGGCACAACGCCCACGTACAGGCGGTGATACCCGATCACCGGCTCCTGGTGTACGACGTCGGCCAGGGCTGGGGGCCGCTGTGCGAGTTCCTCGGCGTCCCCCGGCCCGATGAGCCGTTCCCGCACCTCAACGACACGGCCGCGTTCCGCCGGATGGCGTCCCGGCGCCGCCGGCGGCTGCTCACGCTGCGTCCGCTCGGTCCCGACGAGCACACGGCGGTCCGGTGAACGGGCGGTCGCGCCCCGGCCACGGCATGCGCGACCTGGCCGCGTCACTGGAGCCGTCTCGCTCGCGGGCCGAGCCGTACTACGCGGGCGGCCGATGGCGCCGGGAGTCCTTCGTCGACGATCTCCGGGCCGCGGCCGCGAACCTGCCCGACCGTACGGTGTTCGTCAACTGGCGCCGCGACCTCGGACGCGAGGTCATCGTGACCTTCGGCGAACTGGCGGCGTACGTCGACCGGCTGTCCGCCGGGCTGCGCGACCTCGGGCTGCGCCCCGGTGACGTGGTCGCCTACCAGCTCCCGAACTGGTGGGAGGCGGCCGCGCTAGGCCTCGCGTGCCTGGACGCGGGACTGATCGCCGTGCCGATGATGGCGACCCTGGGCGCGCGTGAGGTGGAGCGCGTCCTGGCCGGGACCGAGGCGAACGCCTGCGTGGTCGTCGACCGGTGGGAGACCGCGCGCCCCGCCCGTCTCCTCGCCGACCTGGACACCCGCCTGCCGAGGCTGCGCCACCGCGTGGTGCTCGGCGACGCGGCGGCGACCGGCGCGCTGGCCTTCGCCGACCTCCTCGGATCCGACCCCCGTCCCCGGGCGCACGTCGCCCGGGACCCGGACGAGGTGTCCCTGGTGCTGTTCACCTCCGGGACGACGGGCGAGGTGAAGGGCGTGCTCCACACCGCCAACACGCAGTACGCCTGCACCCGACCGAGGCACCGCGCCGTATGCGACATCCCGGAACCGCGGACGGCCACGCCGGCGAACCTGACCCACTCCGTGGGGATGCGGACGAACGTCCTGATGCCCCTGGTCACGGGCTGCGGCTCCGTGTTCGCCGACACCCGGGACCCGGACGTCTGGCTGGACCTGCTCGCCCGGCACCGCGTCACCCATTTCCTCGGCGCGCCCATGATGCTGGCCAGGCTCGTCGAGGCCCAGCGGCGGCACCACCGCCCCCTGCCCTGCCTGCAATTGATCATCAGCACCGGGGCCCCGCTCCCCGTCTCGCTCGTCGCCCCGGTCCACCGGTGGCTGTCCCCGGGCCTCGTCAACGGCTTCGGCATGACGGAGACGGGCGGCATCACCGCGACCGCCGTCGACGACCCGCCCGACTGGACGGGCCACAGCATCGGCCGCCCCGTTCCCGGCTGCGAGATCCGCCTGGTCGCCGACGAGCCGACCGCCGAGGACCGGGCGTTCCGGCTCTACGTACGCGGTCCCTCGGTGTGCGCGGGCACCTTCCGGCTGCACGACCGGCGGCCGACGTGGGACCCGGAGGCCACGGACGGCTGGTACGACACCGGCGACCTGGTCGGCGAGGACGGCAGCGGCGGTCTGCGCTACCTCTCCCGGGACGCCGACCGGATCGGCAGCCCCCTCCTGATCCCGATCCTGGAGGTCGAGGACGAGCTGCTGCGCCACCCCGCCGTCGCCGAGGTCGCCATCGTCGGCCGGCAGAACCCCGGCGGCGAGGAGACCGTGTGCGCGTTCGTGGTCCCCACCGGTCCCGCCCCCACCCTCGACGACCTGCGAGCGCACCTTCTCGGCACGGGCATGACGGAGTGGTACCTCCCGACCCGCCTCGAGTGCGTGGCCGCGCTGCCCCGCAACGAGCTGGGCAAGGTACGCAAGACCGAGCTGCGCGACCGCCTCCGCCCACCGGAGAACGACCCGGCCCGCAACCCTTAGATCCGAGAAGCCGCACGGGCGGGATCGGTATTTGCCACGATGTTCTGCACGGAATGGGGCTGCTTTCCGCGATCCCGGTCCGGTCGAGCCGATGCTCCCCGAGAGAACGAACGTGGTTGGGGGAAGACGTGGCCTATCGCCTCCACTTCACCGCGCAAGACCTGGCGCGGACGCGTATAGCCGACAAGGCGATGCCGTTCCTCGAGCTGCACATCGCCATGCGGGCGGTGCAGAGCCGCACGCGGCGTGCGGCTCTGGACGCTTGGCGGCGAAGCGTCGACGCCCGGCTGACCGCCCCCGCCCGAATGGCTCTGTCGCTCGTTCCCGTGGTCGGTTACGCGCAGTCGTTGTTCCCTCCCACGTGCGCCGGGGATCCGGAGGAACTACCGGACCGCGTGCTCGCCACGCCGCGCGCGGAGATCCGGGCGCAGATGAGCGCGATCGCCGAAGTACAGCCCGTGCCGTCCTGGACCCAGCGACTGGCCGATGACAGAGCGCTCCTGAAGCAGTTGGGGATCGAACTCCGCGGGCTGTACGACCACCTGCTGGGCCCCTACTGGGCGAACATCGAGGGCCTGTTCGCGCAGGACCGCGCCGTACGGGCCCAACAGTGGCTCACCGGTGGCGTGGAGCGTGTCCTGGCGGAGGCGAACCCCCAGTGGATGCGGTGGGACCCACCGGTGCTGGAGATCAAGATGGTGAACGGGGCTCAGCACGATCACGTGCTCGAAGGCCAAGGCGTGCTGCTGCATCCGTCGGCGTTGTGCGACCGCACCATCATCGACTATGAGACCGAGCCCCAGCCCGTCATCACGTATCCGGCGTGCGGCGACGATCCCCTTCGCCGGATGGCCGTCCTCACTCCGGAACCGGCCAGGGCCCGACCGGGAGGCGCCGTGGCGGCCCTCCTCGGCCAGACCCGTTCGTCCGTGCTGAACGTCATCGCCGAGCACGCCGGCTGCTCGACGAAGGAACTCGCCGATCTCGCCGGCGTCGCCCCCGCAAGCGCCAGCGAACACGCCACCGTCCTCCGCGAAGCGGGCCTGATCCACACGGTGCGGCACCGCAACACCGTGCGCCACAGCCCGACCGATCTCGGCATCGGCCTCCTCGGTCTCCGCTGAGGGGCTCAGTGATGCCACTTGGCCCAGGTGCCCTTGCTGCCCCATTGATGCACCGGGTTGTTCGACCGCCGATCGTGATACTTCGGCTGCACGTACTTGTTACCGCGGGGCGCCAGGAGATAGAAGTCCCGCTTCCCCGCGGCGCCGAACAGCTGGAACGACTGGTTGGCCTTGCCGTTGCACGGCCACTGACCCAGCCTGGCGCCGTTCTTCTTGCTGCTTCCCAGCACGTCGAGGCACAGGCCGCTGTGCTGGTTGACGAGTTGGTAGAGCACACCCGTGGTGCTGAGGATGGTCCACTTCTGGTTCGTCGCGCCGACGCAGCGATACAGATCGACCTTGGCGCCCTTGGCCCTGCTGGCCCCGTGGACGGTCATGCACAGGCCCGTCGCGCTGTTCACGAAGTATGTGGGGCCCGACAGGGCGTGCACCCCGCGCGGGGACGCCTTCGACCCGGGTTCCGCCCAGGCCGGCCCCACCGCCGACCCGGCCATCGCGACTCCGAGCGCGACCACCGTGAGCACACGCGCCTTGATGTGATGTCCCGACACCGCGGGCTCCTTTCCCGACGTTCGTACGGTCAGTGGTGCCACCGGGCCCACTTCCCCTTGGCGGCCCACTGGTGGATCGGGTTGTTCGCGCGCCGGTCGTGATACTTCGGCTGGACCTCTCGCAGGCTCACGGCGGACACGATCATGAAGCCGCCACCGGCCATGCTGTTGATGAGGAACCGCTGATTGGACTTGCCGTTGCAGGTCCACTGACCCAGCAGCGCCCCGTTGCCCTTCCGCCCACCGAGGACGTCCAGGCACAGGCCGCTCTTGACGTTCACGATCTGCTGCGTGTCGCGCATGGGAACGAGGGTCCATCTCTGGTTCGCCGCGCCGACGCAGCGGTACAGATCGACCTTGGCGCCCTTGGCCCTGCTCCCGCCGTGGACGGTCATGCACAGGCCGGTCGCGCTGTTGACGATGTAGCGCGGCGCCGAGCGGTACATGGCGGCCGCCGGCCGCTGCGCGTTCGCGGGCCCCGCCACGGCGATCCCCCCGACGAGTGCCGCCGCCGACCCGACGGCGATCAGGCTCGGTCGTACGTTCATGCTTCGAGTCCTCTCTGGCATGTGAGGAACTCTTCACGCGTCGGAATGAACGCTCAAGAACGTTCGGTCTACGCCGAATAAGGACAGACAGGCACCTGTATCGCTGTACGTAGACCTGTCCCTGCTCTACGGTCCGGAACACGAAGACCACCAGAAGGGCCGGCTGACGGTGTGACAAGGAGAAGCAGCATGGTCAGTGAGAACGCCGCCAAGCTCGCGGTCCTCATCGACGCGGACAACACGCGACCCACGATCACCGAGGGGTTGCTGGCCGAGGTCGCCAAGTACGGCACCGCCCACGTCAAACGGGCCTACGGCGACTGGACCGGAACCAGCCTCAAGGGTTGGAAGGATCACCTGCTCGCCCAGTCGATCCAGCCGATCCAGCAGTTCGCCTACACCGTCGGAAAGAACGCCACCGACGCGGCGATGGTGATCGACGCGATGGATCTGCTCTACACCGGGCGCTTCGACGGATTCTGCATCGTGTCCAGTGACAGCGACTTCACCCGCCTGGCCGCGCGCATCCGAGAATCCGGCCTCACCGTGTACGGATTCGGCGAACGCAAGACCCCCAAGCCCTTCGTCTCGGCATGCGACAAGTTCGTCTACATCGAGAACCTTCCGTACGCGAACCGCGCCGCCGCGCCCGCCGACGAGACGCCCGTGCCCACGGAGCACTCCTCCGCCGCCGCCCTCATGGCGGACGCCGGACTGCTGAGCCAGCTCCGCAACGCCGTGGAGGCGGCATCCGACGAGGACGGCTGGGCCAACCTCGCGAACGTCGGATACATCGTCATCAAGCAACGGCCGGACTTCGACTCCCGCAACTACGGTTATCCCAAGCTGAGCGAACTGATGGCCGCGATAGAGCTGTTCGAGCTCGACCGCCGCAGCCCCGGCGACGGAAAACCGGGCGTCGTCTACGCCCGCGACCGACGCCGCCAGCCCTAGCCCCTCCCGCGGGCCCCGGCGCCAACCGGACGTTTCCGCACGAGCCACAGGCCCGTCAAGACCGCGCCGGTCAGCGGTGACATCGCCAGACCGAAGCCGACGCCGACGACGGCCAGCCGCCACCACACGTCGCCGTAGCCGGTGGCGTGCTGGACCGTGGCAGTGTCAGGAGCCCGATCGCCGCGAGGGCCAGCCCGGCGGTGACGACGGCGCGGAAGCCGAATCGGGCGCCGATGGCGCGGTGGTGTCCTTGACGCTCAGCATGGCCGACCTCGCGAACTGGCGGCGGCCGTCTTTTGAGTAGAAGGTCATGGTGAAGTAGCCGGGGGCCGTCCCGCCCCATATCCAGCCATCGAGTTCGCCGCGGCAAAAGTCGGGGCCGCTGCTCTGGGGTGGGTCATTGGGCAGCGGGTCGGTCAGCACTCGCTGGCGTTCCGTCGGCAGCAGTCTGCCCTGGGTGAACGCCCGGTAGAAGGCGCTCACGTCGTGCGCGGTGGCGACCACCCCTCCGGCCCCCGAGCCGAAGCCGGCGTTGAACCGGTCCACGTCGCGCGGCTTGCCGTCGGCGTCGGGGTAGTAGCCGTGGCCGTGCGGCCCCTTGATGCCATCCGGCGGCTTGACGAGAAAGTAGGTCTTGGCCATCCCGAGCGGGCCGAACAGGCGGTTGTGCAAACCGCCAGGTGCGTAGGAGAGCGCCGGCGAGGAACCGCTCTAGGCCGTACAGCCCCCGGAACACCGACGTCCGACCAAGTCTCGGTAGATCTTCTCCACCCCAATGCCCACAGGCCACCCCAACCCAGGGGACGAAGCCCCCCAAATCCAAGCCCGCGCAGCGGGCGCAGGATCACCTCACGACAACCCCAGCCCACCGCATGGGGGGCGTGGGGGACGCAGCCCCCCACCCCGGGGGGCCCGGGGGGTCGTCCCCCCGAAAAAACGACGAAGGGTCGACGGGAAGGAAGCGAAGCTTCCGACCAGCCGACCCCAACACCGAGTGGGCGAGGAGGGATTTGAACCCTCACGTCCTTGCGGACACACGGACCTGAACCGTGCGCGTCTGCCGTTCCGCCACCCGCCCCGGGCGCGTCCAAAGGTTAGCACCATTCCGGCGGTGGTCCGAATCGGTTGCTCGGGGCGAACCTACTCACAGATACGATCGTCTAGCAGTGGAGAGGGGAGGTGCACGTGGGTGTCCTACAGCGCTTCGAGCGTCGGCTCGAAGGCATGGTCGAGGGTGCCTTCGCTCGGGCTTTCAAGTCGGAGCTTCAGCCCGTCGAGGTGGCCAGCGCGATTCAGCGCGAGATGGACGAGCGCGCCGCGATCGTGGCGCAGGGTCGCACGCTGGTGCCGAACGACTTCGTCGTCGAGATCTCACATCCGGACGGCGAGCGACTGGAGGTCTACGCCGACAGCCTGAGCCAGGAGCTGGCCAATCTCGCCCGTGAGCACGCGAAGGAGCAGGGTTACTCCTTCGTCGGGCCGGTGCGGGTGCGGTTCGAGAACGCCGATGACCTGCGCACGGGGATGTTCCGGATCCGGTCCGGGGTCATCCGTGGCTCCACCGTGGAGGGTGGCGAGATCCGCCAGCCGATGAGCGACATGCCGCCTCCGCCGCGCGGGTTCGCGGGCGGCCGGCCGCGGTTGCTGGTGAGCACGGAGGGCCAGCAGAGCCACACGTACGATTTGACCACTCCGGTGACGTTGCTCGGCCGGGGCACCGATTGTGATCTTCGGCTTGTCGATCCGGGCGTTTCCCGGCACCATGCCGAGATCAGAGTCGAGGGCCCGGAGGTGGTTGCGGTTGATCTAGGGTCGACGAACGGCACTTTCGTGAACGGCCAGCCGATCCGCCGTGTGACCCTGCATGACGGCTCACGCGTGACGCTCGGCCGGACAACCCTGGTGTTCCGCCGCGATAGGGAGTAGCTCCGACTCCGATGAACCAAATCACCCTGACGCTCATGAAGGTGGCGTTCCTAGCCGTGTTGTGGCTGTTCGTCATCGCGGCCGCGGGCGTCATCCGTGCCGATCTGTGGGGCTCGAAGGCCGCCGCCAAGGCCCAGCGGCCTCGGCAGGCCGCCCAGCCCGCCCGGCCGCCGCGACAGGCGGCGGCGCCGCGCGTCAGGCGGTCGGAACCGACCAAGCTGGTCATCACCGAGGGTGCCCGGGCCGGCACGACGATGGACCTGGTCGGGACGGAGATAACGATGGGTCGCTCGAATGACGTCACGCTCCCCCTCGGAGACGACTACTCTTCGGGACGGCATGCCCGGCTCTTCTCGCAGAACGGTCAGTGGTTCGTGGAGGATCTCGGTTCGACGAACGGCACCTATCTCGGGCGCGCCAAGGTGAGCAGGCCGGAACCCGTCCCCGTCGGCGTACCGATCCGCATCGGGAAGACCGTCATAGAGCTGCGCAAATGACCATCGGAATTCACTTCGCCGCCCGGTCGGACGTCGGCATGCTCCGCGAGGGCAATGAGGACTCGGCGTACGCGGGCTCCCGGCTGCTCGCGGTGGCCGACGGCATGGGCGGCCATGTCGGCGGCGAGATCGCCAGTGCCGCCGCCATCGAGACCCTGAAGCCACTCGACCGGGACTTCCCGCCGCACGAGCTCGTCGGCGCCCTCGAGCAGGCGGTGCACCGGGCCAACGGGACCCTGCACAGCATCGTCGAGGGTGATCCGTCGCTGCAGGGCATGGGCTGCACCCTCACCGCGATGCTGTGGAACGGCGCGCAGGTCGCCCTCGTCCACATCGGCGACTCTCGCGCGTACCTCCTGCGGAACGGCGAGCTGTTCCAGATCACTCATGATCACACACTGGTTCAGTCGCTCGTCGACGAGGGTCGGATCAGCCTGGACGAGGCCGCGTCCCACCCGCAGCGCTCCCTTCTGCTGCGGGCGCTGGACGGCCGCGGCGAGGTCGACCCGGACATCTCGCTGCGCGAGGCGCAGCTCGGCGATCGCTACCTGCTGTGCTCCGACGGGCTGAGCACGGTGGTGAGCGCGGAGACCATCCACCACGCGCTGAGCACGGCGGCAGAGCCGGACCAGGCCGTACGCCAGCTCATCGACCTGGCCAACCGCGGTGGTGGCCCGGACAACATCACCTGTGTGGTGGCCGACGTGGTCGAACTGGAGCAGCAGCAGGGCCCGCCGCCGGCCTCGATCACCGCGGGCGCCGCGCACAACGCCGGCCGGGGCCGCGGCGAGGCGGACATGCCGCCGCCCGGCGCGATGGCCGCGGAGACGCCGGCCCAGCGGGCCGCGGCGCTGCGGGAGCAGCAGCCCGCGCCGGTGACCGTGGCGGACATCCCGGCGGTCGGCCGCCAGCACGAGGACACGCTGCCGCAGATGGCAGTCGGCCGGCGACGGCGTCGCTGGCCCTGGCTGGTGGCGGTGGCCGGGGTGGTCGTCCTGCTGGCCGCCGGCGGGTCGTACGTCGCCTGGAACACCGTCCAGGGGCAGTACTACGTCGCGGCGGACGGCGGGCAGGTCGTCATCTACCAGGGGATGAACCAGGACCTTCTGGGGTTCAAGCTGTCGCACGTGAAGGAACGGCCCAGCCCGGCGCTGAAGGTCGCCGACCTGGCGCCCTCGGCACGGGACTCGGTGAACCACACGATCGACGGCCTGGGCAGCCTGGGCAAGGCCCACACCACGGTGAACACCCTGCGCAAGCAGGTCTGCCACCTCGTCGTCGCCGACAACAAGGGCGTCGTGACGATCTGGAAGGGCAAGGGCCAGCAGAGCACGCTGGGCTGCGAGGAGACGGTCGTCGAGCCGTCGAACCCGCCGGTGCAGACCAGTCTGTTGCCCAAGCAGGACAAGGACACCGTGCACAATGGCATCTCCGTAACGGACCTGACGCAGGCCCGCGCCAAGGTGCAGGAGCTCCGCGACCAGGCCGACCTCTGCAAGAAGCAACCGGGCAAGTCAGGCTGCCCTTCTAAGCCGAACACCACACACTGATGACTTCCGCAGCCGCCGAATCCGAGGTGCAGATCGCGACCCGCCCCCGGCGGAGCGCCCAGCTCGGCATGTTGATCTTCGCGTTGGTGGTCACCGTCGCGGGCTTCGCCCAGGTCGGGCTGGCGCGTGACGGCAGTCTGCCCGCCGGGATGTACGGATACGGCATCGGCCTCGGGATCCTCGCGGCCGGCGCCTACTTCGTCGTCGCCCGGTTCGCGCCGTACGCCGACCCGCTCCTGCTTCCGCTGGCCGTCTTCCTCAACGGCCTCGGGCTGGCGATGATCTACCGGCTGGACCTGAGAACGAGCGCCGACTGGAAGAAGGCCCTCCAACAGGGCAAGGATCTCTCCTACATCGGGCCGTCGACGACCGGGCAGCTCACCTGGACCGCGCTGGCGATGATCTTCTTCGCCGTCACGCTGCTCGTGCTGAAGGACATCAAGCTCCTCCAGCGGTACATGTACACGATCGGCGCGGTCGGGCTGTTCTTCCTCGCCCTCCCGGGCTTCCTGCCCTCGTCGATCAGTGGCGCGCTGGGCGCGAAGATCTGGATCCGGATCGGCGGGTTCTCGATCCAGCCCAGCGAGTTCTCCAAGCTCGCGCTGGTGGCGTTCTTCGCCGGATACCTGGTGAACAAGCGGCAGAGCCTGTCGATCGTCGGCAAGAAGCTCGGCCCGGCGAACCTCCCGCGCGCCCGCGACCTCGGCCCGATTCTCGTCATCTTCGTGATCTGCCTCGGCGTCCTGGCGCTGGAGAACGACTTCGGTACGGCCATCCTGTTCTTCGGGTTGTTCGTCAGCATGCTCTACGTCGCGACCGAGCGCTTCATGTGGGTGCTGATCGGCGTCCTGCTGCTGGCCTGCGCCTGCCTCATCGCCCCGGAGATCCCGCACGTCGCGCAGCGGATCGACACCTGGCTGGACCCGCAGGCGTACTTCGACGGCGGCTGTCGGATCGGCGGGAAGATCGTCAACCAGACGCACTGGGACGTCTGCAAGCAGAAGGGCGGCGTGTACCTCGCCGACAGCAGCCAGCTGATGTTCGGCCTGTTCTCGATGGGCCAGGGCGGCGTGCTCGGCACGGGCCTCGGCCAGGGCGAGCCGTGGCGCACTCCGCTGTCCTACAGCGACTTCATCTTCACCTCGTTCGGCGAGGAGCTGGGGCTCACCGGCGCGATGGTGATCCTCATTGTGTACGGCCTGATCGTGCAGCGGGGCATGAAGGCGGCGCTGGCCACGAAGGACAACTTCGCGAAGCTGTTCGCGGGCGGCGTGTCGTTCGTCTTCGCGCTGCAGGTCTTCGTCATCGTCGGCGGTGTGACGCGGCTCATCCCACTGACCGGTCTGACCACGCCGTTCCTCGCCCAGGGTGGGTCGTCGCTGCTCGCGAACTGGATTTTGATCGCCATTCTGATCCGCATCAGTGACACCGCGCGGCGGCCCGCGCCGCAGCCGATCCAGGACGAAGGGATGACCCAGGTGGTGAGGACGCAGTGAACAAGCCGCTCCGCAAGATCGCGGTGGCCGGCATGCTCCTGCTGGTCGTCCTGATCGTGAACATCAACTACCTCCAGGGGTCGCAGGCGGAGAAGCTGCGGACCGACCCGCTGAACTCCCGGCAGTTCGCCCAGCAGTGGGAGCACAACCGGGGTCCGATCATGGCCGGGAAGGTCACGCTGGCCTACTCCCAGAAGCTCGGCGGCGACGACGGCAAGAACTACCAGCGGCACTACAACCAGGGCACGATCTACTCGCCCATCACCGGGTACGTCAGCGTGTTCAGCCGTACGGGCCTCGAGTCGGCGCAGAACGGCCTGCTGGACGGCACGGACAAGCGGCTGGCGCTGCACAACTGGTTCGACATGCTGGTCGGCAAGAAGGCCGCGGGCGCCACCGTGCAGACGACGATCGACCCGGACGCGCAGCAGGCGGCCTACGCCGGCATCAAGAACCGCACGATCCGGCGCGGCGGCGCGGTCGCCCTCGACGTCAAGACGGGCGCCATCCTGGCGATGGCCTCCTTCCCGTCGTTCGACACGAACGACGTCGCCGTCCACGACGGGACGAAGGCGAACAAGGCCTTCACGGCGCTGAACAAGCAGAAGCCGGACCCGATGTTGAACTACGCGATGCGCGAGACGTTCGCACCGGGCTCGTCGTTCAAGATCGTCAACTCGGCCGCCGCCATCGAGAGCGGGCAGTACCGCAAGGACTCGGGGGTCGACGCCAGTGAGCTGAGGCTGCCCGAGTCGGGCCGGACACTGCCGAACTCCGACGGCGACGAGGAGAAGTGCAACGGCTCGCCGCCCCTGATCAACTCCTTCGCGGCGTCCTGCAACTCGACGTTCGGCCGGCTCGCTATCAAGCAGGGCCAGGAGCAACTCGGCGCGATGGCGGCCAAGTTCGGCTTCAACAAGCCCACCGAGGTCGAGAACGGCATGTCCAGCGCCACCAGCGTCTACCCGACCAAGCAGATCGGCGGCGACGCCCTGGCCCGCAGCGGCATCGGCCAGGAGGTCGTGACCGCCTCGCCGCTGCAGATGGCGATGGTCGCGCAGGCGGTCGCCAATGACGGCAAGATGATGAAGCCGTTCCTCGTCAAGCGCGTCGTGGCCCAGGACCAGTCCGAGCTGGTCACCGCCGAGCCGAAGCAGCTCGGGCAGCCGATCAGCGCCGACACCGCCGCTCAGCTCCAGGAGATGATGCGCGCGGTCGTCGAGCGCGGCACGGCGACGAGCACGCTCGGCGGGCACGACATCGCCGGCAAGACCGGGACCGCCGAGACCGGCATCGGCGGGATCAACGAGGACTGGTTCGTCGGCTTCGCCCCGAAGAACAACCCCAAGATCGCCTTCGCCGTCGTCACCGAGGGGCCGCGGGGTTCGAGCGGCGCGACCTACTCCGCGCCGATCGCCCTGCGCATCGTCCAGGCGGTGCGCTGACCATGACCACCCCAGACGTCCTGAACGACCGGTACGTGCTCGACGAGCGGCTGGCCGTCGGCGGGATGGGCGAGGTCTGGAAGGCCACCGACCGGCTCCTGGGCCGGCCGGTGGCGGTCAAGCTGCTGAAACAGCAGTACCTCGACGACGAGACGTTCCGCGGTCGCTTCCGCGCCGAGGCGCGGTTCGCCGCGGCGCTGCAGCACAGCGGCATCGCGCAGGTCTTCGACTACGGCGAGCAGGACGACCTGGCCTACCTCGTCATGGAGCTGGTGGCGGGCGAGACGCTGTCGCAGATCCTCGCCCGCGACGGGCGGCTTTCCGCCGACGCGACCCTGGACCTCGTCGGCCAGGCCGCGCGGGCACTGCACGTCGCCCATTCGGCGGGCATCATCCACCGGGACATCAAGCCCGGCAACCTGATGGTGACCGACGACGGCACCGTGAAGATCACCGATTTCGGCATCGCGCGCAGCGGTGACAGCTCCATGACGCAGACCGGCATGGTCATGGGCACCGCGCAGTACGTCTCGCCGGAGCAGGCGACCGGCAAGAAGGTGACCCCGGCCGCGGACCTGTACTCCCTCGGCGTGGTGGCGTACGAATGCCTGGCCGGAGGTCCGCCGTTCGTCGCCGACACGCCGGTCGCGCTGGCCCTCAAGCACGTGCGTGAGGAGCCTCCGGCGCTGCCGTCGTCGGTGTCGCCGGCCGTCCGCGGCCTGGTCTCCGCCATGCTGGCCAAGCATCCGGACGATCGCCCGCGCTCGGCGGCGCAGATCGCCGAGGGCGCGTACGCGATCCGCCACTCGCTGGGCGTCGGCGACGCCGACGCCGCGGAGGAGACCGCCCTCGCCCATGGGTGGACGGTCGAGGCCCCTCTCGCCGGGGACTGGGCGGCGGACGCCGCCGGGAACGACCCACCGGGACAGGGCCCCGCGGCGCCCGCCGCGTTCGCCCAGGCCGAAGCCGCGCCGGCCGGTCCCGCGACCGAACAGATGCGCGCGCCCGCACCGCAGCGGTCGCATCGGGCCCGCGCACGCCGACGGCGGCACGTCGGCCGGTTGGTCCTCGTGAGCGCCGCGGTCGTCGTCGTCCTCGGCGCGGGCGTGTTCACCGTCACAGCGCTGTGGAAGAGCCCCGGTCACACTAAGCTCGTGGACGGCAACCGGGTCCAGCCCGCCAGTGGGATCGCTCCGACGAAGCACACCAGGCGGCCTCGTCTTGGCGTGCCGACCGATCGGCCCGTACCCTCGGGTTCGACCTTCGACCCGACGACTCCCAGCCCGACGCCGAGTTCGGCGACGAGCTCGACGCCAGTCACGAAACCGACCAGGACGAGGAGTACCCCGACAACGACGCCTACCACACCGGCGGCGGATTCGCCGTCGACCTCTCCGGAACAGCCGCCTGTGAGCAGCTCTCCAGGCGGATAGGTTCGGAGAGCATGGTGTAGACGACGAGGGAAAGTGCGAGACATGACTCAGCCTCGGCTACTCGGTGGTCGCTACGAGCTCGATGGTGTCATCGGGCGTGGTGGCATGGCCGAGGTCTACCGAGCCCGGGATCTCCGTCTTGATCGTGTTGTCGCGATCAAGACGCTTCGGGCGGACCTGGCCCGGGATCCGACGTTTCAGGCGCGGTTCCGCCGGGAGGCCCAGTCCGCGGCATCGCTGAACCACCCATCGGTCATCGCCGTGTACGACACCGGCGAGGACGTCATGGACGGCAACCCGGTGCCGTACATCGTCATGGAGTACGTCGAGGGGCGCACGCTCCGCGACGTGCTGCGGGACGAGCAGCGGCTGCGGCCCGAGCGGGCGATGGAGATGACCGACGGGATCCTGCGCGCGCTGGACTACAGCCACCGCGGCGGGATCGTGCACCGGGACATCAAGCCGGCCAACGTGATGCTGACCGCCGGCGGCGAGGTCAAGGTCATGGACTTCGGCATCGCCCGTGCGATGGCCGACTCGGCCGCCACGATGACCGCGACCGCGCAGGTCATCGGCACCGCGCAGTACCTCTCGCCGGAGCAGGCCCGGGGCGAGCGGGTCGACGCCCGCAGCGACCTGTACTCCACTGGCTGTGTGCTGTTCGAGCTGCTCACCGGCCGTCCGCCGTTCCAGGGCGACTCGCCGGTGGCCATCGCGTACCAGCACGTCCGGGAGGAGCCGCCGGCGCCGTCGCAGATCGATCCGTCGATCCCGCACTGGGCCGACGCGATCGTCCTGAAGGCGCTGACCAAGGACCCCAACTACCGGTACCAGAGCGCGGCCGAGATGCGCGGTGACATCCAGCGCGCGCTGCAGGGCATGCCGGTCTCCGCACCGACCATGGCGATGAACGGCGGCACCCAGGTCATGCAGGGCGGGCCGCCGACCCAGGGGACCCGGCCCGCGACGATGGGCTACGACCTGCCGCCGGTCAACTACGCGGAGCCGGACGAACCGGAGGGGCGCGGCAAGAAGATCGCGCTCGGGGTGGTCGTCGCGCTGCTCGCCGTGGGCGCGGTGACGGCGCTGTACTTCATGTTCAGCGGTAACGGCGGGAGTGCGAAGGACAGCAACACCGTCGCGATCCCGACCGGCATCGTCGGCGACGACCAGGACACCGCCAAACAGCAGTTGACGGCCCTCGGCTTCACGAAGATCAAGACGACGAAGAAGCCGAGCGACAGCGTCGACAGCGGCAAGGTCATCAGCGTCACCCCGACCGAGAACACCAAGATCGAGAAGACCCAGGTGTCCACCACCGAGGTGACCCTGGTCGTGTCGACCGGCAAGCAGAAGGTCACGGTCCCCTCGGTCCGGGGCAAGAGCGAGGACTCCGCCAAGAACGCCCTGGAGAACGCCGGTCTCAAGGTCGGCAGCACGGACAAGGAGAACAGCTCGTCCGTGCCGAAGGGCTACGTGATCAGCTCCGATCCGAGCTCCGGCACGAAGGTCGCCAAGGACACCGAGGTCAACCTGACCATCTCCGACGGTCCCAGCAAGACCACGGTGCCCTCCGAGGTCGGCAAGCAGCTCTCCGACGCGAAGGCCGACCTGCGCAGCAACGGGTTCCAGGTTCGCGTGACCTACGTCGACCCGGAGAACGGCGAGGCGCCGGGCACGGTCGTCGACCAGAGCCCCGGTGACGGCGAGACGGCGAACCGCGGCAGCACGGTGACCCTGATGGTCGCCAAGCAGCAGACCCAGCAGCCGGGCGGTCCTCAGAGTCCGGACCCGAGCGCGTCGCAGTCCCACGGATGGCCGGGCTTCTAGCGAACCGATCCGGCGAACACCGACCGCGGCCTCCCGCCCGTCCCCGGGCGCGGGGGCCGCGTCGTTTCGGTACGCGTCACTAACACCGGCACCGGCGACGAGGCCGGGCCTGGACGTGAGGGAGGGCTTCCGCCGCTCGGGGGCAACGGCGGAAGCCCTCACTCGTTGATCCGTCTTGACCCCCTATGGCGTTACACGGTCCGCCGAGAATCTTTTTACCGATGTTTTGCGGCCGGGGTCGGGGGTGCCGTAGCCGACGTGCCGCCGTCGTCCACCGTTCCGTGATCGAACTGGATCTGCGGCTCGAACCAGGGGAACACGACGTACCAGAGCAGGACGCCGACCACGAGCAGACCGACGACGGCGGTGTAGACGCGCGTCACCGTGTCGCCGGGAAGGTGCCGCCACAGCCAGGTGTACATCAGGAGGACGCTCCGTTCACCCGGGGGATCGAGCCGACCATCCGCCCGAAGACGATGAGCCGCTCGGCGGCGGAGTACTTCGGGTGGCAGGTGGTGAGGGTGATCAGCCGCTGGGTCGGATCCTTGGTGGGGTGTTCCGGCACCGGTGCGACGACGCTGACGTCGCTGGGCGACACGACCTTCTTGCCGGTGACCTGGTAGGTGTACTGCCGGGTCCGGGTGTCGATGAGGATCTTGTCGCCGGGGCGCAGTTGGTCGAGGCGGTTGAACGGCGCCTGGTACGTCGTACGGTGCCCGGAGACGACGAAGTTGCCGATCTGGCCCGGCATCGCGGTACCGGGGTAGTGACCGGGCCCCTTGCGCAGGTCGGCGATGGAGACGCCCTCGATGATCACGTAGTGGAAGCCCTTGCCCAGCCGGGGGATCCGGATCAGGGCGAGGCCGTGGCCGAGGCTGACGCGCTCGGCGGTCACGGCGCCCGGCGCCTTGCGCGGCGGCGGCGCGGCCCAGGCGCGGGTGAGCTCGCCGTCGAGCTTGTGCTGCGCGGCCTGCGTGTACGCGCCCGTGCCCCACAGTTCGTACGCGACGAACAGCAGCAGGACGGCTCCCGCGGTGATGAACAGCTCGCCGAGGCTACGGATGAGTGTTCGCACCGTCGGGCTCCAGCGCGGTGGCGTACTTGGGCTGCACGTTGCCCGTGTAGGCGGGCAACCTGGTCTTCTTGAGGGTTGTCACGGTGTACCCGAGTCCGTATTCGGCGACGTACTGCCGGTAGACCTGAATGGCCGGTGAGGCGTCCAGGGCGGCTCGCAGCCGGCCCGGATCTCCGATCGCGGTGATCCGGAACGGCGGCGAGTAGACGACGCCCTGGAGGATGAGCGTATTGCCGACGCAACGCACGGCGCTGGTGGAGATCAGACGTTGGTCCATGATTTGCACGCCCGTTGCACCGCCGGTCCACAGCGCGTTGACGACGGCCTGGACGTCCTGCTGGTGGACGACGAGGTCGTCCGGGCCGGGGTCGCCGGCGATCCGCCGGCCGGTGGGCGCGTCGTCGAGGGTGACGCGCAGGCCGCGTCCGGTGAGGGGGGTGAACCCCGTACGGGCCGCGAGGCGGTCGGCGTTCTCCTGCGCGGCCTTGACCCGGGCGTCGCGCTGCGCGACCGCCCGTACGAGGCCCTCCACCTGCCGCCGCAGGTGGCGGTAGCTCGCCTGGGAGCCCTGGTATTGCCGCTGCTCCTGGGCGATGAGCTCGGTGACCTTCGTACGGCCGCCGCCCCGCAGGTCCGTTCCGTGCGCGGTGCTTCCGCTGGCCGCGAACAGGGTGCCGGCGAAGATCGTCAGGGCGGGGATCGCGTAACGCCACGGCCGGCCGCCTCCGGTCATCCCGCCATTACCGGGTTTTCGCCGCATCGCGACACCCCACCGCCCCCAATAAGGTCGTACGCTGCTCACCAGCGACTACGCTAACTGACAAATTGACCCATGCGCGGACCCGGCGTGCGGCCGCGTTCCGCCCGAGGAGAGACCCCGTGCCCAAGTCGAAGGTACGCAAGAAGGCCGTCTACACTCCGCCGCAGCGCTCGCAGAAGGTCTCGGTCAGCCCGAGGTGGCTGGTGCCGACGATGGTGGGCTGCTGGCTGCTCGGCCTGGCCTGGATCGCCGTCTACTACATCACGGCCAGCGTCAGCGCGACGGTGCCGCTGATCACGTCGCTGAGCAACTGGAACCTGCTGATCGGGTTCGGCGTGATCGTGGTCGGCGTGGTGCTGTCGACGCGCTGGCGTTGACTTCCCCACACGGTTATCCACAGCCTGTGGACTGCCCTGTGTGTTATCCACAGGAGTAGTCCCCAGCCTTCTCTCGTGCCGTGCGCCGCGGGCGGGCACGTCCGTGGCCGCCTGCGCGTGCGCTGACGTCGGCGGAGTGAGTTCCCTCGCGCGTCACGTACGCGTGGGGACGTCGATGCGGTGTGCTCTTCCCGCCGTGTCGCGCGCGGGTCAGGACGCGAGCGCGGTGGCCACGGCGGTGAGGATCACGAGAACCCCGGCGACGACCGCCGACGCGGCGACCTGGACGGCCTTCTGCCGCCGGCGCGGGGCGTAGGCGAACGCGACCGCGAGCACCGCGCCCGTGACCAGTCCGCCGACGTGCCCTTCCCAGGAGATCCCGGAGAAGGTGAACGTGAACAGCAGGTTGATCACGATGAGGAAGACGATGCCGCGCGTGTCGACACCGAGCCGGCGACCGACGACGAAGAACGCCGCGAACAGCCCGAAGATCGCCCCGGACGCGCCGACGGCGGGCTGCAGCGGGGCCACCAGGTAGAGCAGGACGTTCCCGCCGATCGCCGACAGGACGTACAGCACGGTGAACCGCACCCGGCCCAGCACGTGCTCCAACTGCGGGCCGAGCACCCACAGCGCCCACATGTTGAACAGGATGTGGGTGATGCCGAGCCCGCCGGCGTTCATCGGCACGTGCAGGAACGCCCCGGTGATCAGGCGGTACCACTCGCCGTCGGCGACGCCGATCCCGGGGAACCGGCCGCGCGCGGGCATTCCGCCCACCATCTCGAAGCGGTCGACGAACGCCGGCGAGGCCAGCTCCCCGAGGTAGGCGAGGACGTTGAGGGCGATGAGCGTCAGCGTGATCGCCGGGCGGCCCCGCACCCGGCCGCCGAACACCGTACGCGGCTCGCGCACCGTGCGGTTGCCTTCGTGGACGCACTCGGGGCACTGGTGCCCGACCGAGGCCGCGCGCATGCAGTCCGGGCAGATCGGCCGGTCGCACCGCGTGCAGCGGACGTACGTCTCCCGGCCCGGATGCCGGTAGCACATCGGTGCCTCGGGGGCCGGGGCCTGCGCCGGATCGGTGCTCATCGTCGCCTTCTCGTCTGTGGCCGGATACCCGTCTAGGTCCGGATACCCGTCTAACGACGCTCGATCGTCACCGATTCCAGGACGACGTCCTCGATCGGACGGTCGTTACGCCCGGTCTTGGTCTTGGCGATCGCGTCGACGACCTCGCTGCCCTGCACGACCTCACCGAAGATCGTGTGGCGGCCGTTCAGGTGCGGCGTGGGGACGACCGTCACGAAGAACTGCGAGCCGTTGGTGCCGGGCCCGGCGTTGGCCATCGCCAGGAGGTACGGCCGGTCGAACCGCAGCGTCTTGTCGATCTCGTCCTCGAACTCGTAGCCCGGGCCGCCGATGCCCTGGCCGAGCGGGTCGCCGCCCTGGATCATGAACTCGTCGATGACCCGGTGGAAGATCGTGCCGTTGTAGAGCGGGGTCCGCGACCGCTGACCGGTCGCGGGGTGCGTCCACTCGATCGTTCCCTCGGCGAGGCCGACGAAGTTCTGGACCGTCTTGGGCGCCTGCTCGGGGAACAGGCGGATGACGATGGGACCCATGGTGGTGCTCAGGGTCGCGATGAGCTCTCCGGCCATGAAGACCGCCTCCTCGTTTCGGAGTACGCCCTCGGTGGGCGTGTTCGGATACGTCACTGAGGTAGCCCACGCTACTGGCCTCCACCGGTCCTCCGAACGACCCTCCACCAGCGGCGCCGACGGCCGAACGGCGTCCTCACCGATCCGGTGATTGACATCGCTTACTGGGGGAAGAGGTTGGTCGAGACCGCACATAACGGAGGGGTATACATGTCCCTACGATCGACGACTCGCAAGAAGCCGCAGGTCAAGCTCAGCGGCTCACAGCTGACCCGGGCGCAGAAGCGCGCGATGCGCAGCGCGCGGCAGCTGCGCCTCTCCGAGCTCAGCCGGGCGCAGAAGCGTGCCATGCGATCGGCACAGCAAACCGCTCAGCGGACCGCACAGTCGGCCCAGACCGCGGCACAGACCGCCCAGAACGCCGCGCAGCGGACCGCTGACCGGCTCGGCCCACCGGCCGGTCAGGCTCGCGACATGGCAGCGACGGGCCTGTACAACGCCCGGACCTGGGGCGCGCCGCGCCTCGACCGCGCCGGCGCGTACATCGAGAAGGAGCTCGCCCCCCGGGTCGGCTCGATGATGCGCCAGATGGCCACCCGACTCGAGCCGCCGAAGCCGCGGCGGGCCCGCCGGGGCATGGCCGCCACGCTGTTGCTGGCCGGTGGCGCGCTCGGTGCCGCCGGAGCGGTCGCGACGCGTCGCAACGCCGCGCGGAGGCAGGCCGAGGAGCCCACGTCCACGCCGTCCGAGCACCTCTCCTCGGTGTCGGACAGCGACAGCGACGACCGGGCTCGCACGTCCTGACGGATGTCCATCGGCGGTGAGCCCGGCCTGATGGCCGGGCTCACCGCCGTTTTCCCGCCGAAAAGGCATTCTTCGCGGTCCGGCCGGCCTTTCCCGCTGAACGGATGCAGCGCCGAAATCCGCCCGCTGGATGCCATATCGGGGGATCAAATCGGACATCACATGCCGTACCGTTTCCGGCATGTCGCTAAGGTCGTCGATCGGTTCCGCGACCCGCAGGGTGGTGGCGGTGGCTCTGCACCGGGGCTGGGAGTGGGTCCGCCGGCATGGCGAGATCACCCCCGGCACCCCGGCGGGACGGAGGTTCGGCCATCTGGGCAAGGGCGTCTGCATCGGCTTCCCCACCGGTGCGCTGTTCGGTGAACCCTGGATCCACATCGGTGACGACACGCTCGTCGGCGTGCACGTCACGATCTCGGCCGGCTTCGCCCCCGGCCTGGACCTGGGCCCGGACCCCATCGTGAGGATCGGCAAGGCCTGTTCGATCGGCCGGGGCAGCCACATCGTCGGCCACCAGTCGATCGAGATCGGCGACGACGTCTTCACCGGCCCGTACGTCTACATCACCGACCAGAACCACGGCTACGCCGACCCCGACGTGCCGGTCGGCCGGCAGTGGCCGGTCAACGACTCGGTCGTCATCGGCGACGGCTGCTGGCTCGGCGCGGGCGCGATCATCCTGCCCGGCACCCGCCTGGGGCGGAACGTCGTCGTCGCCGGTGGCGCCGTGGTGCGCGGGGAGTTCCCCGACCACAGCGTCATCGCCGGGGTGCCCGCCAAGGTGGTACGGCGCTACGACCCGGAGACCGGCTGGCGCCCGCCGTTCCCGGAGACCCCGCTGGACGAGGCCACACTCGCGGCGCTGGCCGAACTGCCGCCGATCCGGGGATCCGGCGAGCTGGCGAGCTGACCGGCGTCCGAGCCGCCCCGCCGCCGACGCCGGTACCGTCGGCGACCGGCGGCGGTGACGGCGTCACCGGCCGGCGGGTCGGGTGTCCGTCACGCGCCGACGTACGGCGGAGCGACGCCCCAGCCCCAGTGCGGCACGGGCGCCTGCTGGATCGGGTGCGCGTCCGGCTGGGAGTTGGCGAGCGCGATCCGGGTGCCCCATTCGATGTAGCCGAGGAAGGCGGCCCGGAACTCCGGGTCGTGCGGCAGTCCCACCTCGTCGGCCGCGTCGAGAAGGAGCTCGACCCACCGGCGGCGCTGCCGCTCGGTGATGGCCCTGCCCAGGTGCTTGGACAGCATGTGGTGGTAACCGCGGTGTGACTAATCATGTAATTTGATCAAGCGATAGCACTTCCGGACGACTGAGACGTCGACCCCGGGCGTAGGCCGCGTCGAAGGCGTCGGCGCCCAGCGCGGCGAGCGCGGCGGCCCGGACCCGGTCGGTCTCCAGGCTCCACGGCGGGACGAAGCCCTGCAGGGCGTGCGCGCCGCCCAGGATCTCGGCCGCCCGGACGTGCTCGCCGCGCGCCGCCGCCAGCGCCGCCGGCCCCTCGGCGAACGCCCCCACCGCCTGGTCGATCGGCAGCCGCCCGAGATCCGCGAGGATGGCGATGCCCTTGGCGTGCCAGTCGGCCGAGGAGCGCAGGTCGCCCTCCTGTTCGGCGAGACAACCGAGCTTGCCGTACACCGTCGCCACGGTGACCGCCAGATCGACCCGCGCCTTCCGCGGCTCGACGGTCTCGAGCGCGCGCTCCAGCAGCATCCGGGCCTCGCGTAGATCACCGGACCGGCGCGCCACCTCACTGAGCCAGACGTGGCCGTAGGCGATGAGGCCGTACTCGCCGATGCGCTCACCGGCCCGTATCGCTCGCCGCAGCTCCGTACGGGCCCGTTCGGCGTCTCCCGCCTGACCGTACGCCCGGCCGAGGTGGATGAGCAGCATGCCGCCCTGCTCGGGGGTCACGCCCTCCGTCGCGTATCCGTAGGCCTCGCCGACCGCCCGGATGGCCTCCTCGGGAGCGCCGCGGACCAGGGACGACTCCGCGAGGATGCCCAGGCAGGCGACCATGCCCCAGCGTTCCCCGAGGTCGTGGAAGGTCGCGTACGCCTGCTCCGCCTCGGCGCGGCACCGCTCGATCTCCCCCCGGTTCATCGCCAGATACGCGTGGAAGACGCGCACCGCGGCCCGCGTCCACGGATCCGGATGGTCGGCGATGCCGTCCAGCTCACGCCGGCAGGCCTCGAGGTCGCCGCCGAAGACGGCGGCGATGGGACGGCCCAGCGCCAGCACCGGGTGGGTCGGACGCTCGGGCAGCCGGGCCACCGCGCGCGCCATCGCGCCGCTCAGCGTTTCCAGCGACGGCCCTTCGCCGCCCGACATCTCCTTCATCAGCGCGGCGGTGAAGGCGCAGATCGCGTAGGCGTCCTCGACCCCACCCGGCGCGTCGGGCGCGTCGGGCGCGACCGTGTCCACGACCTCGGTGGCCCAGTCACCGGCCTCCGCCTCCATGTCCCGCAGGACCCAGAACCAGGTGAGGGCCCCGACGAGACGGACCGCCGTCGCCCCGTCCCGGGTGTCGATCGAATGGCGCAGTGCCGCGTTGAGGTTGTCGCGTTCCGCGCTCAGGCGCGCGGCCCAGTACAGCTGGTCGCGGCGGCGCAGCTCCGGTTCGGCGCGTTCGGCCAGGGCGAGGAAGTACGCGGCGTGCGCGTCCTTGCACCCCTTCTCCTCACCGGCCTTGGCGAGGCGTTCGGCGGCGTAGGCCCGAACGGTCTCCAGCAGCCGGTAGCGGACCTCGCTGTCGCCCTCCGCCACCACGAGCGACTTGTCGACGAGGGCGGCGACCACGTCGATGACGTCCTCCCCGAGGACCCGCTCGGCCGCCTCCGGCGTCGCGCCCCCGGTGAACACCGACAGCCGGCGCAGCACGCGGCGCTCGGCGTCGTCCAGCAGTTCCCAGCTCCAGTCGACGATCGCGCGGAGCGTCCGGTGCTGGGGCAGCGCGGTCCGGCTGCCGACGGTCAGCAACCGGAAGCGGTCGCCGAGCCGGTCCGCGACCTGCGAAGGGGTCAGCGCCCGGAGCCTCGCTGCGGCCAGCTCGATGGCGAGCGGGATGCCGTCGAGCGCGCGGCAGATCCGGACGACGGGACCGACGGTCTCGCCGTCGACCGTGAAGCCGGGCCGCACGGCCGCGGCGCGGTCGGCGAAGAGCCGGACCGCGTCATGCGCCATCGCCGTCTCGACGTCCGTGTCCTCGGGCGGCAGCGGCAGGGACGGGACCGGGCACAGCGCCTCGCCGGTGATGCCGAGCGGCTCCCGGCTGGTGACGAGGATCCGCGCGCCCGGCGCTGCGGCCAGCACCCGGTCCGCCAGCCGCGCGACCGCGTCGACCAGGTGCTCGCAGTTGTCCAGGACGAGCAGGATCCGCCGGTCCGCGAGCGCGTCGACGAGCCGGTCCAGCGGCCACACGATCTCCTTGGCCTCGATCAGCCGGACCGTCTCCACTAGCCCCATGGCGACGACGACGGCCTGCGGCACCTCGGCCACGTCCCGTACGGGCGCTAGCGGGACGAACCACACGCCGTCCGGCGTGTCGGCGACCGCCCGGGCCGCGGCCTCGATCGCCAACCGGGTCTTGCCCGCGCCTCCCGGCCCGGTCAGCGTGACGAGCCGCGAGCGGGTGAGCAGGCCGGCGACGCGGCCCAGCTCGTGGTCCCGGCCGATGAAGCTGGTGAGCAGGGCCGGCAGGTTGTGCGGCCCCTTCGCCGGGCCCGCCGCCGTGCCCCGCGCCCGACGTACGTCCGGTGGCCCCCCGGCCGGCGGGGCGCCCCCGGCTGCCGCCGCCTCCGGCTCGCCGCGGAGGACGGCCAGATGGACGGCGGCGAGCTGCGGCGACGGGTCGACCCCGAGCGCGTCGGCCAGTTCCCGCCGCGTCTGCTCGTAGACGGCCAGCGCGTCCGCCCGGCGACCCGCCGCGCACAGTGCCCGCATGAGCTGCCCGCGCAGCCGCTCCCGCAGAGGGTGGCGCGCGGTCAGTTCCTGCAGTTCGGGGAGCAGGCGCGCACCGTCGCCGAGGGCGAGTTCGGCGTCGACGCGGTTCTCGACGGCGGACAGCCGCAGGGCCTCGAGCCGCGCGACCGGGCCGACGGCGAAGGCGCTGTCCGCGACGTCCGCGAGCGCCGGACCGCGCCACAGGCCGAGCGCCTCCCGGAGCAGGTCCGCTCGACGCGCCGGGTCGTCCTCGGCGTCGGCCTTCCTCAGGAGTTCCTCGAACGCGACGGCGTCGATGTCGGCGGGGGCGACGGCCAACCGGTAACCGCCGGGCGCCGACGCGACGAGGTCCCGTCCGCCGACGCCCCGCAGCCGGGACACCAGGGCCTGCAGCGCGTTGACCGCCCGATCGGGCGCCGCGTCCTCCCAGATGTCCTCGATCAGCCGCTGGGCCGAGACCGTACGCCCCGCCTCGATCGCCAGCCGGATGAGCAGCGCGCGCAGCCGGGCGCCGCCGATCTCGACGGGTCGGCCGTTGCCGTCCCGTACGTCCAACGGCCCGAGGATGGCGATGCGCACGAAGCCATTGTCTCCATCGAGAGACGCCCGCATCGGCGGGAGACGCCGGCATCGGTATCGCCGGCCGCCGACCGACGGCGTCGCGCGACGGCACCGACCGATCTCACCGCCGTGCCGCCCGCCGGTGCGCCGAGCGTCACCCCATGGTTACCGCCTGCGGCGCCGGTCGTAATGGGCGGATTCGACGCCGGCCTTGTTCCCCGACGGACGAGCCAGGAAGGCGGCACGATGAGCACCGCGGAGCAGAGCATCTACGAACGGATCGGCGGCGAGGACGCGCTGGTCGCCGTGGTCGACGACTTCTACGTACGGGTGCTGGCGGATCCGAGGTTGAGCGGCTTTTTCGCGGGGGTCCCGATGCCCCGGCTCAAGGGCCGTCGTCGCCACGCTCGCTCCGGACATCGTCTCCGAGAAGGTCGGGAGCTGACCCGAGCGCTCGGCGCGGGTACCCGGCTCCGGCGATCGGCCGACGTGGTCGACGCCGTGGCGGGACGCCCGGCTCATCCGGTGATCCCCGGTGTGCTACTGGTATGGGATGTTCACGGCCCACCTGCCCATCCTCTTCGGGGTCGGTGTGCTGGCCGGGGTGGTCAGCACCGTGGTGAGCCTCGCGTCGATCGTTTCCTACCCGGCCCTGCTGGCGCTCGGGCTGCCCGCTCTCAGCGCGAACGTGACCAACACGGTCGCGCTCGTCTTCACGGCGGTGGGCGCGACGGCCGGATCCCAGCGAGAGCTCACCGGGCAGCGCGCCCTGGTCCTGCGGCTGGGCCTGCTGACGGCGCTCGGCGGAGCCACCGGCGCGGTGCTCCTCATGGTGACGCCGTCGGGCACGTTCGAGCTGATCGCGCCGTGGCTCATCGCGGGCGCGTCCCTCATCCTGCTGTTGCAGCCGAAGGCCGGGCGGCTCGCGGAACGCTCCACTGGTGCGCACGGCCGGCTGCTCCGCCTGGCGCTGTTCACGGTCGCCGTCTACACCGGGTACTTCGGCGCCGCCGGCGGCATCCTCACGCTGGCCGTGCTGTCCGCGATGATCGACCTGCCGCTGGTCCGGGTCAACGCGGTGAAGAACGTCATCGCGGGCCTGGCCAACGGCGTCGCCGCGGTCGGGTTCGCGCTGTTCGGTCCCGTACGGTGGGACGCCGTCCTGCCGCTGGCGGCGGGCTTCCTCGTGGGCGGCTGGGTCGGCCCCGCGCTCGTCCGCCGGCTCCCGGGTGAGGCGCTGCGCGTCATCGTCGCCGTCTGCGGCGTGGCCGTCGCCGTCAAGCTCGGCATCGACAGTTACGGCTGACGCCTCGGCCGGCGGGTATCGGCGGCGATCGTTCGTCCCGTCATCCATCCCGAACCAGAAGAATCCGGAAGACGGATATTTCCCTCCTTTTTAGGTAGGTATGGAATGATTGCTGCATCGCTGGACACCCGGCCGGGGAGGATGAATGGCCCTTCCGGACTTTCTGCTGATCGGTGCCCCGAAGGCGGGCACCACGGCCCTGCACACCGCGCTCGCCCGCCACCCCGAGCTGTTCATGTCTCCGGTCAAGGAGCCGAAGTTCTTCCTCACCGACGGGCCGCCGCCCACCCGCGGCGGTCCCGGCGACGCCCAGACCTACCGGGAGCACATCTGGCGGCGAGCGGACTATGAGGCGCTGTTCGCGGCCGCCCCGGAGGGGACGCGGCGCGGGGAGAGCACGCCGTTCTACCTCCACGATCGGGACGCCCAACTCCGCATCCGCGCGCTGATCCCCGACGCGAGGCTGGTCGCCGTCCTCCGCGACCCGGTGGAACGGGCGCACTCCAACTGGACGCACCTGTGGTCGGCGGGCCTCGAGCCGATCGGGAACGTCGTCGACGCGTGCGCGGCCGAACCCGAACGGATCGCGGCGGGCTGGGCGGCGTTCTGGCGGTACGTCGACCTGAGCCGCTATGGCGAGCAGCTCCAGCACCTCTACAAGCTGTTCCCGCGCGACCAGGTGCTGGTGATGAGGTACCGGCGGATCCACGAGGAGCCCGCCGCGGCCCTCGACCGGATCTGCGCGTTCCTCGGCGTGCGCACCGGCGTGATCGACTCGATCCCCCGCGAGAACGTCACCAACCACATCACCGACTCCCCGGCCACCCGTGCCCTGCGGCAGGCGCTGCGCGCGGGCGCCCGGATCGGCCGGGACCTGCCCCTGCCGGTACGCCGGCTGGCCCGCGGTCCGCTGCTGGCGGCGCTGCACCGCGAGCGGCGCCCCCGGCAGCCGCTGACCTGGGAGGACCGGCAACGGCTGATCCCCTACTTCACCGAGGACATCCGGCTGCTGGAAGAGATCACCGGCGAGGACTACGGCGACTGGCTCAAGCCGCGATGAACTCCGTGCGCAGCTCATGGGCGCCGTCCGCGCGGGTCGCCTCGTAGTAGAGCCGCCATCGGCCGTGTCCGAGGGGAAGAGCCGTCAGGTAGCGCAGGCCGCCGCCGGCGTACGGCGAGACGGCGGCCGGGCCGGTGTCCTGCTGTTCGAACATGCCGAACCCGTCGCCGGTGGCGATGCCGGTGCGCTCCTCGTAGTTCTCCGCGGCGCTGGCCCGGCCGTCGTAGCAGGCGACGGTCCGGCCGCCGTCCGTCACCACGGACGAGATCCGTACGCCGCGCGCGTCCCACCGCCCGGGGCGTCCCGTCAGCACCGTGCCGTGCCACGTCCAGTCCAGGCCGTCGGCGCTGGTCGCGTAGTCGGTCACCATCCGGTCGGTCTCGTCCGGGTCGGCGAGCGGGTGGCAGGACGCCCACAGGTGCCACTTGTCGCCCTGACGGAGGATCACCGGGTCCTTCACTCCGATCGCGTCGCTGCCGGGGAGCACCACCTCGGCCGTCGACGGGTCGAAGGAGCGCGGGTCGGCCGCCTCGATCACCTCGACGCGCCAGTGCTTGGTCCCCGGTGTGGCGCAGCTGAGGTACAGCCGCCAGGTGCCCTCAGGGGTCACGACCAGCGCGGGGCGCTCGAGCGACTCCGCCGACATCCGGTCGCTGTCGATGACGGCCAGTGTCTCCGGCCGCTCACCGCCGACCGCGTGGGCGACCACGACGGCGTAGCCCCGGCCCTCCCCGATCGGACGGCGCAGGCGGTACGCCAGATAGATCTCGCCGTCCGCCACGCAGGCGCTGGGCGCGCCCGCCCAGTGCCCGGGAGTGTCCCCGGGCGGCGGAACGACGACGCGGGACCGCTCGTACGACGGCAGCGGAAACGGCATTGACCCTCCTCTGGCGGCGCCGGGCACGGGGGCCGCGCCGGCACGGCGATGATCCGCACGGCGCCCCTCGGCGGCGCGCGGGGACCCGCCCGACGGCCGGCCCATCGTGTCCATACCAGAGTATCCAAGTAGGGAAACCATGTTTGACGGAGTGCTCGGCGCCTGGGCAGGTCGGCGTCACGCCCAGGCGCCCCCGCGCGCCGTGCCGGCGTACCGAATGCTCGGTGATCGCGACCCGAGAAGGCGCAAAGCCCGACATATCAGCGCCTTGGGCGGCCCTTCTCCGAGCATCCGGTACTCACCTGAACGATCACCCCAGGAACACGAACGGACAGACTCACGAATCGCGCCGCCTGGGCCGCCCCGTTCGACGATGTCGCCGTCGATGCGCCGGTCAGGTGGTCAGGTCGGTGAGGTCGTCCTCGGTGAGGTGGACGCCGGCGGCGGCGACGTTGTCCTCCAGGTGGTCCAGGGAGCCGGTGCCCGGGATGGCGAGCATGACCGGAGAGGACGCCAGCAGCCAGGCCAGGGCGACCTGCTCGGGCGTGGCCTGGTGGCGCGCTCCGACCTTCGCCAAACGGTCTCGGTCGAGCGGCCGGTTCCCGCCGCCGAGCGGGAAGAACGGCACGAACGCGATGCCGAGTTGCGCGCACTGGGCGAGCAGCCCGGAGTCGTCGCCGTACTGGACGTGGAAGTGGTTCTGCACCGCGGCGACCGGGGCGATCGCGCGCGCCTCGGCGAGTTGCCCCGCGTCGACGTTGCTGACGCCGAGGTGGCGGATCAGCCCCTCCTCGCGCAGCCCCGCCAGGACCGCGAATCGCTCGGCGATCGACTCGCCTCCGGGAAGCGCCAAGCCGCCGACCCGCAGGTACACCAGATCCAGGCGATCGAGCCCGAGACGCCGGAGGTCCTCCTCGACCAGCCCGCGCAGTCGGTCGGGCGTCGCCTGCCCGGTCGGGATGCCGTCCGGCCCCCGCAGCGGCCCGACCTTCGTGGCGATCACCAGGTCCAAAGCGTACGGGGACAGCGCCTCGCGGATCAGTTCGTGGGCGTGAACGTCGTCGCGTCCGTAGAAGCCGGCCGTGTCGATGTGGTTCACCCCGAGTTCCACGGCACGGCGCAGCACCGCGATCCCGTTCTCCGGGGAACGCGTGGGCCCGTCGAAGGTGCCGACGGGGAGCCGCATCGCGCCGAAGCCGAGCCGGTTGACGCGCAGGTCGCCACCGAGGAGGAAGTCGCCGCCGTCGGCGGCCGTCACGTTCGTCGTCATGCCTCCGACTCTGGCCCGGAGCCGCCGTGGGAGCGAGCGGCTGGCAGCAAGCTGCCATTGCTCCCGTGCCGCCGACTGGACAGACTTGGTGGGGTGAGCGGCGATCACCAGGTCATCACCATCCGCGGCGAGCAGGAGCTCGCCGCGCGTGCCGGGCACCTGTTCGCGGGAACGACTTCGGAGTTCGTCTGCGCGGCCACGGACCTGAACACCTGGTCGCGTCCCGACACACGGGAGGCCATCGCCGACCGGATGCGGCACCGGGCGGACGGCCCGGTGGTCCGCAAGCTCTACACCCCCGCCGCGCTGACGGATGAGGAGCAGCGGAACCACCTGTTGACGCTCGCGTCGATGGGCGCACGGGTCCGCATCTGCGGCACCGGGCTGCTGCAGCACGAGACGATCATCATCGACCGGCGGGTCATGATCCTCGCGGGCGCCCCGGTGGCCGGCGACCGCGAGTTCACCGTCACCACGTCGCCGACCCTGATCAACGGGGTGTACGCGCTGTTCGAGGCCACGTGGGAGGGTGCCACGGAGCTGGCCGCGTACCTCCGCCGCGACCCGCCGCAGGTCGACGCTGAGGGCCGGAGGGTGCTCCGGGCGCTCGGGGAGGGACTCACCGACGAGGCCGCCGCCCGGCGGCTGGGGCTCTCCCTGCGGACCTACCGGCGGCGGGTCGCCGAGCTGATGCGGCTGCTGGAGTCGGAGTCGCGGTTCCAGGCCGGCGTGCACGCCGGGGAGCTCGGCCTGATCCCCTGACGGCCGGCGACGTCGGCCTGCCGGCCTCCTGACACGAGTGTCAGCGGCGCTCGCGGGTGAGCCGGCCGAGCAGTTCCCAGGTGCGGAGCCGGTCCTCCGGGGTGCCGAGACCGGTGTTCGTGATCAGGACGTCGGTGGCGCCTGCGGCGAAGTACGCCGCGACGTGCCCGGCGAGCGTGTCCTCGTCGCCGATCGCGGCCAACTCGACGGGATGGTCGACGCCCTCGCGGTCGAGCACGGTGCGGTACGAAGGGATCGTCCCGTAGAAGGCCAGCGAGCGCTCCGCGGCGGCCCGCGTGGTCGCCGGGTCGGCGGTCACCACCCCGGGGAAGGCGGCGATGACGCGAGGAGCCGGCCGTCCCGCGGCCTCGGCCGCCTCGGTGATGGTCGGCACGATGTGGCCGGCGATCGTCTTGGGACCGGCGAGGTAGGGCAGGGCGCCGTCGGCGAGTTCGCCGGTCGCGCGGAGCGCCTGCGACCCCATCGCGGCCACCACCACGGGCACCGGGGGCTCGGCGCCGGGGACGCGCGCCGGCCGCCCCTCGCCGGTGCGGGCGGTGAGCGTCGGGCCTGCCACGTCGGCCGTGCCCTCGGCGAACAACGACCTCAGGGCGGTGAGGTGGTCGCGCAGATGGCGGATCGGCCGGTCGTACGGCACTCCGAAGACGTTCGCGACGCGCTGCGGGGCGGACAGCCCGAGACCGAGGGTGAAGCGGCCGCCGGTCGCGGCCTGCGCGGTCTGAGCCTGCCCGGCCAGCACGATCGGGTGACGCGGGTAGATCGGCACGACCGCCGTGCCCACCCGGATGCCGGGCACCTCACGGCCGACGATCCCGGCGACGGCGATGGCGTCGTGGTCGAGGCGCTGGGAGAACCAGATCTCGTCCAGGCCGGCGGCGGCCGCCTGTCTCGCGTCGTCGACCATCCTGTCCACGGCGTTCGCGGCGGTCGTGACCTCGTCGCCCGCTGGAAGTGTGATCCCGATGCTCATCCAGCCCTCCGATTGTTCGATTAACCCGAACTATGGAACATAGATATCATGCACGGGTTCGATCGGTGAGCCGCGGAGGCCAGGAGGTGGCGATGATGGCGCGTACGCCCCCGGAACCCGCCGTCGGCGCCCTGGATCTCGCCACGGTCCTCCACGCGCTCGGCGACCCTGTGCGCCTGGAGCTCATCCGCCGGCTCGCCACCGGCGACGAGGTCGGATGCGGTGCGCCGGACCTGTGCGTGCCGAAGTCCACGCTGTCCAACCACTGGCGCACGCTCCGCGACGCGGGTCTGACGTCGACACGGGTCGAGGGACGGAACCGCTGGATGACGTTGCGGCGCGCGGACCTCGAGGCGCGGTTCCCCGGCCTGCTCGACGCGGTCCTCACCGTCGCGGGGCCGTCGGACCGCTGACCGCGCCGGTCAGGCGAGGGCCAGGCCGTCCACGGTGCGCCCGACCAGCGCGCCGATCTGCTCGGCGACGCCCGGGGCCGCCGCGATGGTGGCCGCCGAGTCGGCCGTGTGCTCGCTGCCGTCCTGGTCGACCACCACGGCGCCGGCCTCGCGGGCGATGGCGACGCCGGCCGCGGTGTCCCATGGCTTGTTGGACATGCTCAGGCTGATGTCCAGCCTGCCTTCGGCGACCCAGGCCAGGTCGATGGCCGAGGAGCCCAGCATTCGCACGCGCTGGACCTCGGCGGCCAGCGCGGCGGTCAGCGCGAGACGCAGCCGGTTCTTCTCCTCCGCGTCCGCCCCGACGGCGTAGTCGCCGACGGCGACGATGGCGTCCCGCAGCCGGCCGGTCGAGCTCGCCCTGATGCGCCGCTCGCCGAGGTGGGCGCCGGCGTGCTCGGCGGCCGAGTAGCGGGCGTCGAGGAACGGCAGGTCGATCACTCCGAGGACCGCGCGCCCGCTCCGGAGGAGCCCCAGGGAGACGCCGCACAAGGGGACGCCGTGGACGAAGTTGACCGTGCCGTCGATCGGGTCGAGCGCCCACAGCAGATCCCCGCCGCCGTCGCCGGTGACCCCTTCCTCCTCGCCGAGGATCGGCACGCCGGGCGTGCGGTCGCGCAGGTGCGCCCGTACGGCGCGCTCGACGGCGTAGTCCAGGTCGGTGGCCATGTCCCGGTCGCCCTTGGCGGTGAGCAGGCCGGGGGCCCGGGAGCGGATCAGATCGGCGGCGATCGTGGCGGCGTCCAGAGCGACGGGGAGCAGCGCTCCGACGGACGTCGTCATACCGGGCGGCTCCGTTCCGACAATTCGCGGTATATCTGCTCAAAAGTGTTATACAGCCCCGCCGTATCGGGGTCACGGTGGAGCAGGAAGGTCGGCGAGTCGACACCGCGGGCCTGCGGCAGGTACGGCTGCATCACACAGGTCGTACCGTCGATCAGGACGATGCCGAACCGGATCGTCTCGTCATAGACGGCGAGCGAGAGCCGGTCCCGCGCCTCGGCCGGCAGCCGGTCGCGAACGCGGGACAGCACCTCGATGTTGAGCCTCGTCAGCGTGGTCAGGAAGTGGTCGGTGTAGCCCTCCTCCCGCTCGCGCGCCTTGATGGCGTCGCCCTCCGGGTCGAGGAACAGGCACTCCAGCCGGGCGCCGTTCTCCAGCAGGAGCCGCAGTCGCTGATCGGGATACTGCTGGCACAGGAGGTTGAGCGAGAGCCCGGCCGCCCTGATCTCCTTGGCGTCGTCGAACATCGCCTGCGGCGGCATGGCGTACGTGAACTCCGCCCGGGTGGTGAAGACGGCGGCCACATCGGCCAGCGGCAGGCCGGGCCCGCTCCGCGCGTCGACCTCCACCAGGCGGTGGGCGGGCGCGGCCTCCCGCCGCGTCACCGGGGGCGTCCGGGCCGCCGTCTCCGGAGGTCTCGGCTCGGCGGACAGGAGGTCGTCCGGGCACGGCGCGAACAGCTGGTCGGCCGTCCAGCCGGGGAACATCCTCTGCAGGACCCGGCAGTGGTCGGTGTGCGGCAGGCGTTTGAGACCGCCCGAGATCCAGCGGTGCAGTTGGGCGCGGCTCGGAGCGGTGCCGATGAGTTCGCGATCGACTTTCTTCGCCGCGTTCTCATAAGCGGCACGAAACATGCCATACCGCACTAATTGCCGCTGCTGGACGAGGACATTGAGCAGGATCGGTCGCCGCACCATGATTCCGCCCCTCCGCCACGGTCAGTGCACGTCCAGGCTATCCATCCCTTATCCGCATGACGATACAAAATGGAGACAGAGGCAAGACATTGTCGTCGAAAAAGCGCCTTTGATGGCATCGAGACGAAACAGCGAGACGAAGGATGCTATCGCCAGAGGGTGAGGGACCTGTTCCGGGGGCGTTGGAGGGCAGCGGCGGTGTGCGCCGATCACAGCGAGAAAATGCGGCTTCTGGTGGCGTTGTGCCGTGAACTGGCCAGGCTCGGGCTGCCGTCGGTGATGAGTGACGCCCGACCGGCGCTGTCGGTCAGCGGCGGTCCGGCCGATCCCAAAGTGTGGATCTCCGTGAGCCCCTGCGGCGAATTCTACGAATGGTGCCCGGACCCCGGAGATCGTTTTCCGGCGACCAGCCCGGAATGCGCCGCCGAACGCATCGCGGGACGCCTCCGGACGCGTCACTGATGTTCGCGCGCGCGGCGGCGGTGTGCCTTCTGCCGGCAGGCCGCCCCGCAGAACCGCGGAGGCCGTCCGGTGCGCGCGGCCGCGATGGGTCCGCCGCACTCCGCGCACCGGGGCGCCGTCGCGCCGGGCCGTGCCCCCCCGGCGGGTGCCTTCGGCCGTGTTTCGTTACGCGCCGCGGCCGGGAGTTCCGTTACGTCCGGAAGCCCGGCAGGCCGCTCGGAGGCCATGGGCCGGAGCCCGTCGCAGACGATCGCGGTGGGCCGCCCCGTCGGCCCCGCCTGCTCCATTCGCACGCAGCCGTGCACGAGGCGCTGGACGTCGTCCACGGTCACGTCGGCGCGTACGGCGCCGGTCCGCTGGGCCCGCTCGAGCAGCACCGCGAGCGCGGCGCGGAACCGCTCTCCGAGCTCGGGCCCGACCGCCATCGCCCGCCCCGACTCCGCCGTGAGCGCGTCGCAGAGCGCCTTGTTGACCGCCACCTGGCGGACGACCATGGCGAACGCCGCGAAGAACGCCGCTCCGGGATCGTCATCGGAGGCCAGGGCGCAGGTGTCGTCGACGAGCCGGGCGATCCGGTCGATCACCACCGCTTCGAACAACGCCTCCTTGCTCGCGAAGTGCCGGTAGACCGTGCCGGGGCCGACTCCGGCCCGCCGGGCTATCTCACTCAGGGGCACCGCGAGCCCGTCGGCCGCGAAGACCTCCTCGGCGACCGACAGCACACGAGCGCGGTTGCGCCGGGCGTCCGCCCGCCGCTCGCCGGCCGCACGTTCGGCGTCTCCGGGCATGCCTCACCTCTTCCGACCGATGCGGTCCGCGTCGTTGACAAACGGAGCGATCGTTCCGTAACGTCTGGCTAACCGGAGCAACCACTCCGATTCTATCGGTCCCCGACTTCTGGAGTCTGCCGTGCCGACATCGACCACCGCCACGCCCCGAGAGGTCGTCGAGCGCTTCCTCCGTGCCTCCGCCGACAACGCCTGGGACGACCTCGCCGACCTGTACGCGCCGGATTCCGTCATCGAGCTGCCGTTCGCGCCGCCGGGAGTCCCGAAGCGCTTCGAAGGCCGCGAGGGCCACCGGGCCCGGTTCAAGGCGGTCGCCCCGGCGCGCCGCTTCACCAAGGTCGACTCGGTGGTGCTCCGGGAGACCGAGGACCCGGAGGTGGTCGTCGCCGAGTACGACCTGCACGGCGCCATGACCCGCTCGGGCCGGCCGTTCGTCTTCTCGTACATCATGGTGATCCGGGTCAGGGACGGTCTGATCGTCCACTCGCGCGACTACGGCGACAACCTCGCGGGCGCCGAGTTCCGTGACGAGATCGCCGAAGCCCTCGGCCGGGGTCGCCCCGAGTAGCACCGCGCACCGAGGTCCACTCCGACACCGGGCTCCCATTCGTCCAAGCTCGGACCGCGGCCGTACGGGCATGGTCGGAGCATGACGAAGCAGACGATGCCCGGGATGCGTCCCCAGCCGATGATCTGTGTGGTGGACGTCGAGCGCGCCGGCCGGTGGTACCGGCAGGTGCTCGGCGCCACCAGCGGTCACGGCGGCTCCGAGTACGAGCAGTTGCTGGTGGACGGCCACCTGATCATGCAGCTCCACCGGCTCGAGGTCGGGCACCATCACGGCACCCTCGCGGACCCCGATCGACCGGTCGGCAACGGCGTCGCGCTCTGGTTCGCGACGGCCGCCTTCGACGCCGCCGTGGAACGCGTCCGGGCCGTGGGCGCGCACGTCGTCACGGACGTGCACGTCAACCCGAACGCCGGCCACCGCGAGATCTGGCTGCGCGACCTCGACGGCTACCTCGTCGTCATCGCGGAAGCCTGAGCACCGCTCCGCAGGCCGTCCGGGCGCCCGCCGAGGGCTCTAGGGTCGTCGACCGTGATCGAATCCTCCCTGGACAGCATCCGGACGGCGTACGACGACGTCGCCGTCCTCTACGCCGAGCTGTTTCGCAATGCCCACGACGAGGCCCCACTGGACCGCGCGATGATCGGCGCCTTCGCCGAGTTCGTGCGGGCCGGCGCCGGGCAGGTCGCGGACATCGGCTGCGGCCCCGGGCAGCTGACCGCGCACCTGCGGTCCCTCGGCGTCCCCGCCTTCGGGATCGATCTGTCGCCGACGATGATCGAGCTGGCGCGGAAGGAGTACCCCGACCTGCGGTTCGAACAGGGCTCGATGACCGCCCTGGACCTGGCCGACGGCTCGGTGGACGGGGTGCTCGCCTGGTACTCCTTCATCCACCTGCCTCCGGCGGAGCTGCCCACCGTGTTCGCGGAGCTCGCCCGCGTGCTGACCCCGGGCGGTCACCTGCTGCTCGGCTTCTTCACGACCGACGGTGACTCGCCGAACCCGGCCGAGCCCTTCGACCACAAGGTGACCACGGCCTACCGGCTGTCCATCGACCACCTCGCGGGCCTGGCGCGCGAGGCCGGACTGGTGGAGCTCGCCCGGATGCGCCGGGAGCCGGGCGACAACGAGCGGTTCCTGCACGGCCGTCTCCTCGTCCGCAGGCCGGCGGAGTGACGGCGGAGTGACGGCGATCCTCAGCAGGCGGACGACCGGAAGGCCGGGCGCCTGCCGAGGAGGTCCCGCGCCCGGTCCCTGGACAGGTTGTAGCGGGTCCATGAGTCCCCCGAGCGGAGCGATTCCGCGAGATGGCGCAGGACGCACGAGCGTTGCGGCTCGGGGAGACGATCGAGGGCGGGAGCCGCGTCGGCGGACAGTCCCGCAAGGTAGGACAGGTCGACCCTGCCGGTGTCCCCGAAGCGATCGACGTTGTGGGCGGCGATTCCGCCTACCCCGCCGGATGCCCGTACTCGGCGGCGAGCGGCCTGAGGTCGGGGACGCCGAAGGTCTCGCACATCGACGTGAACTTCGCGACCTTGTCCGCGCCGAACCTCCGGAGGCGGGCGGCGTAGGAGCCGGGGGTGACGAAGGTCGGCGGGTCCGTCTTGCTGTGGAACTTGTCGGCGTACATGACGAACTCCTCCTCGCGCGACTCCGCCACATAGTCGGCGACCGGCAGAGGAAGTTCCTGCCGCCGGACGTCCTCGCGGGTGATGCCCATCCCGGTGTGGCATGAGCAGAAGCGGCACAGGGCCTCGGGCAGCCCTTCGTCGCTCAGCAGTTCGTGGCCGAGGATCCCGTGCCGGATGTAACCCGCCTCGTCGATCCGGCCCGCGGCGTCGTACAGGCGGTAGACGCCGATGTCGTGCAGGAGGGCGCCGGCGCGTACGAGGTCCGCGTCGACGTCCGGGGGACCATCGGCGAGGAGCTGTTCGGCGATCCCGCACACGATCTCGCAGTGCGTGTAAACGAGCGCGAAGGCCGCCTCCGTCGGGGCGTGCCGCTCGTGCAACGCGCGGATCTCTTCGTCCGTCGGGATGATCACGCCGAGAGTCTAACGACGCGCGTCTCCGACCCGTCGTGGCCCCGTCCTCGCAGGTCAACGGCCTCCCTGGAGCAGGCACGAGGTCCGAAGGTGTACCTGGTGCCACCCCGAATCGGATGACCGCGCTACTGCTCTGGAGTGCCTCCGCCCACGACGCTGGTGCCGTGCCCGACAAGCCGGGCGCGGAAGGAGCATCCCCCATGGCCACCAGCGCGACGCCCGCCGCGGGCCGGCTGACCGGCACCCCGTGGGCGGTCCGGCTCGGTCGGAGCTCGGCGGGCCGGGCCGCGCTGGAGGTGTACGACGCGGAGACGCTCGTCGACGTCGTCGTCGAGACGCCGGTGGCGCCGGAGACCCTGCGGGGCGCTCGGCGCGCGGTCTCCCCGGGCGGCCCGTGCGCCATCGCCTGGGGCCGGCTTCCGGCCGCCACGGCCCTCCCCGAGGTGCTGTTCGCGGGCTGGACGCGCCGGTACCCGGCCGACGTGTTCATGGTCGGCGGGTTCTGCTGGCTGGCCGTCGCGCACGGCCGGTTCACGACCGTCCGGGTCAGCCATCGCGGTGACTCGTGCGGACGCCTCCGCATCCGGGGCGGCCGCCGACCCTGACCGCCCTCCCCGCCGGCCCCCGTCCGGCGGCCCCGACGTCCCCTTCCCGAAACCCGGCCGACGAGGCCGGATGACCACGACATAGGCAGGCATCGAGCAGTGAACACCTCCCTCATCCGACCTGGCGGCAGCCGCCATGTCACGATCGTGTCGGCGAGCGTCGGCGCGGGCCACGACGGCGCGGCGAACGAGCTGGCCCGGCGGCTCCGCGCGGCCGGGTTCTCGGTCGACTGCCATGACTTCCTGGACCTGCTCCCCGCCTCGCTCGGACGGCTGCTGCGGCAGTCGTACGCCGTGCAGTTGCGGGCCGCGCCGGAGAGCTGGGAACGGCTGTTCACCGCGCTGGACCGGCGGCGGAACCTCGCGGCGGCGGTGCGGGCCCTGAGCGGGCTCGCCGCGCGGCGCATCGCCCGTACGGCCGCGCCGGAGTCCGCGGCCATCGTCTCGACCTACCCGCTCGCGAGCCAGGCGCTGGGCCGGTTGCGGCGGCGCGGCGTCCTGCGGGCCCCCGTCGTCACGTACCTCACCGACCTGTCCGTGCATCCGCTCTGGGTGGCCGAGGGAGTGGACGTGCATCTCGCGCTGCACCCGGCGACGGCGGCCGAGGCCCACCGGCTCGGCGCCGCCGACGTACGAGTGTGCGCGCCGGCCGTGCGCCCCGGGTTCCGGCCGCCGTCGTCGGTCCTCGAACGGGAGCTGGCGCGGCTGCGCTTCAGCCTGCCGGGCGACGAGCGGCTGGCCCTGATCACCGCGGGGTCCTGGGGCAGCGGCGACGTCGCGGCCACCGTTTCCGACGTCGCCGCGACCGGGCTGGTGACCCCGGTCGTGGTCTGCGGGCGCAACACGGCGCTGCGCGAGAAGCTCGCCCGATCCGGCGCGGGAATCACCCTGGGCTGGGTGGACGACATGCCCGCGTTGATGCGCGCCTGCGACGTCGTGGTGCAGAACGCCGGCGGCCTCAGCTCCCTCGAGGCGCTGGCGTCCGGGCTGCCCCTGCTCAGCTACCGCTGCCTCCCCGGCCACGGCAGGGCGAACGCCGCCGTACTGGAGAAGGCCGGCTGGGCACCGTGGGCGCGCGACGCGGACCGGCTCCCGGAGACGCTGTTCACGGCACTGACCGGGCCCCGGACGGTGGATCCCGCCGTCGCGGCGGACCCGGCGGCGATCGTCGCCGCCCTCGCGGCCGAGCGGACCGCGACGGTGACCGCGGACCGGAACCCGGCGGGCACACCGGAGCTCGCCGTGGCGGAGGCGTCCCGATGAGCGCCGCCCGTCTCCGTCCCGGCGGGCGAGGCTCGCGGGCCGCCGCCGCCGCGGCGGGAGTCCTGGCCGCCGCGCACGCGGCACCGGCGATCACCTCGATCGGCCCGCTGCGCCGCCGCCTGTTCCCCGGTCTGGCCGGGGTCGGAGATCCCGGTCATGTGGCGCTGACGTTCGACGACGGACCGGACCCGCGCTCGACGCCGGCATTCCTGGCCGCGCTGCGCGAGTACGAGGTGACGGCGACCTTCTTCCTCCTCGGCCGGATGCTGACCGAGGCGCCGGACGTGGGAAGGGAGCTGGTCGACGCCGGGCATGAGATCGCGGTGCACGGCTGGGCGCACCGCTGCATGCTGCTGCGCGGCCCCGCCGCGACGTACGACGACCTGGCGCGGGCGATGGAGACGATTGTCGACGTCACGGGCACGGTGCCGCGCTGGTACCGGCCGCCGTACGGGGTGCTGAGCGCGTCGGCGTTGCGGGCGGCGCGCCGGCTCGGCCTCACGCCGGTCCTCTGGACGAACTGGGGCCGCGACTGGACGCGTGCGGCCACCCCCGCGTCCGTCCTCGCGACGGTCACGCGCGACCTGAAAGGGGGAGCGACCGTGCTCCTCCACGACTCCGACTGCACGTCGGCTCCCGAGTCGTGGAGGAACACGCTCGGCGCGCTGCCTTCGCTCCTGGACGAGGTACGGGAGCGGGGCCTGTCGGTCGGCCCGCTACGCGATCACGCCCTCCCCAGCAGCGCCGCCACGGCGTGAGCCGTGTCGCCGTGGGCGGCCAGAAGGTCGGTGACCTGCTCGTGCTCGGCTCCGCCGTCGGCGGCCGGCCGCCATCCGGCGTCGTGCCCGAGCAGCCCGGCCACCGCGTCGCACGCCGCAGGGTGGGCCGCCAGGAGGTCCGCGACCACTCGGGCCGACGCAGGAACCGACGCCGGTGCCGGCGTCGCCGGCCGGCGCGCCGACCAGGGCGGGACCCAGGCGTCGACGGCGGGCAGGGCGGCCGGGAACACCCGGCCCGCCTCCCGTACGAGGACCGGCACCAGCTCGGCCGCCTGGTCCCGCAGTGTGGTGATCAGCTTGGGGAGCCAGGGGAGGAGGACGGGATCCGGCAGCCGGGCGAACGCCTTGGACATCACCTCCACCACGACGGGAGCCAGGGACGGGACCGGCTCGAGCGCCTGGACGAACCCGCTGAGGTAGAGCGGGATCGACGGGACGACGAGCGGGTTGGCCAGCAGTTCGTCGTACCGCGCGCGCAGCTCGGCCACCGGCAGCAGTCCGAGCTGCGACCGGGCCGCCCACAGCAGCGCGACCTTGGCCGGCGTCTCCGGGTGCGACTGCCGCACGGCGAGCTCGAGCTGGGAGTGGTCGCAGCCGAGCGACAGCGCGAGACCCTCCATGCCGAACAGGAAGCCCAGCATGGCCGCCACCTGCCGGACGCCGGTGTCCTCGTCCAGGAACGCGGTCGGCAGCAGGGTGCAGTAGTGCGCGTACCCGGCGGTGACGAAGCGTCCGCACCATTCCGGCAGGGCGGACGTGGTGGTGCGGTAGTACGCGAGCAGCCTGCGGATCCGGCGCAGCACGTCGGGAGCGTCGTCCACGGTCCGCTCGGCGGCGAGGAGCTCGACGGCGCGGCTCCCGAGGTCGTCGGCGACCCGCCCGCCGCCGAGGTAGAGGATGGCGTCCTCCACGGCCTCCAGCGCCACCGCCGCGGTCGCCTTGGGATCCGCCACCGTCCGGCGCAACCGCTGTTCGAGGACCTGCTCGATCGTGACGCCCTCGTACCCGAGCTCGACGATCGACCGCTGATGCCGGCCGATCGCCAGGTCCCAGCTCTCCTGGATGGGGCGCTCGCCCAGCCGCCGCGAGCCCATGATGGGGCGGGCGGCCTCCGTCGGCAGCAGGCGGCGCAGCACCCACAGCAGGTCGGAGCAGGGCCGCAGCTCCGGGTTCGCGTCGAGGTCGAGCAGCGCGCGCTGGATCGTGCGCTTGGTGAGGTCGAGCCCCAGCGGCTCCAGCCGGTCGAGCACGTCCCGCGCCAGCGGCGGGAGCGACTCGTAGCCGACCTGCCCGACGCGGTCGCCGCCGAGCAGGATCTCGCACAGCCGGCGCACGTCGCGGCGACCCGGCACGGTGTCCTTCTCGATGCAGGTGACCGCGGCGTCCTGGAAGTCGTACGGGGTGGGACGCCCCCGGCCGCGCAGGCCCGCCAGCAGGATCGACGTCTCGTACACGGCGATCGCGTCGGCCGTGCTCGCGAGGTAGCCGTTGCGGCGGGCCAGCCGGACGATGTCGACGCACCAGCCCAGCAGCTCGTCCTCGTCGATGCCGCTCGGCGCGGGCGGCCGGGACAGGAACCCGGACAGCCGGTCCGCGACCTCCCCGCCCGGATCGGCCGCCCGCCCGGCGCGTACGGCCTTCGGCTTGTCCCCCTTCTGGCCCTTCAGCCGGTACGGCGTGACGCCGCTGCCCTTCACCGCCTTCGCCCAGGTGGCCGCGGCGATCGACACCGACCCGGGCGCCAGGCCGAACTGCGCCTCGATGGCGGAGTGGCTCGAGGGGATCAGGCCGTACTGCCAGCGGGTCGCCGTACGTGGGGTGATCTCGAACGGCGCGTCGGCGCGCAGGCCGAACTGCTCGACGCGGCTGGCCGCGTGGAACGCGCCGCAGACGTACAGGCACCGCTCGGGGTCGGCCCCGGAGGCGGCGAGGTGCTCGCGCATGCGGGTCCACATGTAGCGCTCGCGGTCCTCGTCCCGGTCGTTCCGGGCGTCGCGGTCGGGGCGCAGCCGCCGGAAGAGGCTGCCGATCATCACCATGACCTGGCGATACGTGTCGTAGTCGGCGCCGACGAGGGGTTGTTCGACGTACTGGTCCCACCACTCGGACCAGTGCCTGACCTTGCCGTGGTGCAGCAGGTGCGCCTCGAGCTCGGCGAAGCGGGGACGCAGGTCACCGATCTCGATGCCGACCGCGTCACCGTGCAGGGCCGCGTCCTCGCCGCCGTCCGCCGCGGGTGCGGGTCCGGGCGCGGGTTCCGGCGGTGTACGGGGCTCCCACTGGAAGACGTGGTCCGTGGACCGGTCGACCAGCACCAGCTCGACGCCGGGCGTGTCGAGCGCGTACGCGATGGCCTGGTACTCGGCCGACGCCTCGGTGACGGGCGCCACCACGCTGAGCGGCGCCCACGCCGCCGGGAAGTCGTCCAGCTCGGTGGCGAACGCCTGCAGCGCGACGGGCAGCCGGCAGTTGCGCAGCTCGTCGAGCAGCGGTCGCAGGTCCTCGCAGAGTTCGAGGTAGATGACGGCGGGCCGCTTCTCGCGCAGCCGCCGCGCCATGGCCAGCGCCGAGGCGGGCGAGTGGTGGCAGACCGGGAAGATCTCCAACTCCTCCCGTAGCGCCCGGTCGACGTCGTCGACCATGCCGGCCAGGATGCCGGGCACCGGATCCGTACCGCTGTGCCGGGTGAACGCGGCCGCCGCGTCGAGCAGTTGCCCACGCAGCGCTCCGAACGGACCCGCCGCCACGCCGGCGGCCGAAAGCGTCGATCCGCTCATCGGCATCGCGGCGTGAAAACCCCGAACGTCAAACCGGGATCCAAACGCCGCTCCCTCCTCGGAATGTCAGTGGTGGTGGTTAGGGTGCGGGCATGCGGTTCCGGCTCGCGCCCACGCCCGCTCAAGAGCAGGCGCTGCTGGACCACTGTTCGCACGCCCGATATGTGTGGAATCTCGCGGTCGAGCAGCACCAGCACTGGCGGCCGGGCCGGGCGAGCGCGCCGGGTTATGCCGAGCAGTCCCGCCAGCTGACCGAGGCCAGAGAATCGTTCGATTGGCTGGCGGCGGGGTCGCAGACGGTGCCCGGTCTGCACAAGACCGAGGCCAACCGCCTGCGACGTCTGCAGCGCAGGTTGGCGCGCGCGAAGCCGGGGTCGAATCGGCGGGCGCGGGTCAAGACGGCGATCGGCCGGATCAAGGCACGTGAGACCGACCGGCGTAAGGACTGGGTGGAGCAGACCTCCACCGCCCTGTCCCGCCGCTACGACCTCATCCGGGTCGAAGACCTGAAGATCAAGAACATCGTGCGGTCCGCTCGCGGCACCCTCGACGCGCCGGGCACGAACGTACGGGCCAAGGCCGGACTCAACCGTTCCATTCACGCTGCCGGCTGGGGTCTCCTGGTGACCCGTCTGGAGCAGAAGGCGCCGGGCCGGGTGGAGAAGGTCGATCCCGCGTACACGTCCCAGATCTGTCATGCCTGTGGGCACTGCGCTGCGGAGAGCCGTGAGAGCCAAGCGGTCTTTCGTTGTCGCGCCTGCGGGCATGCCGATCATGCGGATGTGAACGCGGCCAAGAACATCAGAGATATCGCCGTCGGGCGGACGGTGACGTGCCTGCCCCGACCAACCGACCCCGACCGACCTCCCGGGCGGGGAGCCCTCCAGCCGTTGGGCGGGGCTATGAACGGCGAACCTCAACCTGTTCCCTCCTTGAGGTAAAGCTGGTTGGAATCCCCCGCCCTAAGCGGGGGAGGACGTCAAGAGAGGGTGCCCAGGGCCTGCCGGCCGCCCTCCAGGAATGCCTGCCATGACCCGCCGTCGTCCTCCTTGCTGCGCGGCTCGATCACGCCGTGCCAGAACTTGTTCAGGATCGCAAGGTCCTCCGGGCTGCGCCGGGCGAGCGAACCCACCAGCGAACCCGCGAGCGTCTCCGCGCGGAGCGTGCGGTCGCCGAAGAACTGGCTGTGCAGGATGGCGTCCTCCAGCACGCCGATCTGCTCGGCCGTGGACAGCGCCGACTCCAGCTTCTCGTCGTCGCTGGTGGCCGAGGCCGCCGCGGCGCGCAGGTCGGCGAAGCTCTGCAGCAGGATGTCCAGCAGCGTGGGCGGCACCTCCAGGTCGATCCGGTGCCGGCGCATCAGCTCGGCGGTACGGAACCGGACGATCTCCGCCTCGCTGCGCTTGCTCGTCACCACCGGGATGCGGACGAAGTTGAACCGCCGCTTGAGCGCGGACGACAGGTCGTTCACGCCCCGGTCACGGCTGTTGGCGGTGGCGATGATCGAGAAACCGGGCTTGGCGAAGACGATGTTGTCGTCGTCGAGCTCGGGGATCGAGACGTACTTCTCGGACAGGATCGAGATCAGGGCGTCCTGCACGTCGCTCGTCGACCGGGTCAGCTCCTCGAACCGGCCGATCATCCCCTGCTCCATCGCCGTCATGATCGGCGAAGGGATCATCGACTGGCGGGACTGCCCCTTGGCGATCACCATGGAGACGTTCCACGAGTACTTGATGTGGTCCTCGGTGGTGCCCGCCGTCCCCTGCACGACCATCGTCGAGTTACGGCAGATGGCCGCCGACAGCAGCTCGGCGAGCCAGCTCTTGCCGGTGCCGGGATCGCCGATCAGCAGCAGACCGCGGTCGGAGGCGAGCGTCACGATGCTCCGCTCGACGAAGCTCCGGTCGCCGAACCACTTCTGCGAGATCTCCCGGTCCAGCCCGTCGGACCGCTCGGAGCCCAGGATGAACAGCCGGACCATCCGCGGGCTGAGCCGCCACGAGAACGGCTTGGGCCCGTCGTCGACGGACTCCAGCCAGTCGAGCTCCTCGGCGTACTTGACCTCGGCCGGGGCGCGCAGCATCTCGTCGGTCATCGTTCTCCTCTTAGTCCAGGAAGTTCTTCAGCTCGAAGACGAGCTTGCGGATGTGGCCTGAGATCACGGGCGTGCCGAGATCCTTGAAACGCTGTCGGAACCAGGGGTTCACGCTCTGGTGCCCCGAGCTGTTCACCGACCCGACCGGGATGAACTTCACCCCGGACCGGTGCACCGCCTGAATTCCGTCGAACAGCGGCTGCGAGCGGTCGAACTCGTAGAAGTCGGAGATCCACACCAGCACCGTGTTGCGCGGATCGGTGATCTTCGGGCGGGCCATGGCCATCGCGACCGGCCCGTCGTTGCCGCCGCCGAGCTTCGTCCGCAGCAGCACCTCGAACGGGTCGTGCACCCACGGCGTCAGGTCGAGGGCCCGGGTGTCGTACGCGATCAGGTGGACGTCGACCTTCGGCAGGCCGGCGAAGATCGACGCCAGGATCGTGCAGTTCACCATCGAGTCGACCATCGACCCGGACTGGTCGACCACCACGATCAGGCGGGCGGGCGTCGTGCGCTTGGCGGTCTGCCGGTAGAACAGCCGGTCGACGTACAGCCGTTCTTCCTCCGGGTCCCAGTTGGTGAGGTTCTTCCAGATCGTGCGGTCGAGGTCGAGATTGCGGAACACCCGCTTCGGCGGCACCGACCGGTCGACCGCCCCGACGCTGGTCTGCTGGACCTGGGTGCGCAGCACCTCGGCGACCTCGTCGACGTAGCGGCGGATCAGCGCCTTCGCGTTGGCCAGCGCCACGCCCGACAGGTTCGACTTGTCGCGCAGGAGCTGCTCGATCAGCGACATGCTCGGCGTGAGCTGCCGGGCCAGCGCCGGATCGGCCAGCACCTCACGCAGCCGCATCCGGCTCACGAGGTCGCCCTCCAGCCCCGACAGCACCCCGGCCAGCTCGCAGGCGCCCTCCGCGCCGAGCGCCCGCTTCAGCCACCCGGCGTCCCGCTGCCAGTCGGCGAGCCGGCTGGCCGTCACGCCGCCGGACCCGGTCGACAGCACGTTGAGCAGCAGCTTCGAGACGAGCGCGGCGCGGCGCACCCGCTGGTCGTCGTCGCCGGCGGTCAGCAGCCCGTCCAGCTCCGCCTGGAGATCGGGGAAGCGCTGGACGAGGTTGTCCACCGACACCGACGGATCGAGCAGCGCGGGCGGCAGCCCGATGTCCTCGACGATCGCCACGCTCGCCGCCTCCAGCGCGGGCTGCTCCTCGTGGTCGAACATCCGCGCCAGCAGCCGCCAGTAGAGCACCTGCCGCCGGTTCTCGTCCGCCGACGAGGCCGCGTCTCTCGCCCCGGCCGCCTCGCCCACCGCCGTGGTCGGCTCACCCATCGCCGCACCGGACGTCTGACCGCTCGCCACCGCACCGGGCGTTTGGTCGCTCATCGCCGCAACAACCTCCCCGCCCGCTCGCGCAGCACGGCCACCGCGTCACCGGCCCTGGCCTCGGCCTTCACGACCTTCGGATCCGTGGGGCCGAGCGCCCAGTCGCCGCCGTGCGCCGCCACGGCCTTGCGCTTGACCGTCGCCCGCACGGCCAGCGGCTGCAGCGTCCACCGGCCGGCCTCCCACCGGACCAGGCCGATGCAGGCCGATGACGCCGCCACCAGCTCCGGGGTCAGCGGCCCGCAGCTCGGCAACCGCTCCAGGTCGACCGTGAGGCTGTGCTCGTCCAGGGCCAGGGCGTCGCCGTCGATCGTGTACCCCTCGAGCAGGACGGGCTCGGCGATCCGCACCGGATGGCGCTCCAGGGGAGGGACCGCCGGAGCGAGCGCGTCGGTGAGCCGGAGCCGGGCCGTCGCGAACGGATCCGCCGGTTCCCCCAGGGTCGCCTGGTCGTCCCGCCAGATCAGGTCCCCGCCCGCGGTGACGGGTAGCTCCGCCAGGTCCACGCTCCGGTGCTCGGCCAGTGCCTTGAGCAGTACGGGATGTCTGTCCAGCAGCCGCCACAGCGTCGGTCCGACGATCGTGTCGACCTTCGCCGCCGTCACGCTCGCCCGTACGAGACGGGCGGAGGAACCGTCGGCGGCCTCGAGCACCCCATGGACCTGCACCTGCACGGCCGTACCGTGCTCATGGACGTCGACGCCGAGCGGCAGCAGCCTCCCCGAGACCACGCCGACGTGCGCGGGGCCGCCCGTCCCCGGCTGAGAGAGGAGCAGGGCGCGGGCCCACAGGTCGGCCCAGCGCCGGGCGGGCACGCGGTCCATCGTCGTCACCGGGCACGAGGCCCGCAGCTCCGCGGCCAGCCCGTCGAGCAGCACCGCCGCCCCGCGCAGGCGCGGCTCGGCCAGCAGGGCCGAGATGGCCTGGTCGGATGAGGAGACGAGGTCGTGGTCGACGCCCCGCCAGCCCGTGATCGCCAGCTCCTGCAGCCACGACCGGCTCGCGCCGAGCGGGCCGTCCACCGGTGCGGCCGGTGTCTCCTCCCACGCGGCCCTGGCCCGGCCGAGTGCCGCGTCGAACCGGCCGAGCTGTGCGTCGTGCACCGCGCCGAGCAGTGCGGTACGGGCGCCGGCGAGCGTGGCCAACTGCTCGTCCCCGACCGAACCCGCCCTGATCTTCTCGACCGCCTCGCCCACCGCGGGGCCGAGCGGCGTGTCGCGCAGCGCGCCCGCCATGGCGGCGAGCCGTCCCGTCTGCTCCTCGTCCATCCGGCCCAGGCCGTACACCAGGGCGTCGTCGAATCCGGCCACCAGGTCGAGGGTCTCCGCCACTCCCGGCACCGCGCCGTCGAGGAGGGCCGCGAGCTGCACCCCGAGCATCAGCCCACCTCCCTCGTGGCCGGGAACCACTGCAACTCGGCGATCGGCTCCGTCGTGTCCGGAAGCTCCAGATAGGCCAGGTGGCGAAGGAAGCGGCTGAACACCCCCGCGGCCGGCGCGCGCTCCGGCCCTCCGTCCAGGCGACTGATCAGGTCCTCGCCCTCACCGACGTCGACCCGCAGGTAGCGGGCGACGCGGTCGAGGCCGTACTGCAGCACCGCCTCGCTGACGAGCGCCCGCAGGTGCTTGCACGGGGCGCCGTACAGCCCGCCGCAGGGCCGGTTGTTGTTCGTACCGCAGCTGTACGTGTGGGTGCCCGCCGCGATCGAGGACACATAGACCCGGGCGATGTCCGATCCGCTGGACACCACGCCCTGCAGCCGCCCCTCCGCCAGCTCCACGAACGGGACCTTCGCCAGCTTTCGCGGCCGGGCGGGCGGAACCACCCGCACCACGCTCCGCCGCTCCCACTCGGTCATCGCCGGCGCCCTTCGACACGCGCCCGGCACGGCCGGTCAGCGGCCGGTGACCCGCCCCAGAACGGGACCGATGAGTTCACGGACCGTCCCGTACACGCGCCTGCGCGCCGGCCGGAGACAGGGATCGACATGGGGAAGCCTCTCTTCTCGGGGAACCCGCGAGAGAGCATGGCCGACCCCGCCGACATTTTCCGGCCCCCTGATGGGTGGGTCCGGAAGTGTCGGTGCCGGCTGTCAGGATGCCTGTGAGAACCCCATGAGCCGCGCTATGCGAGCGGTGAATTCTCCAAGGTCAGCGGGGATTTACCCCGTTTTCAACGCATGGTCGCCCCCGAATTCGGTGGGCGGATATCGGGCGAATACCGCAAGTCTTGCGTAGGCGGCGTGTCTTGATCGTTACCATCGGTTGTCATGAGTCGATCTTTGAAAGGGACGATCGCCGTAATGGCGGGCGGCGCGGTCGTCGCGACGGCGGCCGTGGCCCTCGCCCAGACGGATACGAACACGGTGACGCCGACGGCGGCCACCAGTGGCGACCTCAAGGCCGACATCGACAACATCCTCACGGACAGCCGCCTCAAGGGCGCGAGCATCGGCGTCATCGTCCGCAACGCCAAGACCGGCGCGATCCTCTACGACCGTGACTCCGACGCGCAGAAGATCCCGGGCTCGAACAACAAGATCGAGACGTCCACCGCGGCATTCGGCATCCTCGGTGCCGGCTACCGGTTCCGTACGAGCGTCTACACGCGCGGCGGGAACCTGTACCTGAAGGGCACCGGCGACCCGACCCTGCGCGCGGCCGACTACGACAAGATCGCCGCCGCGGTCGCGGCCAAGGGCATCAAGAAGATCAAGGGCAGCCTGGTCGCCGACGACACCTGGTTCGACCGGCAGTACACCCCGCCGGGCTGGGACTCGTCGGACCTGCCCTACTCCTACGCGGCCGGGATCTCGGCGCTGAACGTCTCGCCGGACGACGTGTTCGACGCCGGATCGATCGGCGTGACCATCACCCCCGGCCAGGAGGGGCGGCCCGTCAACGTCGCGCTGAATCCTCCGACGAGCGTCGTGAAGATCGATAATCGGGCGACGACGGGAAAGGCGGGAACGGGCTCGACCGTGTCGGTCGACCGTACGGGCGGCACCGACACGATCGTCGTCACCGGCTCCTACCCGGCGGACGGCGGGAAGGAGGACCATCTCTCGACCGCGCCGAACCCGACGCAGTACGCGGCCGACGTCTTCCGCAGCGCGCTCAAGGCCCATGGAGTCACCGTCGTGGGGGCGACCAAGCGGGCCGCGACCCCAAGATCGCCACGATGGTCACCACCCGGCGGTCGATACCGCTGTCCCAGCTTGCGACGCCCTTCCTCAAGCTCAGCAACAACCAGATCGCCGAGATCCTGACCAAGGCGATCGGCCACAAGGTCGCCGGCAAGGGCACCCGCGCGGCGGGAATCGCCGCGACCGCCCGGTACCTGAAGACGCTCGGCGTCGACACCACCAAGGTGAAGCAGACCGACGGCTCGGGGCTCTCGCGTACGAACCAGACGACACCCCGGCAGGTGAGTGTCATCCTCAAGGCCGTACAGGCGAAGCCCTGGTTCTCGACCTGGTACAACGCGCTGCCCATCGCCGGCCAGCCGGACCAGTTCGTCGGCGGCACCCTGGCCTCGCGGATGAAGGGAACCCCCGCGGCCGGGAACGTCCACGCGAAGTCCGGCACGCTCACCGGCGTGACCGCGCTGAGCGGCTACGTGAAGGACGACACCGGGCAGCCACTGATCTTCTCGATCATTTTCAACGGCTACCAGGGCGGTGCCCCGAAGGACATCGAGGACAAGATCGCGGTCCGACTCGCGGGAGGCACGTCCACTTCCGCGCAGAACACCGTCCGCAAGGAGACGACGACGCGGAACGGTGGAGACCTCGAATCCACCTGGACCAAGGGCAAGGCCACGAGCCGCTGATCGCGACCACCGGTCGCTGAGCGGCCCTGCCGGAGCGGTGCCCCGCACGCGCGGACCGCGCGCGTACGGGGCACTTTCCGTACGCGTGGATCCGGGCACCGTCAAGCGCTGACGAGATCCTGCAGAGCCGAGGCCGCCTCATTGGCTACTCTGCGTTATACCAACACAACCCGGTCACGTCAGGTCAGCATCAGCGGCCGGTGTCGCGTACTGCGGCCGCCACGACCGCAGGCGTACGCCCAGGAGCCTTGATGTTCCTGGTGGCTGCGGAAGACTGGGGCCGTGATAGTCGAGACAGTGCGGCCTCGTGACTACAACGACGTCCGGTATGTGGGGCACTACTTCCGTAAGGGCGTTCTGGTCGTGATGGACCTCACGGCGATGACGGACGACGAGGCCAGACAACTCGTCGACTTCTCCGCGGGCCTCATCTGCGGGCGCGGCGGCGACATGGAACGCCTCGGTCCCAAGGTCTTCCTCCTGATTCCCTCGACACCTGCCGAGCCGGGCACCACGACGGGCATCGTGAAGAGGCTGCGGCCACGCGACTACAACGAGGTGCTCTACGTGGGGCACTACTTCCGTAAGGGTGTTCCGGTCGTCATGGACCTCACGGCGATGACGGACGACGAGGCCAGACAACTCGTCGACTTCGCCGCCGGCCTCATCTGCGCACGAGGCGGCGACATGGAACGCCTCAGCCCGAAGGTCTTCCTGCTGGTCCCCGCCGGGCCGACCAAGCCGGACGCCGCCGCACTCCAACCTGGGGAGGCCGCCTCAGAACCCGTTTGACAACGACGGCCGTACGCGATCGCGGCGCGGGCGAAGCGGTCCTGGTTGAGGCCGGCCGGCGATCGTTCCCCGATGAGGGGTCAGATGCCGATTCGCAACGGAGGGCCCATGGTGGACTGGGTGGAACGCATCGTGGTCAGGGACGGGGTCCGCCTGGCGGTCCGCGATTACGGCGGGTCCGGGTCGCCGGTCGTGTTGATCCATGGGCTGGCCGGTCACTCCGGAGAGTGGGATACGACCGCCGGGTGGATGCGGGAGCGACACCGCGTCGTGGCTTTCGATCAGCGTGCGCATGGCGCGAGTGAGCGGCATCCGGCCGATGTGTCCCGAGCGGCCTACGTCGCCGACGTCGTCACCATCATCGACGAGTTGGAATTGGGAGAGCCCGTCCTGATAGGGCAGTCTCTGGGCGGTCACACGGCCATGCTCGCGGCGGCCACCCGTCCCGACCTGGTCCAGGCGTTGGTGCTGGTCGAGGCAGGCTCCGGGAACCCCGACGCCGACCTCCCGAGCGCCATCAAGGATTGGCTCGCGTCATGGCCCGTGCCATTCGGCTCGCAGAATGCGGCGATCGAGTTCTTCGGCGGCGGCCCGGTGGGCTCGGGATGGGCGGCCGGACTGGAGGAACGGCAGGGCGGATGGTGGCCGCGCTTCGAACCGGAGCTCATGGTCCGGTCCGTGGTGGAGCTGTCTCAGCGTTCGTTCTGGCCGGAGTGGAGGCGGGTGTCCTGTCCGACCCTCGTCGTGCGCGCCGAGTCCGGCTTCTTCTCCGCCGACGCCGCGCGCGAGATCGCGCGTGACCGGCCGGACACGACCGTGGTCACGGTGCCGGGGGCCGGTCACGACGTGCACCTGGAGAGACCGGATGCGGTCCGAGCCGCCATCGCGGACTTCCTTCAGGGACTTGGAGGGTGACCGGACGCCACGCCCGTAGGACATCGCCGGGACGGCGCCACGGCGCGCTGGCCGAAGAGGATGTCGTGTGGTTCGACCTGTGGGGGTATTCCGGATTGCACACGGTGCGACGCCTCGCCGTTCACTTGGCAGAGCATGCGGGCGTTCTGCCGGTAAAAAGGGGATCCACGACCTGTGGACGACCGCCAGCACCTGACGTCGCACACCCGGCGAATCAGCACGAATCCTCATGCGACACCGACGAGGCGCCTCCGCACCCGATCCGCCGGCTGATCGCCTTATCCATCGGCGAGGTCCGCCGCCTGTTCAACCTGATCGACAACGACGATCACATGGTTGACCAGGGGCTCTACTGGTCAATCGTCCGGCGCGCCCATCAAGCCGAAGCACGCAGGCACCACGTCAAGCGACGACTGCGCCTCCAGGTCATCCAGATCTAGCTATGTAGTACTAGGATGCGGCCCCGGTTGGCGGGTCCTGAGGAGGGCGTTGCGTGGAACGAGCCGACGAGGCGTTGACAGGAACTGCCCCTGAACCATTCGGCCCGCTCGTTACCGCCGACTGGCTTGCGCGCCGGTTGGGTACGTCCGGCCTGGTCGTGCTTGATGCGTCGGTGGGAGTGCACCGCGGCGCCCCTCGGCGGATCCCGGGTACACGGCCCTTCGACATCGACGGGGCACTGTCCGACCACTCCGATCCGCTGCCCCATGCGATGCCCGGGGCAGATCGGTTCACCGACGAGATGCGCTCCCTCGGACTGGATGACGACAGCACGGTGGTCGTCTACGACACGGCAGGGATCTACTCCAGCGCCCGAGCATGGTGGATGCTCCAGGCGATGGGCTTCGACCGGGTCGCCGTACTCGACGGTGGCCTGCCCGCCTGGGAAGCAGCCGGGCTGCCAGTGGAAAGCGGGCGGCCCGCACCCGCACCGCGCCCTGGGAGCTTCACAGCCCGCCCGCGACCGGGGTGGATCGTCGGCGGCGACGAGGTGACGGCCGCCCTGATCGATCCATCCTCAACGGTCCTCGACGCCCGTTCTCGGGACCGGTTCTCCGGTACGGCCCCCGAGCCCCGCCCGGGATTGCGCGGCGGCCATATGCCGGGAGCGGTCAACCTGCCGTTCGGCGAGGTTCAGCGGGAGGGACTGATGCTGCCCGTCGCTGAGCTGGAAGGCATCTTCGCGGGTCTCGTTGAGGACCGCGAAAAGCTGATCTTCAGCTGCGGTTCGGGGGTCACCGCCTGCGTCCTGGCACTCGCGGCCAGGCTCGCCGGGTACCGGGAGCTGGCCGTGTACGACGGGTCCTGGAGCGAGTGGGGAATTCCCTCGGACCGCCCCGTGGTGACCGGCCGATAGCACGGCGCGGCCGTACGCCGCCGGCGGTGTCGGCACCCGACGGTGCCGCTCTGGCCGGCCCGGGGATCCTGGAGCCTGTGCCCCCACCGGAGGCGCTTCTCGGTCAGCCGGATCGGCGATCGTGACGGGCTCGCCGGTACCAGACTGCGGCGATGGCGGGAATCGGGAGAACGAGGAAGAACAGGTTCCCGGTGAGGGCGGCGAAGAGCGACACGAGGGTGGCAGCGGCGACCGTACGGGCGATGTCCATGCGGAGCGGCGGCAGCGGTCGGTAGTAGAGCCGGGCACCCAGGAGTCGGTCGTCGAGTCGCATCAGCGCGCGGACGGGGTTTCCATGCGCGGCATGCTCACACCTCCGGAGTCCGATGGGCCAACCATAAGCCGCAGGAGCCGGGCCGGCGGGCGGCCGGCCACGGCGTATCCCGGGAAAGACCGGATCCGGTCCGATCCGCCGGCACGGGCTTCCTGCGAGGCCTTGGAGTCTGATCAGCCACGATTGATGCCGAGGCCGCGCCAAAGGCTCGGCGACAGGCCGCTCCGCAAGGCGACTTCTCCCGATAAGGCCTGCGCCGGGGCCGGCTTCACCGAGCGTTGAGCTTCGCCCCCAGACCCCGCTTACGGCTGGAAGTACTCCGACATCAGGCGGCTGACCCATTCCGGCTGCTTGACGTTCACCGGCTGGCCGAGACCGCGTCGAGGCCCACCACCGTCAGTTCGCGGCCGTGGACGGATTCGATGGCGCAGCACGTCACACCGATGCGGTTCGGTCTTCCGGGGCCGCGGCCGGCGAATACGCCAACGGGCGGGAGGTCGGAGCGGCCGCGGTAGGGGCGGGGTTCGCGGTAATCCTCGCGCTCCGGGAACTGGTCGAAGACGAAGAGGACCTCCACGTGGGAGAAGCCCTCCAGACTCTGGAGGCACGCCTCGCCGAAGCGCTCGTCGATGGTGATCGTGCTGCGGACGGCGCCCCAGTTGTCCGTGTGCTGGATATCCGTCCGGTCATTCCGGACCGTACCTATTGGTGTGATCTCGAGGCTCGGCATGGCCAGAGGCTATGCCCAGCGCCCGTCCCAGCGTGGAGGCCATCGGCACCACCGTCGACCACGCCGTGCCTGAAAGCGGAGGGAACCTCGGCCCACGTCGGCGGATCTAAGGCGGATCGAGCCATTGGTGCGGAGACGGGGGCTGGGGCGTGTACGACCACTGGAGACACGTGCATCCCGGGAGCAACCTTCTCGGCCTGATCTGGCTTGTGCCGTTGGTCTACGGTCTCCTCGTCGCCCTGGATCGGCCTCGCGGGTTGGCCGATCACTATGCCGTAAGGCGTGGGATGGGTTATGGCCAGGCACGGCGGTCTGGGGGTTGCCTGGCCGCATTTTCGGCCGTCATGCTCGTAGTCATCTTTTTGTGGGCCTGAGCTTCGCGGGCGGCTGACGACCCCGGCACTTGCTCTCACTGCGGTCCCGGTACTGCCCAACCTGATCCACCATGGCAAACGGCTGGCACCTCCCACCGTCGAGTGGGATATGCCAGCCGTGATTGGCCTCAGCCCTGAGGGAGCTGCGGCATGGCCGACGCGGTGATGTACATCGTGTAGCGGAGGTCGAGCGCTTCGCAGACCAGTTGCACAAGATCGCTTGCGACCAGCGCTGGTCGCAGGCTTCGCGGCACACCGCGAAACGGCTCTTGAAGCAGCTTGCGATCGCCCGCTCGAACGGGCGCGCAGCGGGCACGTCAAACCGGCTGCCGCCTGGAGCGTCGTCGGTAGGGTGACGGCATGCCTGATCGTCGTTTCGAGCTGGTCTGTGAGATCGAACCGCCTGCCCGTCCGGACTTGACGCGGGTGCGTCACCAGATTGGTGTGTTGAGCCCGGTAGCGGACACGTTCTTGATTCCTGACAACCACATTGGGCGGGCGACGGTGTCGAGCGTGGCGGTCGCCCACGAGGTTCAAACGATGGGGGCTCGTGGCATCGCATGTCTGAACTCCCGGGATCGCAACCTGCTGGGGTTTCGCAGGGACTTGCTGACGGCCGCCGCATATGGGGTGGATCGGTTCTTGTTCGTCTATGGCGACAAGCCCACCGCGGGCGGGCGCACCAGCGAGCTGACGGTGCGGGCCATGATCGAAGAAACACGTGGCGCGTCCGAGGATCCAACGTTCGCCGGCTGTCAGCCCTTCCGGGTCGGCGTCACGTCTGGTCTGCGCCCGGTTCCCGCGTGGAAGAGCGCTGCGGACTTTGTGTTCGTCCAGGTCAGCTACTCGGTCGATGCTCTGCTGCGCTGGCGCGAGAGCGTCAGTCTGGATGTTCCTGTCTATGCCGGGGTAATGGTGCTGGCCAGCGCAGGCATGGCCCGTAACCTGGCGGCCGCCATCCCCGACATCGATATCCCCGACCAGTTGGTCGACAATGTTGCGCGAGACCGAGATGCCGGGGTGGACGCGGCATGCGCGCAGGTCTTGGCCATTCGCGACAGCGGCGCTTTCGACGGCGTGCACTTGGTGCCGGTCAGCCGGTACCGAGAGGTCGCAGCGCGTCTCGAACGCGACCTGTGAACGCCTAGCGGACCTCCGCACGGTTCCCCTGCCTGATCATCCCGTCCGTCGTCGTCCCATCCGCCAGGAAAGCAGACCAGGGGCCTCCGGGGAGCGCCACCGGAAGATGACGCCTCAGATGGTCCGGACCTGGCGGGCAACCTCTTGAGCGCCGGTGTCTCAATCTCGACGGCGGCCAAGGCATATCGGCTGCTGCGGGCAATCCTGACCACGGCCGTGGATGAGGACAAGATGCTCCCCCGGAACCCTTGTCCCGGTGGCCTAATGGCCCGACGCCCCCGTCCGAAGATCGGGACGGGGGCGTTTTGGCTGGTGGAGCCACGGGGATTCGAACCCCGGACTTCCTGCTTGCAAAGCAGGCGCTCTGCCAACTGAGCTATGGCCCCTGGAGATCGCCCTACAGCCTACCGGGGGATGGGGGCTGCCCGCTCGTCATGGTGCCACCTGATCGCCGTGCGGCGTGGTGGCGGGGCATCCTACGGCTTCGACGATCATGGGGAGTTCGGTGATGCTGCTGAGGATGTGGGTCGCGCCGGCGGCTTCCAGGCGGGCGCGGTCGTGAGCGCCGGTGAGGGTGCCCGCGACGATGGAGGCGCCCGAACGATGGCCGCTGCGCATGTCGCTCTCAGTGTCACCGCACACGGCGATATGGCGGACGTCGTCGACCTGCACGTGGAGCGCCGCCTTGAGGATCATGTCGGGGTACGGGCGGCCGCGGCCGCCCGCGTCGGCGGGGCACAGGAGCAGGTCGGCGCGTTTCCACCAGCCGAGGGTGTCGATGATGTGGCCCAGCGTCCGGCTGCCGAAGCCGGTCATCAGGCAGATGCGAACTCCGGACGCGGCGAGTGCGTCGATCGCCGCCTCCGCGCCGGGGATCGGGGAGAGGCCGACCCGGTCGATGATGGAGTCGTACGCCTGCTCGAACGCGTGGTTGGCGGCCTGGGCACGGTCCTCGTCCGCGAAGACGTCGCGGAGGATGTCGATTTTGGACCTGCCGCGGGCGGCGTGCACCCGGGCCATGGCACGGCGGTAGGAATCGGTGCCGGCGACGATGCCCTGGGTTACCAGGGCCTCGGTGAAGGCGCGCTCGGCCATTCCGTCGTCGGCGACGGTCGTACCGGCGAGGTCAAGACAGGCGAGCGTGATCCGCGACTCGTCGTCCACGCCCACCCCCCGTATGCCCTCGCCGGCACGGTCAAGACATCTCTCAGCTGTCGGACGACGTCGCCTCGGTCCACAGGTCCAGCTCGGCCCGGTCCTGCTGAAGCCGGCGCCAAACCGCGAAACCACCGAGGGCGACCAGCGCGAGAACGATGAGCTTCTTCACGATGGGAACCCCTTCAAACCTCGACTAGCACTGCGTTACCGCAGCCTAGCAACCACCCCGGCAAGCCCGTGCCGCTTCCCCCCGTGGGTCGCGGAACATCTGGATTCCATGGTTCTTCAGCGTCGAGGCGGTCAATTGCCTCACAATCCCCGTATACCCGGTTGAGGCGCACCTGCGGCGGAGGTATCGGCGTCTCGTTCGCTCGAGAATCGGGGTGAGCTGGGGCCGGACCACTCGGTGGACATCATGTGGACATGGATGAGCCGGGGCGGCGCGGCGGTGAAGGACGACGCCCGGCGCGGGACGTACGGCGCGGATCCGCGGGGCCCCGCGCGGCCTCCCGTTCCGATCAGTCGGTGATCCGCGCTGACCTGCGGTTTCGTATCTGGCGTACGACTCCGGCCCGGTTCCGCGTACGGCGTCCGGATCGACGACGGCCGGGATCACCCTGTCGACCTGAGGATGTTCTCCACCGCCTGTGGATAACCGGCCGTTTCGGCGGTCCGCAGCTCGACTTCGCCGCCACGGGCGCACCCACTTATCCACACACCCTGTGGACAACTCGGGGATCGCCGGGTCGCGGCGGTGCGCCGGAGCGGTGATCCCTTCACCGATCCGCGCCCTCGAGCAGTCCAATCCGCCGACCCCCGGCCGATGGCTCGGCGGGTCGATCACCGGCTCTCCGAACCTTTCCCGGAGTGATGACACCACCGGCAAAGTGCGGTAAATGGCGCTTGTTACCACTTGACTCGCATAACGCCATACCCGGTTCACTCTGTGATCGCTCCGGCGTGGCTCGGGGGAGCGACTCTCGCGCATGGGAAGCCCCCCGAGAGGAGATTGCCCGTGAGACGCGCGATCGCCGTCACCGCCCTCCTGCCCGCTCTCCCCCTGCTGTCCGTCGCCCTCGCTACCCCCGCCTCCGCCGCGCCGCCGTCGCCGCCCACCACGGCGACGGCGAAGAAGGAACTGGCCAGGCTGAAAGTGCGCCGCGAAGGCACGCTCTCCGGGTACAGCCGCGCGAAGTTCCCCCAGTGGATCGACCAGGGCCACGGGTGCAACACCCGCGAGGTCGTCCTGAAGCGCGACGGCGCGCACGTGCGCGTCGGCTCCGACTGCTACCCCGTGAAAGGCCGCTGGTACAGCCCGTACGACGGGAAGTACCTCACCAATCCCCACAAGGTCGACATCGAGCACCTCGTGGCGCTGGCGGAGGCCTGGCGTTCCGGCGCGAGGTCCTGGAGCACCGCCAAGCGCCGCGCCTTCGCCAACGACCTGAAGCATCCCGAGCTGTGGACCGCCGACGATCCCGTCAACCAGCAGAAGGGCGGCAAGGACCCCGCGCGTTGGCTGCCGCCGCGCCGCGCCTTCCGCTGCACCTACATCCGCGCCTACGTCAGCGTGAAGTACGTCTGGGGCCTGTCCGTCGACTCCGCCGAGAAGAAGGCCATCAGCGCGGTGCTCAAGAAGTGCTGAGCACCGCGGATCCCGCCTTACCTCCGGGCCGTCACGGCACCAGGACCACCTTGCCGGCGGTGGCGCGTGTCTCCAACGCGGCATGCGCCGCCGCGGCGTCCTTCAACGCGAACGTCTGCACGGCCGGGACGAGGCGGCCCGCCGCCGCCTCGGCGAGCGCCCTCTCCTGGAGGCCGCGCAGACCACCCGGGCGGCGGAGGATCCCGGGGCCGAGGGCGACGGACGCCGACAGGCTGCGCTTGAACAGGTCGGCGGAGTCGAACCGGATCGGTTCACCGCCGGACCAGCCGAAGACGACCAGTCGGCCCCCGGGGGCGAGCAGGTCGAAGGCGGCCTGTCCGGCCGGTCCGCCGACGCCGTCCAGCAGCAGGGTGATCCCGCGGCCCTCCAGCGCGTCCCGTACCCGGTCCGACCAGTCCGGCGCCGTGTAGTCCACCGCGACGGTGGCCCCGGACTCTCGTACGCGGGCGACCTTGGCGGCACCGCCGGCCAGACCGACGACCGTGGCGCCGAGGTTCCGCGCCGCCTGCACGAGCATCGTGCCGATCCCGCCCGCGGCCGCCGTCACGAGCACCACGTCCTCCGCCGTCGGCTGCGCGACGTCGAGGATGCCGATGGTCATGCGGCCGGTCCCGACCATCGCCACGGCGGCGTCGTACTCCAGGTCGTCGGGGAGCGGGTGCAGGTCCGCAACGTTGGCGACGGCGCGTTCGGCGTAGCCCCCGCTCGCCATGCCGAGATGGACCACCACGCGCCGGCCGAGCCAGCTCTCGTCGACGCCGTCGCCGATTCCGTCGACCACCCCGGCCACCTCACGGCCGGGGGTCATCGGCAGGTCCGGCAGCGCGAACGGCCCCTCGTACGTCCCCCTGCGCAGCATCGTGTCGACCAGGTGCACCCCGCACGCCCGTACGGCGATGCCCACCTGTCCGGCGCCGGGCCGCGGGTCCGGGACCTCCTCGTATCGCAGGTTCTCCGGCGGGCCGAACTCATGCTGTCGGATGGCGTGCACGGACTCTCCCTCGCTCGATCACGTCTGGTGCTCCACCCTGCAACCTCAACCATGCTTCAGGTCAATCTCGCCGGACCCGTGCGAGACTGGCGGCATGGCCGACGGACCCGAGCACGACCCGGCATGCGCCGTCGCGCACGGCGAGGCCCCCGGCGACGTGGGCGACCGTACGCTCGTCGCGGTGTTCGCCTCGCCGGTGGCCGACTGCCTGCTGCGGTTCGGCGGCGAGCTCGGTTACCGATGTCTCCTGCTGGAGCCGGACGCCGAGCGCGCGGCGACGGCGGCGCCCGACTCCGCCGCGGTGGTGACCGCCCCGCCCGCCGACCTGGACGGTACGGCGGACGTCGTCGTCACCGACCACCACCGCTCCGACCTCGGGCTCGTCCTGCGCGACCTGCTGACCCGTGACGTCCGGTGGATCGGCGTGCTCGGCAATCCACGCCACCCCGGCCCGCACGTACGGCTCCTGACGGAGCTGGGCGTGCCGGCCGAGGAGATCGCCCGGGTGCATCGGCCGGTCGGCCTGAACATCGGCTCCCGTACGCCCGCGGAGATCGCCGTCGCGACGCTGGCCGGTCTCATCGCCGACCGCAACGGACGGCCGGGCGGCTTCGCCTTCTGACGTTCTCCTCGCCGCCGCGCCGCGGCGCGTCCGCCGGTACGGGTCGGCTCGCGACGGCTCACCTGCGTCTGTTCACGCCGCGAGTTCACGTATCCACAATTCGTTATTTTCCGGCGCTTGCCGTACGAGCCGTCGCGGCGGATGTTTAACCGCTTTCCTGTCGGTCATGAAGAGGACGCCAGGCCCGAAAGGAGAAAAAAGTGCCCCTCTTGATCGCGGTTCTCATCCTTGCTCTTATCCTCGGCGGTGCCGGATTCGCCGTCCACGTTCTGTGGTGGATCGCGCTCGTCGTGCTGGTGCTGTGGCTGCTGGGCTTCGTGTTCCGCGGCTCGGCGACCTCCGGCGGCCCGCGTCGCCGCTGGTACCGATGGTGAACGTGCCGTCGCGCTCGTGATCTCTGGCGGCCGCCTCCCCGTACGGGAGGGCGGCCGCCAGAACACGGTTCGGCACAAGGGTTTATCGCGGGACTCGACCCATGCCGCTTTACCGGATCGCCGTAGCCACGGTGAACGATGTGAAAGAAATGAAAACAGCCGGCCAATTCCAGTGAACCGGCGAGCATTCGCCGCGGACGGGCCGCCTCCCCGCCCATGCGAGAATCCCGCTGTGGACGAGGATGAGAGCCTGCGGCGGTACGGTCTGCGTCCATCCGCAGGAGATCTTGAACGAATCCGTGAACTGCTGCAGACCCGCACGGCGATGGAACGCCGGCGCCAGGGCGACGGTGACACCGAGTTGATGAAGCTGAGCTGTGTGCAGCTCTTCAACGCGGGCGACCTGGGCGACGTACCGACCATCTGGCGGGCCAAGGAGTCGAGCTGGGACGCCCACTTCTCGATCGATGTGCAACTGCTCTGCGGCGCCGGCCTGGAGGAGACGAAGGAGCACCTGGCGGCCGCCGCCTCCGAGGACGCCTCGGCGGCGCTCGCCTACCTGCTCAGCTGCGAGGCGGCCGGTGACTTCGCGGACTTCTCCGTGGCGTCACAGGGTCGCTGGTATGCCCGGTACTACCTGAGCTGACCCGACAGGCACGCCACCTCCTCGTCGGACAGCCGCAGGGATCCCGCGGCAACGTTCTCGGCGAGATGGTCCGGATCGCCGGTACCCGGAATGACCAGTACGTGCGGCCCCTGATGCAGCGCCCAGGCCAGCCGGACCTGGGCCGGCGTCGCGCCGTGTTCACGTGCGACGGCGAGAACCTGCGCGCTGTCGGTCGTGACGGCACCGGCCTCGCGCCCTTCACCCGCGATGGTGAAGAACGGCACGAACGCCACGCCCTGCTCTCCGCAGGTGCGCAGGAGCGCCTGGGCCTCGGGCGGCGCCCCGACCCCGTAGGCGTTCTGAACGCAGACCACGGGCGCGATGGACCGAGCCTCGGCGAGGTGCTCGGCGGTGGCGTTCGAGACGCCCAGGTGCCGGATCAGACCGGCGTCGCGGAGAGCGGCCAGCACCCCGAAGTGCTCGGCGATCGAGCCGACCGGCCGCCGGGGGATGCGCAGGTTCACCAGGTCGAGATGGTCGCGACCGAGCTGCCGGAGGTTCTCCTCGACCTGGCCGCGCAGCTGCGCGGGTGTGGCCCACCACCACTCACCGGAGGAGTCCCGCCCCGGCCAGACCTTCGTGGCGATGACCAGATCATCCGGATACGGGCTCAGCGCCGTATTGATCAGCTCGTTGACCGACCGCAGCGACGAGAAGTAGAACGCGGCCGTGTCGATGTGATTCACGCCCAGTTCGACCGCGCGCCGGAGCACGCCGATCGAACGCGCGCGGTCGCGCGGCGCACCGAGATCGAAGGCGGCGTCCCCCGTGAGGCGCATCGCGCCCAGGCCGATGCGATTGACCGTCAGGTCACCGAGCCTCCAGGTCCCCGCGGCCGCCGCACCGACGTGTGCGGTCATGTTCAGCGACGCCCCCTTATCGGGACGGCGACGAAACGCATTCGAGTCTCCTTGGCGAGAGTGGCGAGAGTGGCGAGGCTTCAGGCCGAAGTCACTGATCAGGACTCGGCCGGCCGTGACCGAGGGGTCCACCGGCACTGGGCAAGATGCCCTCAGACATCAAAAAAGCCTCCCCGCCGGATGAATTCCGGACCAGGAAGGCTGAACGTTGATAAAGAGCATATCAGGGCCTCAGCGCGCTGTCGGGCGATTCCTGGTTGCGCGACGCGGCCATGGCGGCACGGTTCTCTCTGAAGCTCGACGACAAACAGGGAGTTCACATGCCTGCTGCTGTTACCTTCCGCACCATTGCCGCTGCCGCCGCCGCCCGCCGCTGGGTGGAGATGTGGCGCAACCACAACGACGGCGAGATCCTCTCCGTCCGGGAGGAGCAGGAGAAGATCGCCGCCGTGGCCGGGGAGTTCCTCGGCCGGATCGCGACGGCTCACCGCATCGGGCACCTCTCGGTCGAGAAGAACCCGACCGGGGAATACTACAAGTCGGTCCCGAAGGGCGCGGAGTTCTTCCTGATCAAGGGGGCCGTGCGCCGGGGGTTCGCCTTCAAGCACGGTGAGACCTACTGGATGGGCTACAGCGTCGCCGGCAACGGCACCGAAACGTACGCCTGGCCCGCCACGCCTCAGGAGTACGCCGCGTTCATGGCGTTCTTCCAGTAGGCGCGGCGAGGCGTCGCCGTCCACACCTTCGGGTGCTGGACCCAAGGAGGGCTGCGGGCCCTCCAGCCGCCGAGACGAGAGTCTCGGCGGTTCTTCTTTCCAGGACGCGCCAAGCTCTCCCGAAGCGACCGCGAGGTGAGGTGGCGGCGAGCCCGGGGGAATTCCCGCAGGGAGCGGTGTTGCCGTCTCTCGATCTCCGCAGACGGTAATCGCAAAGCCCTACAACACAGACAGGCGGGTGTGGCCTGCCCACACCCCCAGAATCGGGAGACTGCCATGAAGGCGGAGATCAAGAAGGGCGGACGGGCGCACTTCCCCGGGACCACGACTGTCGAGTGCACCACCGACAGCGCGCGGGAACTGGACCTGTCCGGCATCGCCAATGAGGCGCGTGGCGTGGCCGCGAACGAGTTCGGCTGCGACCCGAAGGACGTCCAAGTGAGCACCCCTACGCTCACGACGGCCGAGGACGGTGACTACCGCATGGACGTCGAGGCGCGGAACACCCGGCGAGGCCGCTGACCGCTCGCCGAGCTTCGCCTTGAGCGGAGCCCGGTCCCACTGACAGCCCTCTCCTCCAGGAGAGGGCTGTCGCATTTCCCCCTTTCGGGTACCGCGGGGCCGCCGGAGAAGGAACCTCAGCACCGACCAGTCCGCGGTGAATCACTTGCTGGTCGACCTGTGACCGTGCGGCACGGCGAGAGCTGCGATCCATGGAGATTGTCCGTTCTCTCCGTGGAGTGATCGCCTGAGCTCGTACCGGGTGCTCGGGTAAGGCCTCGCCCGAGGCGCTGATATGCCAGCTCTGACCCTTTCCTGGACCGCGGTGGCCGAGCATTCGGTACGCCTTGGGCGGTGGACCCTGCTGTCACTCTCGTCAGCCCCACCTGCTGGCGATCGAGTCAGTGACGACGACCATGGCGGAGACCACGGCCAGGAGACCACTGGTCAAGAAGAACAGGCCGGTGACTCTGGTGTGGAGCAACCGCCGTGGGGTGATCGGCGCGTCGCGTCGGGGAGACGGACGCCATATATCGGGTTGCCGTGCCCACCAAGTCGCCAGGCCTCGGAAGTCGGTCAGCATGGTGATTCCGACCCCGACGCCCCATAGACCCGCGACGCCCACTCCGGCCGATAGGAGCATCGTCTCGGTGGACGTCTGGATCACGACGGCTCCTCAGCCGCAGGCCGCCCCTCGGCGACCTGTTGGCCTTCGCGAACTCCAGCCCGCGAGGGGGCGTGGGGGGCGGAGCCCCCCACATCGGGGGGCTCGGGGGGTCGTCCCTCGAAAAACAAAGCGCGGGCCACCGGGAAGGCGCTCCAGCGCCGACCATGGTGACCCGCCTCGCGTGGGCCTAGGTGGACTTGAACCACCGGCCTCATCCTTATCAGGGATGCGCTCTAACCGACTGAGCTATAGGCCCATGCAGCCGCCCCCGTGTGGAACCAACCGGGGCGACGTCGAGAAACATACCCGATCGTCGGCCCCAACAGGAAATCGAATCCCGTTCTCCGGGGCGGCGGACCGCAGATTACTGGTCGGCCTCCTTGAGAGTGACCTCGACGCCTCCGACGAGGTCGGCGGCCATGTTGTAGATGACCGACCAGACGGTCGCCAGAGCGGTGATGAGGAGGACGTTGAGGGTGCCGATCAGCGCGGTGTAGCCGAGGATCCGGGCCGCGGAGAACCAGCTGGCGGGGTTCAGGCCGCCGCTGGTCTTGCCCTGCAGGTCCTTGATCGTGTTGGTGAGGGCGTCGAAGACGCCCAGCGCCGACAGGATGAGGTAGAGCACGGTGACCGCGACGAACAGGACCAGGAAGCACACCAGCGACATGATGAAGCTGAACTTCATCACCGACCACGGCTCGAACCGGGCGACCTGCAGGTGGGCCTTGCGCGGCGCCTTGCGTCCGGCGGACTTGCCGCCGGCGGGTGGGGTCGCGTCCGTCGGCCGCGGAGCGGGCTCCAGGGCGGTGGAGGAGCCGGGTCCGTACGACGACGGGCCGGGGCCGGTCGCGGAGCCGGTGGAGCCGAACCCTGGACTGGTCTTGGGAATGTCCATGGACGTCGTCCTACCCGACGCGGTGCCGGGCTCGCTCGTCTTCGACGTTTCCGTGGTCGATCCCTCACCCGGGGAGCTCTTGGAACCCCGGGAGACGAGCCGGTCCTTGCTGCCGGCGGCGTCTCCGGTGGGGTCCGGCTTCTTGGGCGGCAGCCTGAGGTCCTGGACGGTGTCCTCGCTGCCGTCCTTATTGGTGGCCAGGTCGATGACGGTCTCCTCCGCCCGATCGGCCGGCTCCACCTCGTTGGCCTTGTCGTCGGTCTTCTTCACCGTCACCTCGTCGGTCGGCGGCCTGTTCGCGGCGCTGGTCTTCTTGCCCGGGCCGCTCTTGCCGCCCTTCCCGGTGGTACGCCCGGACTCCCCGTCGGCGCCCTTTCCGGCGTTGGCCGTCATATAACCTCCCCGGGGAGGCGACTCACGTCATGACGCGCCACGAGGCGTCTCACGCGTCGCTCCCCTCCCCGGACTCTGTGTCCGGCTCAGCCTCGGTGTCCTCGATGGACTCCACGTTCCTCGCGATGGCGACCACACTGTCCCCATCAGCGAGATTCATAAGGCGTACCCCCATCGTGGAGCGCCCAGACTGCTTGATCTCGGCCGCTCGTGTACGGATTACGCCACCGCTGGCAGTCATGGCGTACACCTCATCCTCGGGCCTGACCATGAGGGCACCGACCAGCCTGCCGCGATTCTCCACGATCTTAGCGGTCAGTACGCCCTTCCCCCCACGACCGTGAACGGGGTATTGGTCGGCGGGGGTCCGCTTGGCGTACCCGCCCTCGGTGGCGACCAGCACGTCTTCGCCTTCGAGGACGACGTGCATGTCGAGAACTTCCTGACCGTTGTCGAACCGCATGCCGATGACGCCGGCGGTGGCGCGGCCCATCGGGCGCAGAACGTCGTCGCGGGCGGGGAAGCGGATGGCCTGCGCGCCGCTGCTCACCATGAGCAGGTCGTCCTCGGGGGAGACCAGACGGGCGGCGATGACCTCGTCACCCTCTTCGAGGTTGATCGCGATGAGCCCGGCGGACCGCGGCGAGTCGTACGCCGACAGGTCGGTCTTCTTGACGCGGCCCTGCTTGGTGGCGAGGACGAGGTACGGCGCGACGCCGTAGTCGCGCAGGTCGAGGACCTCGGCGATGCGCTCGTCGGGCTGGAACGCCAGCAGGTTGGCGACGTGCTGGCCGCGGCCGTCCCGGCCGGCCTCTGGCAGTTCGTACGCCTTGGCGCGGTAGACACGGCCCTTGTTGGTGAAGAACAGGATCCAGTGGTGGGTCGTCGTCACGAAGAAGTGGTCGACGATGTCGTCCTGCTTGAGCTGCGCGCCGCGGACGCCCTTGCCCCCGCGCTTCTGCGCGCGGTACAGGTCGGTCTTGGTGCGCTTGGCGTAGCCGCCGCGGGTGATGGTGACGACGACGTCCTCTTCGGCGATGAGGTCTTCCATCGACACATCGCCCTCGAAGGGGATGATCTGGGTACGGCGGTCGTCGCCGAACTTCTCGACGATGGTCTGCAGCTCGTCGCGGACGATCCCGCGCTGCCGCTCGGGCGAGGCGAGGATGTCGTTGTAGTCCGCGATCTCCGCCATGAGCTTGTCGTACTCATCGGTGATCTGCTGGCGCTCCAGGGCGGCCAGCTTGCGCAGCTGCATGTCGAGGATGGCCTGCGCCTGGATCTCGTCGATCTCCAGGAGCTGCATCAGGCCGTTCTGCGCCTCGGCCGCGGACGGCGAGCGCCGGATCAGCGCGATGACCTCTTCGATGCGGTCGAGGGCCTTGAGGAGGCCGCGCAGGATGTGGGCGCGCTCCTCGGCCTTGCGCAGCAGGAAGCGGGTGCGCCGGACGACGACGTCGACCTGGTGGTCGACCCAGTAGCGGACGAACTGGTCGAGGCGGAGCGTGCGGGGCACGCCGTCGACCAGCGCGAGCATGTTCGCGCCGAACGTCTCCTGCAGCTGGGTGTGCTTGTACAGGTTGTTGAGGACGACCTTGGCGACCGCGTCGCGCTTGAGGACGATGACGAGCCGCTGGCCGGTGCGGCCGGAGGTCTCGTCCCGTACGTCGGCGACGCCGCTGATCTTGCCTTCCTTGACCTGCTCGGCGATCTTCAGCGCGAGGTTGTCCGGGTTGACCTGGTACGGCAGCTCGGTGACGACGAGGCAGGTACGGCCCTGGATCTCCTCGACCTCGACGACCGCCCGCATCGTGATGAGGCCGCGGCCCGTACGGTAGGCCTCCTCGATGCCACGGCGGCCGACGATCAGGCCGTGGGTGGGGAAGTCCGGGCCCTTGATCCGCTCGATCAGCGCGTCGAGGAGCGCCTCGTCGGTGGCCTCGAAGTTGTCGAGGTACCACTCGACGCCGGCCGCGACCTCGCGCAGGTTGTGCGGCGGGATGTTGGTGGCCATGCCGACCGCGATGCCGGCCGAGCCGTTGACGAGCAGGTTCGGGAAGCGGCTGGGCAGGACCTCGGGCTCCTGGGAGCGCCCGTCGTAGTTGGGCGAGAAGTCGACGGTCTCCTTCTCGATGTCCCGCAGCATCTCCATGGCCAGCGGCGCCATCCGGCACTCGGTGTACCGCATGGCCGCGGCCGGGTCGTTGCCCGGCGAGCCGAAGTTGCCGTTGCCGTCGACCAGGGGGTACCGCATCGCCCACGGCTGCGCGAGGCGTACGACGGTGTCGTAGATCGAGGCGTCGCCGTGGGGGTGGTAGTTACCCATGACGTCACCGACGACGCGGGCGCACTTGAAGTAGCCGCGGTCGGGCCGGTACCCGCCGTCGTACATCGCGTACAGCACGCGCCGGTGCACGGGCTTGAGACCGTCGCGCACCTCGGGCAGCGCCCGCGAGACGATGACCGACATCGCGTAGTCGAGATAGCTGCGCTGCATCTCGACCTGGATGTCGACCGGTTCGATCCGGTCGGCCGGGCCTTCCGGCGGCAAGGTAACGTCCGTCACCTGAGAACCTCTTCCGCTGTTGAGTCAGTGGCCGGGCGGCACCGGGGATCGGCCCGGTGCCCGAGCGCCGGTCAGATGTCGAGGAAGCGCACGTCCTTGGCGTTGCGCTGGATGAACGAGCGCCGCGCCTCGACGTCCTCGCCCATGAGAACGGTGAACAGCTCGTCGGCCTGGGCGGCGTCGTCGAGCGTGACCTGGAGCAGAACGCGGTTTGCCGGGTCCATCGTGGTGTCCCACAGCTCGTTGGCGTTCATCTCGCCGAGGCCCTTGAACCGCTGCACGCCGTCGCGCGGGCGGGGGTCGCGCTTGCCGCCCGCGATGCCCGCCTCGATGATCGCGTCACGCTCGCGGTCGGAGTAGGCGTAGTCGGAGTCGTTGCCCCGCGCATCCCACTTGATCTTGTAGAGCGGCGGCTGGGCGAGGTAGACGTGGCCGGCCTCGACCAGCGGCTTCATGAAGCGGAACAGCAGGGTCAGCAGCAGCGTGCGGATGTGCTGGCCGTCGACGTCGGCGTCGGCCATCAGGATGATCTTGTGGTACCGCAGCTTCTCGATGTCGAACTCGTCGTGGATGCCGGTGCCCAGGGCGGTGATCATCGCCTGGACCTCGTTGTTCTTCAGGACCCGGTCGATGCGGGCCTTCTCCACGTTGAGGATCTTGCCGCGGATCGGGAGGATCGCCTGGTGCATGGCGTCGCGGCCGCCCTTGGCCGAGCCGCCCGCCGAGTCGCCCTCCACGACGTAGATCTCGCACTTGGCCGGGTCGGTCGACTGGCAGTCCGACAGCTTTCCGGGCAGCGAGGTCGACTCCAGCAGGCTCTTGCGGCGCGTCAGGTCGCGCGCCTGCCGGGCGGCGATCCGGGCGCGGGCCGCCTGCGTGGCCTTGTTGACGACCTCCTTGGCCTCACCGGGGTTGCGGTCCAGCCAGTCGCGGAAGTTCTCGTACATCGCGCGCTGCACGAAGGACCGGGCCTCGGTGTTGCCGAGCTTGGTCTTGGTCTGGCCCTCGAACTGCGGGTCGGCCAGCTTGATCGAGATGATCGCGGTGAGGCCCTCACGGACGTCCTCACCGGCGAGGTTGTCGTCCTTGCCCTCGCGCAGGAGCTTCTGCTCGCGCGCGTACTTGTTGACGACGGTCGTCAGCGCGGCGCGGAAGCCCTCCTCGTGCGTGCCGCCCTCCGCCGTGTTGATCGTGTTGGCGAAGGTGTGCACGGACTCGGAGTACGCCCCGCTCCACTGCATCGCGACCTCGACCGACATGCCGTCGGTCTCCTCGCTGAACGCGATGACCGACTGGTGGACGGTCTCCTTCTTCGCGTTGATGTAGCGGACGAAGTCCTCGATGCCGCCGTCGTAGTGGTACGTGACCACCCGCGGCTCGCCGTTGATGTGCTCCGGCCGCTCGTCGCGGAGGGTGATGGACAGGCCCCGGTTGAGGAACGCCATCTCCTGCATGCGCCGGCTGAGCGTCTCGAAGTTCCACTCGAGCGTCTCGAAGATCGACCCGTCCGGCCAGAAGGTGATCGTCGTGCCGGTCTCGTCGGTCGGCTCGCCCTTCCGCAGCGGGCCCTCGGCGCCCTGCCAGGTGTAGGACTGCCGCCACACGTGGCCGTCGGTGCGCACCTCGGCCTCCAGCCGGGTGGACAGGGCGTTCACCACGGCCGACCCCACACCGTGCAGGCCACCGGAGACGGCGTACGACTTGCTGTCGAACTTGCCGCCCGCGTGCAGCGTGGTGAGGACCAGCTCGATGGCCGGTCGCTTCTCCACCGGGTGCTCGCCGACGGGGATGCCGCGGCCGTTGTCCTGGACCCGGACGCCGCCGTCGGGCAGCAGCGTCACGTCGATGGTGTCGGCGTATCCCGCCAGCGCCTCGTCGACCGAGTTGTCCACGATCTCGTAGACGAGGTGGTGGAGACCGCGCTCCCCGGTGGAACCGATGTACATGCCCGGGCGCTTGCGAACCGCCTCAAGGCCTTCTAGGACAGTGATCGAGCTAGCGTCGTACGCCAAGTGGAGATCCTCCTGCCGGAGGACACGCGCCGCGCAGCTCCCCGTATACACAAGCAGGGCGCCCGATCCACGGGCGGCCCGCAACGGCGATCGTGTCCTGTATCCGGCCTCCATTCTATCCGTCCCGGACCCGTTCTTGGGCCATGTAGGGCGTTCTCAGCGCGCACAAGCGACGAACAGAGTCGCCCGGAGGTCCCCCTACCGGTCCTGGGGGGTCACGAGGCGTACAGACGACGAAAACGAATCAGTGCCCGCCGCGCAAGGCCACTCCCACAGCCTGTGGACAACAGCCTCTCAAGGGGTACGGCGGCGGCCGCCGGTCACCCTCAGTCGGCCCGTCCCGCGCGGCCCCGAGGAGGGGCCGATGACCTTCACCCGCTGAACGGTGCCGTGCCCGAGCTCCTCGTTGAGCCGCTTCACCAGCGGCCCGGACAGCAGGCGCAGCTGCGCCGCCCAGGTGTTGGAGTCGGCGGCCACGACGAGGATCCCGTCCTCGAACGTCTGCGGCTCGGTGTGTTCGGCCAGCTCCGGCCCCACGATCTGCGGCCAGCGCCCGAACACGCCGCCGACCGCGGCCCGCTCCTGCCAGCCGCGGGCCGTGAGGAGCTCCCGGATGGCGGGGCCGAACGCGGTCGGGTCGCCGCCGCGCCGGCCGCCCTCCCGGCCGCCGCGCGCCGCACGCTTCTTCCGCGTCTGCCCGGGCTGGGCGCCGCGCGCCTTCGCGTCGGCCTTGGCCTGCGCGAGGGCCTCCCGGGCCAGCTCGATTCCCGACTTCGGTTCTTCCACAGGCTGTGGATCCCGCTGGTCATCGGACACGGGTGACCTCCCCACTCGCGACCTCGTACGTCGCGCCGCTGAGCCGTTCGGGTACGTCCTCGGGGACCGCCGCGGTGATCAGCACCTGTTCGGCCTGGGCCACCAGATCGGCCAGCCGGGTACGGCGCCCGGAGTCGAGCTCGGCGAAGACGTCGTCCAGGATCAGCACCGGGTCGTCGCCGTCGGCGCGCAGCAGCTCGTACGACGCGAGGCGCAGCGCGAGCGCGAACGACCAGGACTCGCCGTGGCTGGCGTAGCCGCGCGCCGGCAGGTCGCCGAGCCCCAGCACCAGCTCGTCCCGGTGCGGGCCGACCAGGCTCACCCCCCGCTCGAGCTCGCTCTTGCGCGACTCCGCCATCCCCGTCAACAGGGCCTCGGCGAGTTGTGCACGGTCTGTGGACAACTCCGCTTCCCCCGACCGACCTGCTTCCCCGGACGAACCTGTTTCTCCCGACCAACCGGCCCCGTCCGACCTCCCGGGGAGCACGACGGAGGAGCGGTACTCCAGGTCGGCCGCGCCGCCGGGGGCGAGCGCGGCGTACGCCTTGGCGACCAGCGGGCCGAGCGCCGCGACCAGCTCGAGACGGGCGCCGAGCAGTTCGGCGCCCGTACGCGCCAGGTGGGTGTCCCACACGTCGAGGGTGCTCAGCACCTCCGGACCGGGCGCCCGGCGGTGCTGGGCGGCGGATTTCAACAGGGCGTTGCGCTGCTTGAGGACACGGTCGTAGTCCGAGCGCACGCCCGCGAACCGCGGGGCGCGTACGGTCAGCAGCTCGTCGAGGAACCGGCGGCGCTCGCCGGGATCGCCCTTGACCAGGACCAGGTCCTCGGGCGCGAACAGCACGGTCCGCAGCATCCCCAGCACCTCACGGGGGCGCTGGACGGGCGACCGGTTCAGCCGGGCGCGGTTGGCCCGGCCCGGGTTGATCTCCAGCTCGATCAGCGCCTTGCGCTCGTCCCGGACGACCCCGGCCCGTACGATCGCGCGCGGCGCGCCGTGCCTGACCAGCGGCGCGTCTGTGGACACGCGATGGCTGCCGTGCAGCGCGACATAGCCGATCGCCTCGACGAGGTTCGTCTTGCCCTGGCCGTTCGGGCCGAGGAAGGTGCTGATCCCCGGGTCGAGGGCGATCTCCGCGGACTCATACGACCGGAAGTCCTGCAGCGCGAGGTGGGCGACGTACACCCAGATGAGGGTAGGCCCTGTGGACGCTCGCCGCTGCCCGGCCGCACACCGGCCCCGCCGGGCACGGGTGCGGCCTGGACGACACGGTCGTCCCGGCACCGCGGGGAGGCCCTGGCCGCTGCCAGGGCTCCGTAACCGTCGTCCCCAGAACGGGTCGGATTTTCCACAGCCCTGTGGATGATCGGGGACGAATGCGCCCCGGAGCACCGGGGCGCGGGGTCGCGCCCGTCCACAGGGCCTCGGCGACCCGTGGGACCACGGCGGGGCTCAGGACTGCGGCGGGGCGACGTCCGCGCCGGGGGAGTCGGCGCCCTTCAGCGTCTCCACCGCGTGGCCGCCGAACTGGTTGCGCAGCGCGGCGATCATCTTCATCGCCGGCGAGTCGTCCTGCCGCGAGGCGAACCGCGCGAACAGCGACGCGGTGATGACGGGCAGCGGCACCGCGAGGTCCACGGCCGCCTGCACCGTCCACCGGCCCTCGCCGGAGTCCTGTGCATAACCCTTGAGGTGGGCCAGCTCCGGGTCCTCCTTCAGCGCGCGGTCGGCCAGGTCGAGCAGCCAGGACCGGATGACCGTGCCCTCGCGCCAGCTGCGGAACGTCTCCGGGACGTTGTTGACGACGCCGCTGGCCTCGAGCAGCTCCCAGCCCTCCGCGAAGGCCTGCATCATGCCGTACTCGATGCCGTTGTGGACCATCTTGGCGAAGTGCCCGGCCCCGACGGCGCCCGCGTGCACGAAGCCGTACTCGCCCTCCGGCTTGAGCGCCTCGAAGATCGGCATGAGCTGCTTGACGTTCTCGTCGCCGCCGCCGACCATCAGCGCGTAGCCGTTCTGCAGGCCCCAGACGCCGCCGCTGACGCCGGCGTCGACGAAGCCGATGCCGCGCTCGGCCAGCAGCTCGGCGTGCTTCTGGTCGTCCTGGTAGTGCGAGTTGCCGCCGTCGATCACGACGTCGCCCGCCTCGAGCAGCTCGCCGAGCCGGTCGACCGTCTCCCGGGTCGGGCCGCCGGCGGGGACCATGACCCATACCGCCCGTGGGGCGTTCAGCCGCTGGACGAGCTCCTCCAGCGAGCCGACGTCGCTGACCGCCGGGTCACGGTCATAGCCGACGACCGTGTGCCCGGCCTGCTTGATCCGCTTGGCCATGTTGCCGCCCATGCGGCCGAGCCCGATCATCCCGAGTTCCATGAACATCTCCTCAGATGGCGCTCTGTGTCCGTCTGAGCCTAGTTACCCCCGAGATTCAGCTTGACAGCCGGATGGGCATGATCAGGTAGCGGTAGTCCGGATCTCCGTCGTCGGCGGGCTTGCCGGTGATGACCGCGGGCTTCGTCGAGGTCGTCATGGCCAGCCGGGCGACGTCCGACCCGATCGCGCTGAGGCCGTCGAGCAGGAAGTTCGGGTTGAACGCGATGTCGATGTCCTGACCGTCCAGCGACGCGCCCAGAACTTCCACAGCCTGTGCGTCGTCGCCGCTGCCCGCCTCGAGCACGACCTCCTCCTGCCGGAACGACAGGCGGACGGGGGTGTTCTTCTCCGCGACCAGGCCCACGCGCTTCACGGCCTCGGCGAACGGACCCGTCTGGATCTCCGCCACGGCCGAGGTCTCCTTCGGCCACAGGGACTGGTACTTCACGAACTCCGCGTCGAGCAGGCGGGTCGTCGTACGGCGGCCGCCGCCCTCGAAGCCGATCATGCCCTCGCCGCTGCCGCCGGCCGCCAGCGCGATCGAGACCTCCGCGCCCGAGGTGAGGGACTTGGCGGTGTCCGAGAGCGTCTTGGCGGGCACGAGGGCGACCGCGGAGATGTCGGGCCGCTCCGGCTGCCAGCGGAGCGTACGGACCGCGAGACGGTACCGGTCGGTGGAGGCCAGGGTCACGGTCTCGCCCTCGATCTCCACACGCACACCGGTGAGCATGGGGAGGGTGTCGTCGCGGCCCGCAGCGATCGCGACCTGGGAGACGGCGGCGGCGAACGCGTCGCTGCCGATGGTGCCCGCGGCCGGCGGCATCGCCGGGAGGCTCGGGTAGTCCTCCACAGGCATGGTGAGGAGTGTGAACTTCGCCGAGCCGCACTTCAGCGTGACCTTGGCCCCGTCGGTGGTGATCTCGACGGGGGCGGCGGGCAGGCTGCGGCAGATCTCGGCGAGCAGCCGGCCCGACACCAGCGCGGTGCCCGGCTCGTCGGCGTCGATGTCCATCGTCATCTGCGCCGAGACCTCGTAGTCGAACGAGGACAGTTTCAGTTGGTCGCCGGCCTCGATGAGCATCCCGGCCAGGACCGGCACGGGCGGCCGGACCGGCAGCGAGCGCGCGGTCCAGGCAACGGCGTCGGCGAGAACGTCTCTCTCGATGCGGAACTTCACTTTGGACCGTCTCCTGAGGTTTTGATCACCTTGTGTGGTGGAACTTAAGAAACCGTACGGGGCGGGCCGGTGGGCCCGCATGCCCCTCTACGTTTTGACTTTCTTTCTTTGTAGATACAAGGAGAGTCATCGTCATAGGGGCCGTGGATACTGTGGAGAAGCCTAGTCTCCGCAGGTCAGACCCCGTTTCTGTATCCACTGCCGGTGTGCATCGACCCTGTGGATCCCGTGGATGGCTGGGGATGACGAGAATCTGTCCCCACCTCGTCCACCGTCCGTCCCCATCTCATCCACCGATTCACCCCCCTGTTCCACAGGGTTGTCCACCGCGATCCATCCACAGGTTTATCCCCACCCTGTGTAATCCACGATCTCGGGATAACCCCTGTGCATCTCCTGTGGACGCCTGTGGACCGCTGGGGACAAGCGAGGCGTCCGGTGGACGACCGCTGGGGACAACTCACGCACCACCGTTGCGGGCCTGCTGCTTGATGCGGTTCGTCAGCTCGGTGACCTGGTTGTAGATCGGCCGCTTCTCCGCCATCAGCTTGCGGATCTTCTTCTCCGCGTGCATGACCGTCGTGTGGTCACGGCCGCCGAACTGCTGCCCGATCTTCGGCAGCGACAGGTCGGTGAGCTCCCGGCACAGGTACATCGCGATCTGCCGGGCGGTCACCAGCACCCGCGAACGCGACGGCCCGCACAGCTGCTCCATGTCGATCCCGAAGTACGTCGCCGTCTGCGCCATGATCGTCGCCGCGGTGATCTCGGGGCCGCTGTCGTTGGGGATGAGGTCCTTCAGCACGATCTCGGCGAGCTGCAGGTCCACCGACTGGCGGTTCAGGCTGGCGAACGCCGTCACGCGGATCAGCGCCCCCTCCAGCTCCCGGATGTTCGTCGAGATCTTCGAGGCGATGTACTCCAGCACCTCCGGCGGCGCGACCAGGCCCTCCTGCACCGCCTTCTTGCGCAGGATCGCGATACGGGTCTCCAACTCGGGCGGCTGGACGTCCGTGATCAACCCCCACTCGAAGCGGTTCCGGAGCCGGTCCTCCAGCGTCACCAACTGCTTGGGCGCGCGGTCGCTGGAGATCACGATCTGCTTGTTCGCGTTGTGGAGGGTGTTGAAGGTGTGGAAGAACTCCTCCTGCGTCTGCTCCTTGTTCTCCAGGAACTGGATGTCGTCGACGAGGAGGATGTCGACGTCCCGGTAGCGGCGGCGGAAGTTGTCGGCCTTGCCGTCCCGGATCGCGTTGATGAAGTCGTTGGTGAATTCCTCGGAGCTGACGTACCGCACCCGCGCCCCGTTGAACAGGCTCTGCGCGTAGTGGCCGATGGCGTGCAGCATGTGCGTCTTGCCCAGGCCGGAGTCGCCGTAGATGAACAGCGGGTTGTACGCCTTGGCCGGAGCCTCCGCCACCGCCACGGCCGCCGCGTGCGCGAACCGGTTGGACGATCCGATGACGAACGTGTCGAAGGTGTACTTCGGGTTCAGCCGCGCGGGCTCACTCGTCTTCTCGGCCGGGTCCGACGACGGCCGGGACTGCCAGCCGCCACCGGGCGCCGCGCCGGGCGTCGGCACGAAGGGGTCGCGCCGGCCCGGAACGTTCGGCAGTCCCTGCTGGTCGGGGCGGCGCTGCTGGTCCTGCGCGTACGGGCCGCCCTGGCCGCCTGGACCGCTCGGCGCGCCGTACTGGTCGCGGTAGGCCTCGCCGGCATAGGCATCGTTGCCAAAGGGGTCGCCACCGCCGTACTGCTGGTCCGGGCGGTACCGGTCGGAGCCGTATCGGTCACCGCCGTACGAGCCGGTTCCCCGGTTCCCGTATCCGCCGGCTCCCGGCCCACCGGCGCCCGGGTCGCCGTACCCGCCGAGGTTCGGTCCGGCAGGGGCCGGGGCGTTCGGATCGCCGTACGGGGCCGGACCAGGGTCGCCGTACGAGCCGGGGCCCGGGTCACCGTAGGGGCCGGGGCCCGGCTCGCCGTACGGGCCGGGGTCGCCGGACGGTCCGCGCTGCGGCGCGGTGGAGAAGCGGGGACCTTCGAGGCGGTAGCCGCCGGGGCCGTGGGACGGTTGCTCGTGATCGGTCTCCGGCTCCGCGGGGACCTGGCGCTCGGCGGACGGCGACGGGTCGGGCTGCACCGTGACCACCACCCGGATCTCCCGGCCGAGCTGGGCGGACAGCACCTCGGTGATGAACGGGTGGAGGCGGTTCTCCAGCACCTCTTTGGCGAACTCGTTCGGCGTCGCGAGCAGCGCCGTGTCCTCGACCAGGGCCAGCGGCCGGGTCATGGAGAGCCAGGCGCGATGCTGCGGGGGCAGATCGGCGGGCAGGGCCTCCAGGGCCCTCGTCCACACGAGCGCAAGATCCAGCCCGTCCATATCCTGGTTCCCTCCCTCGAAGCGGCCGGCGCCCCGGTAGTGGGCGTTAGTCCTCCCGCGAAACGTCAGACGAACACTCTCTCACGCGTCATCCACAGGGTTGTCCACAACTTGTGCACAAGCCCCGGCGTCATTGGGGATATGTGTGTTCGGTTTGACCGGAGGGCGGCGCAGAACGTAACGTACGACGGTCGAGTCGCATCGACGGCGGTGCTGCGCGCCCGCAGGTCGCCGATCCCTTGCGTGTTCGGGGGTCACGGCGCCCGATGCGACATCAGCATGTTGACCGCAGCACCCCACTGGAGTCTCGAGTGAGCAAGCGTACGTACCAGCCGAACAACCGCCGCCGGCACAAGAAGCACGGCTTCCGGCTTCGCATGCGCACCCGGGCGGGGCGCGCGATTCTGTCGTCGCGCCGCCGCAAGGGCCGCGCCCAAGTCGCGGTCTGAGCAGCGGCGGCTGTGCTGCCGTCCGGACACCGGATGCGGCGGCGAGAAGAGTTCACCTCGGCCGTTCGGCGCGGCGATCGTGCCGGACGGCCTAATCTCGTTCTGCACCTGCAGTTCCGGGACGACGTCGACGAACCCGCCCGAATCGGTTTCACCGTCGGCCGCCAGGTCGGTGTCGCGGTCGTCCGCAACAAGGTTCGTCGCAGACTCCGGCATATCGCGCGAGAACACCTGCATCGGCTCGCACCGGGTAGCCTGCTTGTCGTGCGGGCCAACGCGAAGGCGGCGACCGCACGCCATGAGGAACTCGCTGCGGATCTCGACGCGGCACTCGACCGGCTCCTGCGGCGACAGGTCAAGAGGCGGACATGACGGACAAGCCGACGCTCGCGGCTCGGGCCCTGATAGTGCCCATCCTCTTCTATCGTCGGTTCATCAGCCCGCTTCTCGGCCCGGTCTGCCGCTACCAGCCGACCTGCAGCGCCTACGCCCTAGAGGCGCTTCGCACCCACGGCGCCCTCCGCGGAGGCTGGCTCGCGGTGCGTCGCATCGCCCGCTGCCACCCCTTCCACGCCGGCGGATACGACCCCGTCCCGCCGCGGAAGGGCCGAGCACCACAAGACCTCACGCCGCGCGAGAGCGGCACTGTTTCGGAGAGCACATAGGAGCCAGCCGGTGAGTCTCAGCTTCCTCAGTCCGCTGTTCGAGGCCGTAGCGTGGGTGATCGTACAGATCCACGCCGGCCTGAGCCTGATCTTCCCGGCGGACAGCGGATGGGCGTGGGGCCTGTCGATCTTCCTGCTGACCGTCCTCATGCGGATCATCATCTTCCCGCTGTTCGTGAAGCAGATCCACGCGTCCCGCAAGATGCAGGAACTGCAGCCGCAGGTGCAGGCGCTGCGCAAGAAGTACAAGAAGGACAAGCAGCGCCTCAACCAGGAGATGATGAAGCTCTACCAGGAGGCGGGCGCCAACCCGCTGTCCGGGTGCCTTCCGCTGGTGGTGCAGTTCCCCATCTTCATCTCGCTGTACAACGTGCTGCGCGCGATCTCCACGACGAAGCCGGGCCAGTCGAAGTACGGCATCTCGGCCGATCTGATCGCCAGTGCCCAGCACGCCCACATCTTCGGCGCGCACATCCCCTCGACGTTCAAGGACGCCTTCTCCAGCGGGCACGTGGGCGCGATGGTCGTCACCGGCGCCGCCGTGGTGATCAGCTCGACCACGACGTTCTTCACGATGAAGTCCAGCGTCGGCCGGTCGATGCAGACGATGACCGCCGACAACCCGATGATGGCGTCGCAGAAGTACCTGGTGTACCTCTCGCCGCTGTTCGGCCTCTTCGGCCTCACGCTGCCGCTGGGCGTTCTGATCTACTGGGTCACCACGAACTCCTGGACTCTGGCCCAGTCGCACTACGTGTACAAGAAGTACCCGATGCCGACGCCCGACGCCCAGGGCAACGGCACCGCCGCCACTGCCAAGCCGGGCGCCAAGCCGGCCGCCGGGGCCAAGGCCGGGACCGCCAAGGCGGGCGCCGCGAAGACCTCCCGTACCGCCGTCAAGAACGGTGCGGCGAAGCCCGCGACGGGCAGCGCGCTCGTGGGTAAGGCGAAGAACAAGGAGGAGGCCGCGGCGGAGGAGCCGGTGGACGACACGCCGAAGGTCGCACGCCACCAGCCGACACGCCAGTCGCGGAGCAAGAGGAAGCGATAGCGTGACTTCCCAGTCCAGCCGCAGCACGCAAGAGGAGCCCGGAGTGAGCCAAGCCGAAGCCGAGACCGAGGAGACCGTGAAGGTCGACATCAAGGCGCTCGAGCAGGAAGGCGAAATCGCGGCGGATTACATCGAGGGCCTGCTGGACATCGCCGACCTCGACGGCGACATCGACATGGACGTCGAGGGCGAGCGGGCCCTGGTGTCCGTCGTCGGCGCCACGCTGGACGAGCTCGTCGGACGCAAGGGCGAGGTGCTGGAGGCCCTCCAGGAGCTGACCCGCCTGGCGGTGCACCGTCGCACGGGCGAGCGGAGCCGGCTCATGCTCGACGTCGGCGGCTTCCGCGAGCGCCGCCGGTCGGAGCTTTCCAAGCTCGGCACCGAGGTCGGTGAAGAGGTGAAGCGTACCGGCGAGCCGAAGGCCCTGTCGCCGATGACGCCGTTCGAGCGCAAGGTCGTCCACGACACGATCGCCGCCATGGGCCTGCGCAGCGAGTCGGAGGGCGAGGAGCCCAACCGGTACGTCGTCGTCTACGTCGAATAACCCGGACGACCGCCGCCGCACGGCCGAGCGGGCACCGACCCGCCGCGCCGACCGTAAGCAGAACGGCCCCGCCACTCCCCTTGCCTTCTAGCGATCGTTGCAACACCTCGACCCGGCAGGGGACGTGGTGGGTTTCGAGATCAGGGATCGGTCGGTCGTTCGAGGGCGTAGGCC
>NZ_JBFAUT010000011.1:0-175746 GCF_040679475.1 Actinoallomurus sp. NPDC052274
GCCGGTGACGGAGGTCACCGGCCGCGGCCGTCACTCGTACCGCTCCGGTCAGCCGGCCGCCGGCGCGGCGCCGGTGCGCCTGAGCGCGCGGATCGCCTTGTCGGCACCCGCGGCCTTCACGTCGACGAACGCCGGTGTGACGTCGAGCGGCGCGCGGTAGCCGCGCAGGATCTTCGGGCCCTGGACGACCGTGCCGCGGTTGACGTCGAACCACTTCCCCGTCGGCAGGAACACGTCACGGGTGTCGCCGCTGCTCAGCTTCGGCGCGGCCAGCACGGCCGGGCCGAGCATCCACTCGTCGCTCACCGTGTACGCCCTGGCGTCCTTCGGGAAGTCGAAGAACAGCGGGCGCATGATCGGGTCACCCGTGGCGACGCTGTGCTTCACCTGGTCCCAGATGTAGGGCGCGAGCCTGCCGTGCGCCTGGACGGCGTCGCGGTACCGGTCGATGGTCTCCTGGTCGTAGGGAACCGGCTTGCCGGTCTTCGGGTCGTTCGTTCCGGCCGGTGACGTCGAGGAGTACATCAGCGGCATCAGCGAGGCCGACTGGGCCCACCGGATGAGGACATCCTTCGCCGGGGCGGGCTGGCTCAGGGAACCGCCGATCATGTCGGTCTCGACGAACGGGTAACCGATGGTGGAGATCGCGAGGTTCTGCGCGACCGCGGCGGCGAGGGAGTTCCAGCCGGTCCCCTTGTCCACCTGGCGGATGACGAAGCCGGTCTGCTGCGATCCGCTCCAGTGCACGCGGATGCCGGCGCCCTGCAGGTCGAACTGGTCGGCCAGTTGCGCGCCGAGCCGCTGGTAGTCGGCGCGCTGGTAGCCCTTGTCGGGCGCGCAGGTGTCATCGAAGAAGCGGGTGTCGAACTTGAACCCGTCCACCCGGTAGGTGCTCATGAGCTTCTTGATGTTCGCGACGTACCAGGCCTTGGCGTCGGGGTTGGCCAGGTCGACGATGCCGGCGGTGCCGTTCCACCAGCTCACCGTGCACGGCTTGGTGGGATCGGCCTTGTCCTTCAGCAGGTAACCGTGGTCGACGGCGTACTGGTAGTTGGTGGAGTCCAGGTTGATCCACAGGGTGACCCAGAGCCCGAAGTCATAGCCCATCGCGTGGATCCTGTCCGACATCGCGCGCGCGTCGGGGAAGGTCGCGGTGTTGAAGGTCAGGTTGCCGTAGTTGGACTCCCACCGGTCGTCGAGCTGGATCGTGTGCCCGGGGATGCCGTTGTCGTGCAGTTTCTGGGCGTAGTCGAGAAGCTTGGTCTGGTCGACCTTGGTGTAGAACTGCGCCCAGGAGTTCCAGAGCGGCTTCTCGAACTGCGTGTAGGTGGCGTCGCTCTTGGCGGGCTTGCCGACGACGCCGGTGTGGTCGCGGTAGACCTGGAAGGGGTCGGACTCCACGAAGACGGTCGCGTTGTAGGTGCCACCGGAGGCGACGGTGAAGCGGCCGAGGCCGTCGTTCGCGTCGTTGATGGCGACGTCCATCACCTCGCCGGTGTCGACGAGCAGCCCGGTGGCGCTGGAGGTGTACCAGAACGGGTCGACCATCTCGTACGACGCCGGCCCGAAGGCGCTGTCGTGCACGTTGCCGGTGTCGAGCGGCCACGGCTGGTCGGTGCTCGGGCCGCCCTTCGAGGTGGCCGTCTCGCCGTGGCCGTACCAGTGGCCCGCGGACTTCAGGTCGAAGGCGAGGCCCAGTTGGTCGGCGCCGCCGCCCTTGACGCTCCAGGACAGGGCGTACCGGTCGGGTTTCGGGGTGATCAGCGCCTCGGCGGTGACGCCGTCCCGGGTCGTGGCGGCGTCGAGACGCAGGACGCCGTTCTTCCAGGACCAGTGGGTGACCTTGGTGGCCCGCTGCCACGCTCCACCGGAGCGGAAGCGGAGGCCGCCGGTCGTGCCGCCCGCGGTGGCCAGCACGGTGTGCCCGTCGCGCCTGGTCGTGATCGTCAGTGAGCCGGTGGCGACCTTGACGGAGTATCCCGGCGCTCCGGCCGAGGCGGGCACCGTGAGGGTCACCGCGCGGGCATCGTGGATGACCCGCGGGCCCGCGGCGGGCGCCGCCTCCGCGGCGGGCACCGCGGCGCAGGCGCCCAGCGTCAGGGTTGCGAGAGAGACGGCGATCGCGACCGGTCGGTCACGCCATGACAGCACCCGGTACCTCCCGAGAGGAGTCGTCGGGCTGGCACCCCGAATCCGGCCCGAGCCTGATCATGATTAATCCTGCTCATAGTTGGCCGCGAACGCGCACGTGTCAACATTCCTGGCCGTGGCCGGTACGCGCGGCGGGTCAGGTCCACGCGGGCAACGCGTCGAGATGACGCAGGATGACGCCCTCCCGCAGCGCCCATGGGCAGATCATGACCTCGGGCAGCTCGAACAGGTCCATCGCGGCGTCCGCGACGATGGCCCCGGCGACGAGTTGCGGCGCCCGGCCCGGTGACACCCCCGGCAGCCCGGCGCGCTCGGCCGCGGTCATCCCGGCCAGCCGCTCGGCCCATTCGGTGAGGTCCGCGTGGCTGAGCACCCGCTGGACCAGGGGGCCCTGCCCGGTCGGGGCGGCCCCGGCGATCCGCGCGAGCTGCTTGAACGTCTTGGACGTCGCCACGGCGTGGTCCGGCGTGCCACGCCGGGTCACCCCGGAGACCTCGCGGCCGATCGCCGCCCGGACGGACTTGCGCAGCGCGCGCACCTCCTCGGGCGGCGGCGGATCGGCGGAGAACCAGTCACGGGTCAGCCTCCCCGCTCCCAGCGGCAGGGAGGCCGAGAAGTCCGGGTCCTCGTCGGCGCCCGCGGCGATCTCCAGGGAGCCGCCGCCGATGTCCAGGAGCAGCAGCCGGCCTGCGGACCAGCCGAACCACCGCCGGGCCGCCAGGAAGGTCAGCCGCGCCTCCTCCTCCCCGGGGAGGACCTGCAGGTCCACGCCGCTCTCCGCGCGGACCTTCGCCAGGACGTCCTCTCCGTTGGCCGCCTCGCGGACCGCCGAGGTGGCGAATCCGATCAGCCGCTCCACTCCCTTGTCCTCGGCGATGCGCATGGCGTCCGCCACGAAGTTCTCCAGCAGCGCCGCGCCCTCCGCGGACAGCCGGTCGCCCTCCAGGTGCGCGGCCAGCCGCATCTCGTCCTTGTGGGAGAAGGCGGGCAACGGCGCCGCGCCGTGGTGCGCGTCGACCACCAGCAGGTGAACGGTGTTCGATCCGACGTCCAGGACACCGAGTCTCATGGCCGCACGTTATCGGGCCGCCGCCACCGCCCGCTCAGCGACCGATGCCGCGCAGCACGGCGGCGACCACGGCGTCGATCTCGTCCGGCGAGGCGGGCGCGGTGTCCGGCGTCCCGGCGTGCCGCAGCAGCAGGGACAGGACCGCCTCGTGGCAGACGCCGACCAGCATTCGCGCCGCCGGCTCCACCGGCGCGTCCGGGGCGAGCCGCCCCAGCTCCCGCTCGGCCCGCAGGTAGCCGATCAGCCGGTCCCGCCAGTCGTCCCCCGGCCGCACCAGGTCGGCGAACCGGGCGAGGACCTCGGGCTGGGCGAGCAGCCCGGCGAACGCCGGCAGGATCGCCCGGTGCAGGTCCAGACCGTGGACGAGGTAGGCGCGCAGGTTGCCCTCGACGGTGCCGCTCCCCGGCTCGGGCAGCTCGCCGAGGGCGCGCTCGACGGCCCGTACGCGGGCCCGCAGGGCGTGGGCCAGCAGTTCTTCCTTGTCGGCGAAGTGGTTGTAGAGCACTCCGTCGGCGACCCCGGCCGCGCGGGCGATCCCGCGCACGGTGAGCCCGGCCGTGCCGCGCTCGGCGATCAGGCGTTCGGCGGTGGCGATCAGGTGTGCGCGCAGGCTCTGCTCGCCGCCGTCGCGGAGCGCCGCCGCTCTTCTCGGTGCCATCAGCAGGCATCGTAGTGAGCCGCGCGGGGAACGGCGGTCCTCAGGCGGGACGCCGGGCGGTCACCAGCCATGCCGTGCCGCGCAGCCGCACGCCGTCGGGCCCCGCGAAGGACCGGAGCACGGTCGTGAGGGCGTCGCTCGCCCGGGTCGCCGCCTCGGGGCTCGCCTGGCGCAGCCGGGATCGGACGGGCCCCCAGTCACGGATGAACGCGGCGGCGTCGGTGACGTCCCGGCCCCAGGTCTGGTCCGCCTCGACGAGCGTGCAGTCGACCTCGCCGAATCCGGCCCCGGTCAGCACCTCCCGTACGCGCGCGGGGTCCGCGAACGAGGTGGGGCCACGCCCGTCGGGCCCGGTGGGCCGGGGCAGGTGGGCGGCCATCGCCCCGAAGACGGCCCCCAGGTCGGTGCCCTCGAACCCGGTCAGACACACGAAGGCGAGCCGCCCGCCCGGCCGGAGCGCGCGGCCGATGTTGGCGAACGCGGCGACCGGGTCGGCGAAGAACATCACCCCGAACCGGCTGATCGCCGCGTCGAAGTCGCCGACCGGGAACGCGTGGACCTGCGCGTCCGCCTGCTCGAAGGTCACGTTCGCCACGCCCTCCTCGGCCGCGCGGGCGCGGGCCGTGGCGAGCATCGGCGCGGACAGGTCGATCCCCTGGGCGCTGCCGGATCGGGCCGTACGAGCGGCGAGCCGCGTCAACTGCCCGTTGCCGCAGCCGATGTCCAGCACCCGGTCCCGCTCGCCGATCGCGGCCGCCTCCAGGACGAACCGGTTGAACCCGACGTTCACGGCGTCGTACCGGTCGGCGTGGCCGGCCCAGTGCTCCCCCTCGTAGCCGTTCCACGCCTCGGCCTGCGCGGTGTTGACGATCTGTGACATCACGACTCCTCGACGGACGAAATGAACATGCGTTCATGAACGCATGTTCATAATGATCCGATCGACGATGGCCGTCAAGGGCGTCGGCGGTCGCGGGCACCCAGGCCCGCTTCCGGTGGGGCGCGCGAATACCTCGGCGAACCTCGCCACATCCGAGCGACATATCGCCTCATAAGTGATATTTCCCCGCGAGGTGGGCATCTCGTCCGAGCATCTCGTCCGGTCCCCGCGCACGGCCCCGCAGACGATGATCGCGTCGCGCGGGGAGGAACCGGCAGGATAGGGATCACGCCCATCGGACGGCAGCGAGGAAGGCCCGTGAACGAGAGTTCCACCAGCCCCGGACCGGCGCCGTCGCCGGAGATCGACACGAGCGTCCCGCACTCGGCCCGTGTGTGGAACTACTGGCTGGGTGGAAAGGACAACTACCCGGTCGACCGGGTCGCCGGAGATCAGTACCGGGAGATCTTCCCCGGCATCGTGGACACCGCCCGCGCGGCCCGTCATTTCCTCGCCCGCGCCGTACGGTACCTGGCCGGACAGGAGGGCATCCGGCAGTTCCTCGACGTGGGCACCGGCCTGCCGACGGTCGACAACACCCATGAGGTGGCGCAGCGCGTCGCGTCCGACTGCCGGATCGTCTACGTCGACAACGATCCGCTGGTCCTCGCGCACGCCCGCGCGCTGCTGACGAGTTCCGCCGAGGGCAGGACCGACTTCATCGACGCCGACATGCGCGCGCCCGAGAAGATCGTCCGAGCGGCGACCGGCACGCTGGACCTGACCCGCCCCGTCGGGCTGATGTTCATGGGCGTGCTGGGCCACGTCGACGACTACGAGGAGGCCCGGTCGATCGTCCGGCGGCTGATGGACGCGCTGCCCTCCGGCAGCTTCCTGGCGCTCGCCGACAGCATCGACGTCGGAGCGGCGCACCGGGAGGCGAGCCGGCGCTACAAGGACAGCGGCGCGGTCCCCTACCACCTGCGGACGCCGGAACAGGTCACCGGCTTCTTCGCCGGCCTCGAACCGGTCGAGCCGGGTATCGTGCCGATCCAGCGGTGGCGTCCCGAACCGGACCCGTTCGGCCCGCCGAGGGAGGTCGCGACGCTCGGCGGCGTCGCCCGCAGACCCTGACGAGGGAGAACTCCCCCGCGACCCCCGTCAGGCGGACCGCTCGCCGGCGGCCTCGGCCAGGACGTTCCGCGCCTGGCGGACGACGGCGAGATCGACGAAACCGCCGTCGGGGAGGGCGACGGCCCCGGTTCCGGTGGCGTCGCCCTCCTCGTAGGCGGCGACGACGCGGCGGGCGGCGGCGATCTCCTCGGCGGTCGGGCGGTAGACCTCGGCGATCACCGGCAGCTGGGCGGGGTGGATCGCCGCCCGCCCGCGGAAGCCGAGGGCGCGGCCGAGCCGGCAGGACGCGGCCAGCCCGTCCAGGTCGCGGATGTCGGGGTGGACCGACTGCACCGGAGCGGGCAGGCCGGCGGCCCGCGCCGCGACGACGACCCGGGACCGCGCCCAGACCAGGCCCGTCTCGTCGGCCACGCCGAGGTCGGCCTTGAGGTCGGCCTCGCCGAGCCCGATCGAGGCCACCGCCGGGTGGGCGGCCGCCAGGTCGTGGGCCCGCTCGACGCCCAGCGCCGACTCCAGGAGCAGGTGCAGGCCGGTGCCGGGGACGAGCTCCGCGATCCGCCGCACCTGGTCCACGGACTCGATCTTCGGCAGGCGGACGCCGTTCGTCGCCGGCAGCAGTCCGGCCAGGGCCGCAAGGTCGGCGCGGCCCCAGGCGGTCCGCACGTCGTTGACGCGCACCTGGACCGGGCGCGGCGGATCCGCCAGCAGCTCCGCGACGTGTTCTCGGGCCCGGTCCTTGTGCGCCGGGGCGACGGCGTCCTCCAGGTCGAGGATCACCACGTCGGCGTCGGTGGCGAGCGCCTTGGCCACCCGGTCGGGCCGGTCGGCGGGGACGTACAGCAGCGTGGGCACCGTCAGATCACCTCACGGGCGCAGGGCGCGACGTACGGCGGTGTCGGCACCGTCAGATCACCCCGCGGGCGCGGAGCGCGTCGATCTCGTCGGCGGTCAGGCCGGCCGCGCCGAGGACGCGGTCGGTGTCGGCGCCGTGCGCGCGCCCGGTCCAGCGCAGCTCGCCGGGCGTGGCCGACAGCCTGAACAGGACGTTCTGCATGCGCAGCGGGCCGAAGTCCGGGTCGTCGACGGTCGTGATCGCGTCCAGCGCGGCGAGCTGCGGGTCGGCCATGATGTCGCGCACGTCGTAGATCGGCGCGACCGCCGCCTCGGCCTTCTCGAACTCGGCGAGCACCTGGTCCCGGGTCCGCTCCCCCACCCACGCCGCCACCGCATGGTCCAGCTCGTCGGCGTGCGCGGCCCGGCCGGCGCCCGTGGCGAACCATGGCTCGTCGACGTACTCGGGCCGTCCGACGAGGCGCATCACCCGCTCGGCGATGTTCTGCGCGGAGGTGGAGACGGCGACCCAGGAGCCGTCCGCGCACCGGTAGGTGTTGCGCGGCGCGTTGTTGACCGACCGGTTCCCGGTGCGCGGCGGGACCAGCCCGAGCTGGTCGTAGCCCGTCGGCTGGCCGCCGAGCACGGTCAGGATCGGCTCGAGGATCGACAGGTCGACGACCTGCCCGTCGCCGGTGAGGTCGCGGGCCCGCAGCGCGGTCATCACCGCGTACGCCGTGGCGAGCGCGGCGATGCCGTCGGCCAGCCCGAACGGCGGCAGCGTCGGCGGCCCGTCCGGCTCGCCGGTCATCGCCGCGAACCCGCTCATCGCCTCGGCGAGCGTCCCGAAGCCGGGGCGCCGCGCGTACGGGCCGAACTGGCCGAAGCCGGTGACCCGGGCCAGTACGAGGCCGGGATTGGCCTCTTTCAGCCGCTCGTAGGACAGGTTCCAGCGTTCGAGCGTGCCGGGGCGGAAGTTCTCGATGATGACGTCGGCGTCGCGGGCCAGGCGGAGCAGGACGTCCTGACCCTCGGGCTCGGAGAGGTTCAAGGTGATCGTCTGCTTGTTCCGGCCGAGCATCTTCCACCACAGGCCGATGCCGTCCTTGGCCGCGCCGTGCCCGCGCGCGGGGTCGGGCCGGCGGGGGTGCTCGACCTTGACGACCTCGGCGCCGAAGTCGCCGAGGAACATCGCGGCCATCGGCCCGGCGAACAGGGTCGCCAGGTCCAGGACGCGGACGCCGTCCAGCGGGCGGGTCATGGTGCCTCCTTCGTCGGCCCCATGACCAAGGTGCTGTGCCGATTGATGCCCTCGCTCCGCTCGGTCATCGCCCATCCCTCCGTTCTGTCATCGCTGCCCCAGGAGAGCCGTCATCGCCGGTCGGCGAAGACCTCTCACCGCTCCGGAAGGGCGGTCTGGCCGTTCCGCGAGGGCCGTCATCGCCGCTCCGCGAGGGCGGCGGTGCGGGCGGCCAGGTCGCTGAGGCGTGCGCCGTCGAATCCGGTCAGGCTGCTGGCGACGCGGTCGCGCAGCGGCCGGGTCCACTGGTCGGGCAGCCGCCCGGCGCCGAGAAGGGCGCCGGCGACCGAGCCGACCGTCGCGCCGTCGGAGTCGGTGTCCCAGCCGCCCGCCACCGCGGCCGCGATCGACCGGGTGAAGTCGCCCGCGCCGTGGACGAGGGCGGCGGCGACCAGCGCGGCGTTGTTGATCGTGTGCACCCAGTGCAGGTCGCCGTGGCGTTCGTACAGGCCGTCGGCGACCCGTTCGAAGTCGGTCTCCGCGCGGGCCGACGCGACGGCCTGCCGTACGGCGCGCACCAGGCGGGACTCCGGCGGCACGACCGCCAGTCCCGCCTCGACGACCTCGTCGACCGTGTCGGCGACCAGGGCGGCCGCGCACATCGCCGCGGCGAACATCGCGCCGTACACGCCGTTGGCCGTGTGGCTGAGCCGGGCGTCCCGGTGCGCCATCGACGCGGCGGCCGCCGGGTCGCCGGGGTTGACCCAGCCGTACACGTCGGCGCGGATCTGCGCGCCGATCCACTCCCGGAACGGGTTGCGGTACGTCGCCGTGCGCGGCGGCTCGACGCCGAGCAGCAGATTGCGGTAGGCGACCCGCTCGGCGGTGAACACCCGGCCGCCCGGCAGCTCGTCCAGCCACGCCTGCGCGACGTCGTCGGTCGTGAAGTCCCGCCCGTACCGCTCCAGGATCGCCAGGGCGAGCATCGGGAAGTTGAGGTCGTCGTCCTCGGGGGTCCCGTCGAGGTTCTCGGCGAGGCTGTTGGCCGCGCTGCGCCGGTTCCACGGCCACCGCTCGGCGATCTCGGCGGGAAGTCCCTCGGCGGTGAACCAGCCGCGGATCGGCCAGTTGCCGGTCGCCTCGGCGATCTCCCGGATGCCCGCGCGGGGGATCTTCTCCACGGGCTTGCCGAGCACGCACCCGGCGGCCCGGCCGAGCCACGCGCCGTGCAGCCGGTCGAGCGACGCCGCGCGCGGTGTGCCCGAGGGCCAGTCCGGGCAGGCGGCGATGATCTCGTCCAGCTCGGTCGGCTCGTCGTAGGGCGACGGCACCGCCGCGAGCTCGTCGAGCAGTTGCTCGGCCAGCGTCCGTAGCTGCGGCGACGCCGGCTCCGGTGAGGCGCCCGCGCGCGGCGGCGCGTCGTGCCCGCCCGCCGCGTGCCAGCGCGCCGCGATGTCCGCGACGTCGCGGCCGTCCTGCGCGGCCTGGCGGAGCTCATGCCCGATCAGGTCCTCGGGCTGGACCCAGGTCAGCCGCATCACCGCAGCTCCGCGAACGCCTGCTCGTGCGCACGCCGCCGCGCCACGTCGGCGGCGTGCACGCGCTCGGCCACCGCCGCGATCGCCAGACCGGGCGCCTCCAGGTCCAGGCGGCTGGCGACGGCGACGTCCTCGCGCCAGTCGGCCGGTACGGCCGCCCTGCCGCCCAGCGCGCCGGCGATGGCGCCGCCCATGCTGGCGATCGAGTCCGCGTCACGGCCGTAGTTGACCGCGCCGAGCACGGTCTCGCGGTAGTCGCCGCCGGCGATCAGCAGGAACGCCAGCGCGAGCGGCAGCTCCTCGATGCTGTGCGTGCGGCTGGGCCGCCGGGCGCCCATGCCCTGGTCGCGGTAGGTGTCGGCGACGGTGTCGAACGGCCGCATCGCGTCGCGCAGGGCCTCGAAGGACCCCTCCCAGCGCGCGTGGTCGCGGGCCCGCTCGCAGACCGCCTCGATCGCCGCCCTCGTGCCGTCCTTGGCGAGCCGCGCGGCGGTCGAGACGACCGAGTCCGTGGTGGCGCCCGGCCGCATCGCCTCGGCCACGGCCGCCGCGAACACGCCCGCGGCCTCCCGGCCGTAGCTGGACTGGTGGGCCCCGGCGAGGTCGATCGCCTCGGCGTACGCGCCGTCGGGGTCGGCGGCGTTGACGACGCCGACCGGCGCCATGTACATCGCGGCGCCGCAGTTGACGATGTTGCCCACGCCCGCCTCACGCGGGTCGATGTGGCCGTAGTGCAGCCGGAGCACCAGCCACTTCTCGGCGAGGAACACCCGCTGCAGCGGCAGTGCCTCCGCCTCCAGCTCGGGGATCCAGCGCTTCTCCCCCATCATCTCCGGCACGAGGTGCTCGGCGGCGGCGTACGCGTCCAGGTGGCCGCCCACCCTCTCGTACACCCGCACGAGGGCGTGCGTCATGAGGGTGTCGTCGGTGACGTGCCCGTCGCCCTTGTGGTACGGCGCGATCGGGCGCGCGTTGCGCCAGTCGGCGAAGTACGGGGGGACGATGCCGGTGACCGGGCCGTCGTAGCGTTCCCGGATCTGCTCGGGGGTCCACCCCTCCGTCGCCCCGCCGAGCGCGTCCCCGACCGCCGCGCCCACGAGCACGCCGACGGCCTTGTCCTGCAACGGAGTCATGCCTTTTCCTCCTGGTGAGCGGTCCCGGCCCGTCCGGGGCCGCTGAGTCGATCGGCGATGGCGATGAGATCGGCGCCCGCGAGTTCCGGCAGGCAGCACCCGGCGAGGTGCCGGGCGCGCTCCCGCCAGGTCTCCGGCAGCGCCGCCCACCCGGTGACCGCGCCGGTCAGCGCCCCGGTGAGGGCGGGCGCCGAGTCGGCCAGCGACGCGAGACAGGCGGCGGCCGGGACGGCCCGCGCGAGGTCGCCGTCCGACGCGCGGGTGAGGGCGAGCGCCACCGGCACCGTCCGCGCCGCCGCGACGCCGTAGCTGTACACGTGGTCCTGCAGGGCCGCGTCCAGGCTCGGGACGAGGCCGAACGCGTCGCCGGGCAGGTCGAGCGCGGCGGTCGCCGCCCGGTGGATCGCGGTGCCCGCGGGCAGTTCGGCCAGCGCGGCGGCGACGACGTCGCCGGCCGGGGCGCCGGCCACCGCGACGGCGATCGCGGCGGCCATCGCGCCGGCCGCGTGCACGCCGTCCTCGGCGTTGGTGATCTGCGCGTCGGCGCGCGCGGCCCGCGACGCCGTCTCCGGTTCTCCCGGATGAGCGGCGCCGAACGCGACCGCCCGCACGGCCGCCGCGTCGTCGAAGAAGTGCGGGTTGTCGTGGCCGCTGGCGGGCGGGCCGACGCCGCGCGCCAGGTTGTCCAGTGCGGTGCGCACCGAGATCCGGGCCCGTACGTCGTCGCGCAGGGCCTCGAACGCCGCGCGGCGGTCGGTGCCGAGTGTGCGCGCGGTCCAGGCCAGCCACTCGGCGTCGTCGGACGGGCCGATCCCGAGGACGGCGACCGGCTGGTTCAACGCGAACGGCACCGGCAGCGTCGTGACCCGGTGGTCCTCGGCGAAGCCGTCGAGCTCGCGGCCGAGCCGGCGGGTCCAGGGCGCCAGCAGCCCCCAGCGGTGCCGGGCGGCCGGCCAGCCGGCCGCGTCACCGATCGCCAGCCCGGCGAACGCGCCACGGACCCGGTCCGGTACATCCCCCGATGACATCTGTCTCCTCCGCTCGTTCAGCCGTCCGACGCCGTACGCGCCCGTGCCAGCGCCTCGGCGACCTCGCGGACGTCCCGGCCCGCCACGGCGGGCAGGCAGGCGCCGCGGACCGGGCCGATGGCCCGCGCCCAGCGCTCCGGGACGCCGCCCTCGCCGCGGCCCGCCCCCGCGAGCGCCCCGGCGATGGCCGCGGTGGTGTCGGCGTCGCGGCCCAGGCTCACCGCGGTGACCGCGGACTCCTCGACGTCGCCGCCGGCGGCGAGGTACGCGGCGAACGCCAGCGCGACCGCCTCCGGGGCCAGGTCGGTCCACGGGTAGTGCCGCACGACCACGGCCTCGTGCAGGTCCGCCGCCAGCCCGTCCCGGTCCCGCACGGAGGCGATCCGTACGGCCGCGCGCACGCTGCGGGCGGTCCAGGAGTCGTCCGGGACCGCGCCCAGTCCTGCGGCCACGACGTCGGCGGGCGACGCGCCGGCCATGGCGACGGCGACCGCCGCCGCGACGGCCCGCCCGCCGAGGATCCCCTCGCCGCTGTGGCTGACCGCGCCGTCGACCGCCGCGAGCCGCGCCGCCTCGTCCGGATCGCCCGCCGCGAACACCCCGTACGGGGCGGCGCGCATCGCCAGGCCGTCGGACCAGCCGTGGTCGTGCCAGCGCCCGGTCAGCGGCGGGGTCAGTCCCCGCCGCAGCGCCTGGACCGTTCCCAGCTCGGAGAAGCCCGCGCCCTTCATCGGCCCGGTGATCGTCAGGACCTGCTCACGGTAGGCCGCGACGACGTCCTCGGCGGTGAGCGCCGAGCCATGCTCCGTCAGCAGCGACGCCGCGAAGATCGCGTATTCGGTGTCGTCGGTGCCCGCCGGGCCGCCGTCCGGCCCGGGCTCCAGCTCGGTGAGGCGGCCCCACCGGCTGATGATCTCCTCGGGCGTGAGGTTCTCGGCGGGCCGCCCGAGGGCGTCGCCGGCCGCCAGGCCGAGCAGACACCCCCGGGCGCGGTCGCGGAACTCGCTCACTTGTTGTAGCGCTCCAGGACCTTGTTGCCGTCCTCGGTCAGCTTCTGCGCCAACTGGTCGATCGTGATCTTGTTGGCGAAGTAGGACTGCAGGGCCGGCGTCGCCACCTTGCTCTTGAACTCGTCGAAGCCGTTGACCTTGAGGTACGGCGCGAGGATCAGGCTCTTGGCCGAGGCGGTCGCGACGTTCCAGCCGTTCTTGTCGGTGGTCAGCGACGGGTCCTGCGCGGCCGTCTTGCTCGTCGGGATCAGCCAGTCACCCTTGGCCAGGTCCACCTGGTGCCGCCCGTTCAGGAACCAGGAGATGAACTTCATCGACTCCTTGGCGTGCTTGCTGTCGGCGGCGACCGAGAGCGTCTGCGAGATCGCGCCCTGCTGGGTCGTCTGGCCCTTCAGCGGCGGGATCGTCACCCACTGGAAGCCGTTCGGCGCCTGCTCGACGACCTGCTGGCGCAGGTAGATCCCGGCGGGCACCATCGCGTACTTGCCCGCGTAGAACCCGGGCAGCGGGTCGGTCGTGCCCATGCCGAGCGTCGACGGGTCGGCGGTCTTGTCCTTGTAGAGCTGGTCGTGGATCCGCTGCAGGACCTCCTTCTCCTGCGGGCCGACCTTGACCGTCGTCTTGCCGCCGGAGGTCTGGAAGAACGTGCCGCCGAAGTTCAGCGAGAGGTTGAGCACCTTGTTCACCGGCGACTTGAGCGGCCACGCGATGCCGTACCGCTTGCCGACGGTGAGCTTCTTGCTGATCTGCTGGAACTCGTCCCAGGTCCACGGGTTGTCGGCCGTGGGGATGCGCACCTTGGCGGCGTCGAGCATCTTCTTGTTGGCCAGGATGACCTGCGACTCCTGCAGGAACGGCACCCCGTAGATCCCCTGCCCGCCCTGGCCGTCGAACGTCGCGGTGCCCCAGGCGGCGTCCGGGATGTCGTTCTTCAGCTCGGTCGGGATCAGCTTGGTCAGGTCCGCGAGGTAGCCCTGCCCGGCGAACCCGGCGAGAGCGGACGAGTCGTCGTGGATGACGTCCGGCGGGTCACCGCCCTCGAAGGAGGTCACCAGCTGGTCGTTGACGTTGTCCCAGCTGCCCTGGACGTACTGGACCTGGATCTTCGGATTGGCCTTGTTCCACTCGGCGACGAGCCGCTTGTTGGCTGCCAGCGAGTCCTTCTGCCAGGCCAGGCTCAGGAACTTCAGGGTGACCGGCTTTCCGGAGTCGTTGCCGCCCCCGGAACAGCCGGCGGTCAGGCCGATGACGGTGGCAGCGGCGACCGCGAGCGCGGAGCGAAGACCGCGACGCATGGGTACCTCCTACTAACCCTTGACGGCACCGGCGGTAAGGCCCGAGCGGAGCCGGCGTTGGATGATGGCGAAGAAAATGAGGCTGGGGATGGTGGCCAGCAGGGACGCGGCGGCCAGCGGGCCGAGCCGGGCGGCCTGCTCCGCGCCGGTGAACTTCACCAGCGTCAGCGGCAGGGTCGCCTTGTCCGGGTCCTTGAGGATCACCAGGGCGAAGAAGAACTCGTTCCACGAGGAGATGAAGGAGAACAGCAGGGCGGCGACGACCCCGGGAGCGAGCAGCGGCGCGACGACGCTGACCAGCGTCCGCACCCGCCCCGCGCCGTCGACGGAGGCGGCCTCCTCCAGCTCGCGGGGAACACCGCGGACGTAGCCCTGCAGCATCCACAGCGCGAACGGCAGGACGAAGGTGACGTGCACGAGGACCAGTCCGGGCAGCGTGTTCACCAGGTCGAGCCGGCGCAGGATGATGAAGAGCGGGATGATGATCAGTACGACCGGGAAGACCTGGCTGACGAGCACCCAGCCGATCGCGATCCGGTTGAACACCGAACGCCGTCGCGCCAGCGCGTACGCCGCCGGGAGCGCGATGACCACGGTCAGCACCGCGACGGAGACGGCGACGATCAGGCTGCGGACCGCGCTGCCGGTGAGGTCCTGCGCGGCGAACGCGTCGCTGAAGTTGCGCAGCGTCGGGTGCTGCGGGATCCAGCGCGGGTGCAGGGTCGCCATCTCGCGCGGCGTCTTGAACGCCGTCGACAGCAGCCACAGCAGCGGGAAGGCCAGGAAGACGATGTAGCCGAGCAGCCCGGCGTACTTCAGGGTGCTTTTCACCGGGCGCTCTCCTTCATCTGGCGCCAGAGGTAGAAGCCAAGGACGACGAGCACGACGAGGGTGATCGCGACGCCGAGCGCCGCCGCGTACCCGAAGAACCCGTAGCGGAACGCCTCCTCGTACGCGAACAGCATCGGCAGGCGCGTACGGCCGCCGGGGCCGCCCTGCGTCAGCGCGTAGACCATGGCGAACTGGTTGATGTTCCACACGAAGTCCAGCGCGGTGATCGTGACGATCACCGTCCTCAGCTGCGGAAGTGTCACGTTCCAGAAGCGGCGCCACACGCTCGCGCCGTCGACGGCGGCGGCCTCGTGCAGTTCCTTCGGCACGCCCTGCAGCCCGGCGAGCAGCACCACGGTGGTCTGCGGCATCCCGGTCCAGACGCCGACGACGATGATCGCCGGCAGCGCGGTGCTGAAGTCGTTGAGCCAGTCGACGTTGTGGTCGAGGATGTGCAGGTCCTGCAGGATCGCGTTGAGGATGCCGGCGTTGGGGTGGTACACCAGCCGCCAGATCAGCCCGATCACGATGGGCGGCATCGCCCACGGCGCCATCGCCAGCACCCGCGCGAACGTGCGGAACCGGAGGTTCTGGTTCAGCAGCAGCGCCAGGCCGAGCGCGGCCAGGAACTGCAGCACGGTGACGCTGACCGCCCAGATCAGACCGATCTTGAACGACGACCAGAAGTCGGTGTCCGCGAGGACGTCGCCGAAGTTCTTCAGCCCGACGAAGGAGATGACGGCGTTCCGGCCGCCGCGCGCGTCCGTGAACGACAGGTAGATGCCGTACAGCAGCGGCCCGAGGCTGAACAGCAGGACCGGCACGAGGGCCGGCAGCAGCAGGAGCAGCGTCCCCCGGTCGCCTCTGGGGCGCGGCCTCGGGCCTGACGCCGGGCGTCCGGCCCGAGAGGGGCGGGCGGCGGGCCGGGTTGCGGTCACTGGGCTCACGGAGCTCCCTCCGTCGAGGCGCGTACGACGAGCGTGGGCTCGACCGTGACGATCCGGGGCGCGGCGGCGCCGTCTTCCAGCCGGTCGAGGAGCAGTTCGGCGGCCCGCCGGCCGCGCTCGGCCGAGCCGAGACTGACACTGGTGAGCGTCGGCCAGGCCGCGGTCGCCAGCTCGGTGTCGTCCATGCCGACCAGCGCGACGTCCTCCGGCACCCGCAGGCGCTCCTCCCGGAGGGCGTCGAGCGCGCCGAGCGCGATCAGGTCGTTGGCGCACAGGAGGGCGTCCGGCCGGGAGCGCTCGAGGAGGCGGTGCGCCGCCCGGGCGCCCGCGGCCCGGTAGAAGTCACCGACCTCCACCAGGTCCGGTTCGTACGGCAGGCCGAGCGAGGCCAGCGCGTCGGTGTACGCGGCGGCGCGCGCCGCGCCCGGGACCGTGTCGAGCGGACCGTTGAGGAACCCGATGCTCCGCCGCCCGAGGCCGTACAGATGCTCCAGGGCCAGCCGCACGCCGGTCCGCGAGTCGGTCCGCACGTTGTCGACCGGGGTGTCCCGGGGCACCGAACCGATCACGACGACGGGCGCCGGCGCGCCGGCCAGCAGGTCGAGGTGCTGCTGCGCGAAGCCGCGCAGCGGGCTGATGATGAGCCCGTCGGCGTAGCGCTCCCCCAGCCGCCGGAGCACGTCGAGCTCGTCGTCGACGTCGCCGTCGGTCGAGTGCAGGACCAGGCGGTACCCGGCCGCCTTCAGCACGGGCTGGATCTCCCGGACCATCGCGACGTACGTCGGGTTGCCGATGTCGGCCATCGCGAACGCGACCTGGTACGTACGGTTGGACTTGAGCGAGCGGGCTGCGGCGTTCGGCACGTAGCCGAGCTCGTCGGCCGCGGTCATCACCTTCCGTATGGTGTCCTCGCGGGTCGGCAGCCCGTTCAGCACGCGCGACACCGAAGCGATCGAGACCCCCGCACGCGCGGCGATCGTTGTGATCGTCGGTCCCTGAGCCACGGCTTCCCTCCGGCCTCGCCCGCGAGTGCACGCGGCACCCGTAGTTGTCGTTATCGTTGCCGTAAACGTTTACAGACCACCGAAGCGGCTTCCGTAAACGTTTACGGGAGTGAGGAGTATGAAACACGCCGGAAACCGTCCACGTCAAGAGGGGATGCCGGAAGACGGAGCCCTACCTCCCGGCGACACCCGACGCGACCGGATCGGACGGACCCGGCCGGCCGCCTTTACGTAGTAAGTTCGCTCCGGCGTCCGCTACCGTGACGGGCGATGACCGCTCTCGCCTCCCTCGCGGGGCTGTCCGTCGGCGACGCGTTCGGCGCCCAGTTCTTCGCCGTCGAGAACCGCCCGTTGCTCCTCGACGAGACCGCCGTGCCGCCCGCTCCCTGGCCGTGGACGGACGACACCGAGATGGCCTGCAACCTCCTCGACGTCCTGCACCGGCACGGTGAGGTGGACCGCGATGCCCTCGCCACCGCGTTCGCCGGCCGGTACGACCCCTATCGCGGGTACGGACCGGGCACCGTCGTCCTCCTGCGGGCGCTCCGCGACGGCGAGTCCTGGCGCACCGCCTCCCCCGCGCAGTTCGGCGGTCGCGGGTCGATGGGCAACGGCGCCGCCATGCGCGTCGCGCCGCTCGGCGCCCACTACCCCGGTGACCTCGAACGCGTCGCGCTGGAGGCGGCCGCCTCGGCCGTCGTCACGCACGCGCATCCCGAAGGCGTCGCCGGCGCGGTGGCGGTCGCCGTCGCCGCGTCGTACGTCACGCGCGGAGACGCGGACGGGCTCCTCGACGCGGTCCTCACGCACACGCCGCGCGGTGCCGTGCACGACGGCGTCCGCCGGGCGGCGAGCCTGCTCGACCGGAGCCGGGAGGAGGCGGCGTACGAACTCGGCAACGGTTCCCGGGTGCTCGCCGCGGACACCGTGCCGTTCTGCCTGTGGGTCGCCGCTCGCCACCTCTCCGACTACGAACGGGCGGTGCGCGCCTGCGTGGCCGTCGGCGGGGACATCGACACGACGGCGGCGATCACCGGCGGCATCGTCGCGGCCCACACCGGCGTCGCCGGCATTCCCCCGGCCTGGCTGGCGGCCCGCGAGCCCCTGCCCGGCTGGATCACGGAGTCCGGGGCGCGGCACTGAGGCGGACGCCGGGGCCGCCCGGCGCTCCCACACCGTTCGGTGGCGGCCCCGGCGTTCTACCCGTCCAGTCGCCGCAGGGCCGGGAAAGGTTGCCGTTCGACCAGAGACTTTCGAACATGACGAAAGGGCACCGGGGTCACGGCGCTCCCACCGTTGAGTCCGACCCCGGTGCCCAGTCCATCGATCGCCCCGGGAAGGTCACTCTCCGGGGCTTCCCCGCGTGGCCGCGGGCCTTCCTGGTGGGCCGGGCGGAGGCGACATGAGGCATCGCCTCCGCCCGGCGTCGGTGGCGCGGGTCAGGCCCGCGTCATGGTGACCGGTGTCCTACTGCACCGGCGGGTAGGCGTTCTGCAGGAGCTGGTGGAACATCGCGGAGAACCAGTGACCGGACAGCGGGGCGTTCGCCATGGCGCCGCTCGGGCTGTTGCCGTTGCGCACGTTCCCGCCGTAGTTCGGGTCGCACATCTGGTCGAAGCCCTTGCCCTCGTCGTTCGGGATGCTGGTGCTCGAGCCGTCGGACTCGCCCGGCGGCTTGACCCACGCGTAGGCGTCGAAGCCGGCGGCCGGGGCGGCGGTCGGCCGGGCGCCCAAGCCGGAGCCGGCCTGGTTGCACCAGTCGCCGACGTGCGGCCGGCGGTCGACGCGCTCGGCGTTGACCTGGGTGTTGATGTCACTCGCCGTGCTCGGGCCGGTCGGCCGAGCCGAGCCGCCCCAGCCGTTGCGGGAGGTGTCGATCACCATGCCGATGCTCGACGGGAAGCCGTAAGAGATCAGCTGCTGGCGGAAGGCCGCGCCGAAGCTCGACTCGTCCACGTAGTAGTTCCAGTCCACCCAGGTCGAGGCGCGGGTCTGGGAGTTGACCGGCAGGTACGGCTCGGTGGTCGGGGAGTAGTTGGCGGTGTTGATGACGAAGCCGTCGACGCTGTTGACGCCCGCGGTGGTGCCCTTGGCGACCGTGGCGAACAGCTGCGCGGCGGGCCCGAAGTTGCTGTCCCAGCCGAGCCAGCCGTGGTGCGCGGCGTCGAGGTAGGTGTAGACGTTGCTGATCGCGTGCAGCTTGTTCAGCGCGTACTGGACGCCCTTCACATAGTTGCCGTTCTGCTGCATCGTCTGGCACTGGGTGGTCGCGGTGTTGCCGCTGACGTTGGTGACCAGGTTCGGCAGCGAGTCGGGCTCGATGTAGGTGACGATCTTGAGGTTCGCGTACTTCGAGTCGCTCATGATCGAGGCGATCGGGTCGATGTACTCGGTCTCGTAGCGGCCGATGTCCGTCGGGCCGAGTTCGCCGTTGGAGGCGAGCGCCGCGCAGTCACGGCCGGGCAGGTCGTAGATGACGAACTGCGCGTAGCTCGCGCCCTGCGCCACGGCGGCGTCGAGGTGGGCCTTCAGGCCCATCCCGCCGTTGACGCCGTTGATCGCCGCGATGCGGTCCAGCCACACGGCGGTCGGCTGGTTGGCGATCGCGCTTCCGCCGTCGTTCTTGGCCTCGGTGGACCACTCGGAGTTGACGTAGCCCTTGCCGCCGGTGAACGGGTTGTCGGCGTGTGATCCGCCGTTTCCGGGCGGAGTGGGGGTGGGTGTCGGAGTGGGGGTCGGCGTCGGGGTACCGCCGCCGGCGGACCCGGTGCAGGTCGTGCCGTTGAGGGTGAAGGACGTCGGGGCGTCATTCGTCCCGGAGTAGGAGGCGTTGAAGCCCAGCGACGTCGACGCGTTGGTGGCGAGGCTGCCGTTGTAGGACAGGCTCTTCACCGTGACGTGCTTGCCGGACTGGGAGAACGTCCCGCTCCAGCCCTGGGTGACCTGCTGGTTCCCGGCGAAGTCCCACTCCAGGGTCCAGGAGCTGAGCGCGTCGCCGAGGTTGGTGATCCCGATGTTCGCGGTGAAGCCGTTGTTCCACTGGTTCACCGACCAGGTCACCTTGCAGCCGACGGCCGCGTGGGCCCGGCCCATGCCGAACAGCACGGAGACGAGGCCGAGCAGCAGCGCGGCGATCGCCACTCCTGCCCGGTCCATCCGCAGCATGGCGCCGCGGCGGGGGTTGACTTTCATCAAGGGTGTGTCCTCCTCGGACGGTTCGGGAGCGGTTCCGGGATCGGACGGCTCCATCGGGCGGGGCGGAGGGGGCGTGGGTGGGGTGCTCCGGGGGCGCGGGCCGGCGCCCCCGGAGCGATCGATCACTGGTTGAAGAGTTGGCCGTAGGTCGCCATCGCCGTCGCGATGTCCGCCTGCGCCCAGAACCGGTGGTAGTTGAAGACCGGCGCCGCTCCGCCGTTCAGGTACGACTGGACCTTCGACCAGGAGGGGTCCTGCTTGTACCAGGAGCGGATCGACAGGAACGTCGCGTTGCTGTCGATCTTGTCGCCGTTCGGCATCGTGCCGGTCCAGCCGGAGGGCACGTACACGCCGTCGTGGTTGGTGTTGGAGGTGCTGTACGCCTGCGTGAACCGGTTGTAGTCCGTGCGGGTCTCCGGCACCGAGACGCCGATCCCGTCCTGGTCGCCCGCCCACATGTCGTCGAGCAGCGTCTGCGCGGTCGACTTGGCCGTGGTGCTGCCGGACTTGGCCGCGTAGTAGGCCAGGGTCTTGGCGTATGCCCCGGCCACGCCGACGTCATTGGTGTAGTCGGCGATCGTGACGTGCAGGTTGGCGTTGGAGCCGGGGCTGGAGGGGTTCCAGGTGTCGGGCTGACCGCTCCAGTGCAGGGTCGAGGGGATCTGGTAGGTCCCGTCGGGATTCAGCTGGGTGTTGGCCGTGGCCCAGGCCACCCACTTGTCCAGCACGGTCTTGGCCGCGGTGTCACCGGTGACGTAGTAGTACTCGGCGACCCGCTCCATCGACCACGCCTGGAAGCCGAACCACTGGTTGCTCGGCGGGTCGTGGTACACCGGCTCCCAGTCGTAGGCCATGCCGTAGAAGGTGGAGTCGCCGGACGGCGGCGTGCCGTACGCGCCGCCCCAGCTGTTGGTCGCGCCACCGGCGATGGCGCCTTCGGAGGACTGCAGCCAGCGGTAGAACTCCAGCTGCCGCTGCAGGCTCTTCTTCCAGTCGTCGACGCCGGTCGCGGACTTCGGCGCCATGGCCGAGTCGTTGGTCAGGGCGTACGCCGCCATCGGGTTCTGGTAGCCGGAGTGCGCGGCGCTGTCGCCGATCCGCCACGCCCAGCCGGCACTGGAGTCGGTCGCGCCGCCCCAGGCGTAGTACCAGGACAGCAGGTAGTGCTCGCTGTCCTTGCCGGTGCCGGCCGGGCAGCTCGGGCTGGTGCAGTTACCGATCTTCTTGAAGTACTTGTCGAAGAAGGAGTACCGCAGGTAGTCGCCCATCTTGCCCGCCTTGGCGACCGTGGCGGACACGTCCGAGCCCTTGCCCTGCTGCTTGGCCCAGGTGTCGGCCCAGTACGCGGCCTGGATGGCGCGCGCGTCGGCGTCCGGGGCGTCGGTGTACTTCCACTGCTTGGCGTAGCTGGAGTCCTTGATGAACAGGTCCAGGTAGCCGTTCTTGCCGCCGTAGGTGAACTTGTCGCAGGTCGGCTGCGGGATCGTCTCCCAGACCGACTCCTGCGGGCCGCGCTGGTAGGTGTTGATGAACGACGGCGCGTTGGTGCTCGGGCCCGCCTCGCAGCCGCCGCCGGGGGTGTCTCCGTAGCCGTAGACGTTGTCGACGTCCTGCAGCCAGTGCATGCCGTAGACGTCGTCGGTGCCGTACGCGGACTTCAGCTCGGCCGCGATCGGATCCTGACCGGAGGTGACGCTCGAGTCGATCTGCGAGGGGTACTGGTCGGGCAGGTCGTGCTCGGCCGCGTACGTCGCCGGCTTGCTCGCGTTGTAGAAGCTGTTGGTCGGCTGGTCCGCGTGGGACGGGATCATGTACTTCTCCATGATCGCCCAGGCGTTGTTGAACTTGCTCCAGTCGCCGGTGACCTTCCCGTACACCGCCTGCAGCCAGATCAGGTAGCTGTACGCCTCGGAGGTGGTCTCGTGGCCCTGGTCGGGCGCCTCGACCATCAGCGTCTCCACCGAGTGGTACGGGATGCCCTCCTTGCTGAAGTAGCCGTTGGCCGGGTCGGTGATCTTGTTGTAGAGGGTGAGGAACCGATCCTCGTACGTGCCGTTCGACTTCATCTCGGTGACGGTGACGCTCGCGGTGTCGTATCCCGTCGCCTTGGCGGTGAAGGTCGCCGCGCCCGTACCGGAGGAGTCCGCGCTGATCGTGACGTTCTGCGCGGTCGCCCAGTTGGATGACGTGAAGGTCAGCGTGCCGCCCGCGGAGACCGTGAGACCGGTGTTCCCGCTGTCCCGCGCGACCGTGACGGTCACGTTGCCGGACGGCTGGCTCGACAGCTTCACGCCGAACGTCCCGGTCTTGCCCTGCTGGACGGTCAGCGCGGTCGGGCTCGCGACGACGGCGGGGCCGCTGGCGACGTGCACGCCGACCGGCGTGGACTCGGCGGTGGCGCCCTGGCTGTCGTACACCTTGGCGTACAGCGAGTAGTCCCCCGCCGGCACGTTCGTCCAGCTGAAGGAGTACGGCGAGGAGGTGTCGGTGCCGAGCAGCGTCGTGTCGTTGTAGAACTCGACCTTGCTGATCGTCGCGCCGTCATTGGCGCTCGCGGTCGCGGCGAGCGGGATCGTCGCGCCCGAGCTGTACGTCGCGCCGGCGGCCGGGCTGGTCAGTGCCACGGTCGGCGCCTGGTACGCCCCGTTGCAGACCGTCCCGTTGACGGAGAAGGACGTCGGCTTGGCGTTCGTGCCGCTGTAGCTGAAGTTGGCGCCGAAGCTGGTCGTGCCGTTCGTGGCGATCGTGCCGTTGTAGCTCAGGTTGGTGACGGTGATGTCCTGGCCGGACTGCGTCCAGTTGCCGCTCCAGCCCTGGGTGAGCTTCTGGTTGCCGGTGTAGGAGTACTTCAGGGTCCAGCCGTTGATCACCGGTCCGAGGTTGGTCAGCGTGATGTTGGCGGTGAAGCCCGAGCCCCAGTCGTTGACCGAGTAGTCGACCTTGCACTGCACATCGGCGGCGTGCGCGCCGGTGCCGGCGGCGAACATGCCGGCCAGGAGCGACAGGACGACCAGGAACGGTCGCCACCTTTGCCGTCTCTTCATTGGCGGATTCCTCCTGACGGGGAGCACCACCGGCCCACCGGGGCCGGCTGCTGAGGGGGTCGGCCTGCGCGGCCGGAGAATCACGCGGAGTCGCGGATGATGAGCTTCGTGTTCAGCACGACGCCCTGGCCGGAGGACGCCTCCCCGGCGATGCGGCCGAGCAGCTCGCGGGCCATTCGGACGCCCATGTCCTCGATGGGCCGGCGTACGGTCGTCAGCCGGGGGCGGACCCGGCCGGCGATCGGTGAGTCGTCGAAGCCGACGACGGCGACGTCGTCGGGGACCCGACGCCCGGTGCGGCGCAGCGCGCGCAGCGCTCCGACGGCCATCTGGTCGGAGGCGCACAGCACGGCGTCGATGTCGGGCCTGCGGTCCAGCAGGCGGTTCATCGCGTGCTCGCCCGACGCCTGGTGCAGGTCGCCGTAAGTGATCAACCCGGCGGTCGGCAGGCCGGCGTCGCCGACGGCGGCGCGGTAGCCGGCCAGCCGGTCGACGCCCACCGCCCGGTCGGGCGGCCCGGCGATCGTCCCGATCGTCTGGCGTCCGCACTTGAGCAGGTAGTCCACGGCGGTACGGGCGCCGCCGCGGTTGTCGGCGTCGACGTACGGCAGCGGGGTCGTCCACAACGGCCGCCCGGCCAGCAGGACGGGCACGCCCGTCTGCCGGAGTGCCATCGCGGGGGCGCCGTGCGCGCTGATCAGCAGCACGCCGTCGGCACGGCCACCGCGCAGGTACTCGGCGACCGTGCCCCAACGGCCGGCGCGACCGACGATCAGGACGACGAGCTCACGGTCGTCGCCCAGCTCGCGCCGGACGCCGGAGAACAGGCGGGCGAAGAAATGATCGGTGAAGACGCGTGCGTCGTCCTCGCAGACCACCGCGGCGATCGATCCGCTGCGACGGTCCGCGGGGGCGGCGCGGTGTCGCACGTAGCCGAGACGTTGCACGGCCTCTTCGACGCGGGAACGGGCGCGCGGGCTGACCCGCGCGGTCCCGTTGATCACGCGTGACGCGGTGGCGGGTGAGACTCCGGCGAGAGCGGCGACGTGCGCGAGAGTGGGGGTCTCGACGTGCGCGAGCGTCGGCGTCTCCATGGTGCAGGAGGGTGCGGAGAGTTCCCTTCCGTTCACGGAAATGACTCCCTTCGGGCGCTGTGGCTCGAGTGGCGGGGGTGTGGGAGCGCTCCCACAATCCAAGGCGCGCGAAAGGGTTGTCAAGGGGAATGTATCGAGCGTGTAAACGGGGAGTTTCACGGCGATGATCGCCACGGGTTCGTCCCCGCTCGCGAGCAGGTCGCTTTCCCGCCCCGCCGCCGGGCGGCCCTCGCGAGGGGCCGTGAAAATCGATGAAAGAGGAAGAAAGGGCTGGCGCTCAGGGCAGCCAGGCCACGTGCCCGTGCAGGAGGGTGTACCCCACGAACGTCACCGCGTCGATCAGCGTGTGCGCCACGATCAGCGGCGCCGCCCGGCCCCACCGCTGGTACAGCCGGCCGAAGATCAAGCCCATGATCACGTTTCCGGCGAACCCGCCGAACCCCTGGTAGAGGTGGTACGACCCGCGCAGCACCGCGCTGAGCGCCAGCGCGCGCCCCGGCGACCACTCCAGCTGGGAGAGCCTGCGCAGCAGGTAGCCCGCGACGATGACCTCTTCGAGGACGCCGTTCTGCGCGGCGGACAGCAGCAGCACCGGGATGCGCCACCAGACGTCCGGCAGCCGGGCCGGCACGACGGCGAGGTTGGCCCCGGAGTAGTACGCGGCGAGATAGAACCCCAGCCCGGCCCCGCCGATGACGGCGGCCAGCACCGCGCCGCGCAGGGTGTCCCGCAGCGGCTCCCGCCGGTCCACGCCGATCGTCGCCAGGGACTCGCCCGAGCGGGCCAGCAGGTAGACCACGAGCGCCACCGGCGCCAGCGCGTTCGCGATGGCGAACAGCTGGAACAGCAGGTCGATCCAGGGCCGTCCGGGCGCGTACGAGCCGACGATCAGCGCCTTCTGGTGCGACAGCGCCTTCGGCGCGGTGAGCGAGGCGATGAGCTGCAGCAGCGCCTGGACCCCGCTGGCGCCCAGGGAGACCGCGAAGACGACCCAGATCTCCGCGGTGAGCAGTCGCCGGCTCGCCGGCTCGGCGCGTACGTCGGCCACGGTCACGGAATCCACCGCGGATCGCGCTTCTCCAGGAAGGCCGCGATCCCCTCCTGCGCCTCCTCCGACGCGAACCGCTCGGCGGACAGCTCGGCCATCCGCGCGAAGTCCTCCGCCACCGACGCGCCCGGGACCATGCGCGGCAGCCGTTTGGCGACGGCGAGGGCCTCCGGCGCGCCCCGCAGCAGCATCCCGGTGTAGTGGGCGACGGTCGCGTCCAGCTCCTCCGGGGGCACGGCGCGGTTCAGCAGCCCGATCTCCTGCGCGCGCCGGGCGTCGAAGACCTCGCCGGTCAGGAAGTACTCGGCGGCGGCGCGCGGCTCCATGCGGCGCAGGCAGGTCACCGCGATCATCGCCGGCACCACGCCGAGCCGCACCTCGCTGAACGCGAACGTCGCGCTGTCCGGCCCCACCGCGATGTCGCAGGCGGTGACGAGGCCGAGCCCGCCGGCCCGCGCGGGTCCGTTGAGCCGCGCGACGACGGGCTTGGGGCTCTCCCAGATCAGCGTCAGCAGACCCGGGACGTCCGGCGGCGCCCCGCCCGCCCGCTGTTCCTTCAGGTCCGCGCCCGCGCAGAACACCGGGCCGGTGCCCGTCAGGACGACGACGCGCACGGAGTCGTCCGCGGTCACCGCGGTGAGCGTCTCGCGCAGCTCGGCGACGAGCCGGCTCGACAGCGCGTTGCGGTTCCGCGGCGAGTCCAGGGTGACGGTCGCGACGCCGCCCTCGGCGGTGAGACGGACGAGCGGTTCCATGGCCCTCCCCGGAGGCATCCGGGAGGCGTCCCCTGCCGGTGGCCGGGCCACGGCCCGAGGAGGATCCGTCCCGGCCCATACAGTGACGGTTTCAGGCGCCGCACGCGTCCGCGTGATCGGCGCGGTCACATCTTACGCAGCCGCCGTCCTCCGGCACCGGGGCCACCGCCCCGCGATCAGGCGGCGACCGCGGCGAGGGTCCGGTGGTGCTTCGGATCCTCGATCTCGTCGACGAGCGCGACCGCGAGGTCGGCGTAGGAGAAGCCCTCGCCCTCACCGGACGGCAGGACCTGCCGGCCGCCGATCCGGTACCGGCCCGTCCGAGGGGCCTCGTCGCCGAGGACGACCGGCGGCGGAGCGAGCACGAGCCAGTCGATCTCGGTGTCCGCGCCGCGGAACACCTCCACCTGGACGGCGTGCCCCAGCGAGAACGCCCGCCCCTCCGCCGGGAAGCCGGGCGCGTCGTGCACCGGGACGCCGGGCGCGGTCTCCAGGACGGTGCCGATGCCGACCAGCAGGAGCCGGCGTACCTCCGTCCGCGCCAGACCGTCCAGGAGGGCGTGTGCCGCGCTCGCGAAGAAGTCCTCCGATGACACGTCCAGCCGAACGGCCGCGTTGATCGCCGCGTCGTGCCCGGCGGCGACCGCGGCGACGCGGCCGGCGTCGGTGACGTCGCCGGCGACCAGGGTCACCCGCTCACCGGCGAGGTCCGCGTGCGCGGCGGGGTCGCGGACGACGGCGGTGACCCGGTGCCCGCGCGCGACGGCCTCGGCGACCGCGCGCCGACCCGCCCGCCCACCGGCGCCGAAGATGACGATTCCGCTCATGGGGATGCTCCGTTCGGCATGGCCGGCTGCGATCTCCGGCCGCTGTCGCGGACGCTATCCGCCGCTCTCTTGGTTACCGCAACGATAGCTACGTAGTCTGTGTGAAGTGACTCAGCCTCTCGATCCCGACATGTTCCACGAGTGCCGGGACGGCGCCATGCCGATCCGCATTGGCGACAAGTGGACCGCCCGGATCATCCGATGTCTGGAGGGCGGCCCGCGCCGCTTCTCCGAGCTGCGGATCCCGCTACGCGGCATCACGCCGAAGGTCCTCACCGAGTCGCTCCGGGCGATGGAGCGCGATGGCTTCGTCCGGCGCACCGCGTACGCCGAGATGCCGCCACGGGTGGAGTACGAGCTGACCGCGCTCGGGCGCACGCTTCTGGAGCCGATGGAGGCGTGCTGTGAGTGGAGCAGGCGACACCTGCCCGCGTTCCTCGACGCCCGCCAGACCTGGAGCGACTCCTAAGGCTGTGGCCGGCCGGCGAGACGGCGGCGGTGGGCGCGCTGGCGGCAGGTCGGACCGCAGTAGCGGGGTGGCCGCCCGGTGGCGCGGACAGGCAGCCGCGCGCCGCATTCCACGCAGACCCTCTCGGCGGTGGTTCCGTGACGCGGCAGGGAGGATGGGTCACGGAACGCCTCGGCTTTCGTGACCGCACCGGGACGCAGTCCGTCCAGCAGCAGCCGTACCAGCCGTGTGCCGCGTTCCGGGTCCCGGTGCGCCGAACGCAGCGCGGCACCGCCGACGGCCAGCGCGGACAGGTCGTCGGACCGTACGTCGGCGCGGATCGCACCGGCCTCTTTCGCGTCGCGCAGCAGGCGCTCCAGCGCCTGGCGGAACCGCTGCCCCGCGGCGGCCATCACGACGCGCGGCCAGCCCTGGTCGGCGGTGAGCACGTCGCAGATGTGCTTCCGGCCCGCCGACTTCTCGATCACTTCGAGCAGGAACCCGAACAACGCGTCACCGGGCGCGGCGCGGGCGGCCCACCGGTCGGCGGCGGCCGCCAGGCCCTCGATGTGTTCGGCGAGCACCGCCTCGATGAGGATCTCCTTGCTCGGGAAGTGCCGGTAGACGGTCCCGGCGCCGACCCCGGCGCGCTGCGCGATCCGGCCGAGTGACACCTCCAGTCCGTCCTCGGCGAACACGCGCATCGCCGTGCGCAGCACGATCTCTCGGTTGCGGCGGGCATCGGCACGCCCGGCGGATGCCGGCGCCGGGATTGCTGTCATGTCACGAAATCCTTGTCCACGCACTGAAACGGGGGGAGCATTCCGGATCTCGTCAGTATCCCGCGCCATCTCCGGAAAGGACACCATGACCACCGCGACACCGATAGACCCCGACTCCCCCATCCTCGTCACCGGCGCCACCGGCAAGCAGGGCGGCGCCACCGCCCGGCGATTGCTCGCGGGAGGGTGGCCGGTACGGGCCCTGGTGCGTGACCCGGACGCGCCCGCCGCCGCCGAACTGGCCGCCGCGGGCGCCCGGCTCATGCGCGGCGACTTGGACGAACCGGCGAGCCTGCGGCCCGCGTTCGACGGCGCCGCCGCCGTGTTCGGCGTCCCGCCCGTGACCTTCGGACCGGCCGGCCCCGAGACGGATCTCGAAGTGGCCCGCGGCCGGGCGCTGATCGACGCCGCCGCCGCGGCGGGGATCGAGCAGGTCGTGTTCAGCACCGTCGCCTCGGCGTCGGCCGCGTCGCGGGTCCCGGAGGGGAAGGCGCTGATCGAGGAGTACCTCCGCGACCGCATCGCCCTGCCCACCGTGCTGCGCCCGGTCCGGTTCATGACCAACTACCTCGGCGTCGGAGGGCTCGGCATCGAGGGCATCTCCGACGGCGTGCACCGGCACCTCTTCTCTCCGCACGGGCCCATGCAGATCATCGCGCTGGAGGACATCGCCGAGTTCGCCGCGCTCGCGTTCGCGGACCCGGCCCGGTTCGCCGGACGGACCCTGGAACTGGCCGGCGACGAACCGACCCCGGTCGAGGCCGCCGCCGCCATCAGCGCGGCCACCGGCATTCCGGTCCGGTACGAGCAGCTCACCGACGACGAGGCCGCCGCGCTCGGCCCGCACGTCGCCGAGGCCAGGAAGCGCTGGGAGGCCGGTGACCGCTGGCACGCCGACATCGAGGCACTGCGCGTCATCCACCCCGGCCTGCGCACCCTGACCGACTGGCTCACCGAGTCCGGCGCCACCGCCCTCCGCGCCCGCCTCACCGCCCCCTGAACCCGGACGAGTGCCGTCGCCGCCTAGACGAGTCTTTCCGAATGCCCGCGAGACGAAGGGAGGGTGTCCATGATCGAACTTGTGTGTCTGGCGGTGATGCAGGCGATGCTCGGATTCCACTGCGAAGCCCGCTGGCTGCGGCACGCCCGCGCGCACTACCGGCACCTGTTCCCGTTCATCCCGCAAGATCCCGGCTACAACAAGCGGCTCAAGGCCGCGCTTCCGCAGATCAAACGGGTTATCCGAATGCTGGCCAGGGACACCGACTTCTGGCACGACATGGTGTGGATCACCGACTCCACGCCGGTGCCGTGCGGCATGTCCCGCCCCACGGTCAGGCGATCGGAGTTGGCGGGCTGGGCGAACTACGGCTACTGCGCGTCGCATTCGCGGTTCTTTTGGGGACTGCGGCTGTACCTGGTGTGCACGCCGTCGGGGATGCCGATCCTGTGGGCGCTGGCCGATCCCAAGCTCGGCGAGCGGGAGGTGCTGGCCGCCATGCTGGAGGTCGATGCCGATCTGGTGCGCGAGCGGCCGGGCCTGCTGCTGATCAGCGATAAGGGCTTCGCGTCGAAGCCCTTCGAGCGGTCACTGTCCGCACAGGGCATCACGCTGCTGCGGCCGTCTCGCAAACGGGAGGTCATGCGGCCTGCAGAGCCGATGCTCAAGAAGGTCCGCCAGCTCATCGAGTCCGTGAACGACACCCTTAAGGGCCAGCTCGATCTGGAGCAGCACGGTGCACCGACCATCGAAGGCGTTGCCGTACGCGTCGCGCAGCGTGTCCTGGCGCTCGCCGCTGCGATCTGGCACAACTTCCAGAACGGCCAAGCGGTCAGCCGCTCACTGACCGCCTATGACCACTAACCGTGTTCGGAAAGACTCGTCTAGGTGTGCTGTCCGGTGGATCACGTGCTGGTCGATCTGTGACGGCGCGGGATGTGTGCGGCACCGGCCGGGCGGGACGGTCCGCCGCCGGTCCGGGGCGTCGTTTCTGGCGTTGTCTACTCAGCGGAGAGAATTCTCCGCTGAGTAGACGCCGGTGGAAGAGGCCGGGCGACCCCGGTGTGTGACCTGTGGAGATCGCCCGTTATCTCCTCGGGGTGGTCGTGCGAGGCCGTACCGGATGCTCGGCAAAGGTCCCGCCCGGTGTGCCGATATGGGGGCTTTGCCGTCGTCCTGGGCTACGGTCGCCGAGCATCCGTCGTCACCACGGCGAGGACGGCGCCGGTCTCGACCTGGCGGCCGACCTCGGCGTGCAGGGCCGTGACCACCCCGGCGGCCGGGGCGAGGATCTGGTGCTCCATCTTCATCGCCTCCAGCCACAGCACCGGCTGGCCGCGCTCGACGGTGTCGCCCTCGCGCACCGCGACGCGTACGACCGAGCCGGGCATGGGGGCGAGGAGCGTGCCGGGGGCGACCTGCTCGGCGGGGTCGGGCAGTCGCTCCACGGGCGTGAGCGTCACGGGCCCGAGGACGGACTCGACGTGCACGGCCCGGTCGTACCAGGCGACGCCGAACCGGAGCCGTACGCCGCCGCGGTCGAGGACCACCGTGTCGGGTTCGGCGGACACCAGCGCGACGTCCGGGTGGCCCTCGGCGGCCAGGCCGTCGCGGGTGAGCCGGTAGGCGACCTCCGCCTCCTCGAAGACGGTGCGCTGCGGCTGGGAGGGGACGTTGCGCCAGCCGGCGGGCAGGTCGCGCAGGACGGGCGCGGCGAGGCGGCTTGCGGCGGCACGGGCGAGGGCGGCGGCGAGCGCCGACAGGCGTACGGCCTCCTCGTCGGCGAGCGGCGCGGTCGCCGGGTGCCGGTCGAGGAAGCCGGTGTCCGTGTCGCCCGCGCGGAAGGCGTCGTGGCGCAGCGTGGCGACGAGCTGGTCGCGGTTGGTGACGAGCCCGTGGATCCGGGCCCCGGCCAGGGCGGCGGTGAGGCGGCGGATCGCCGCCGCGCGGCTGGGGCCGTAGGCGATGACCTTGGCGAGCATCGGGTCGTAGTGCGTCGAGACGACACTGCCGGAGACGACGCCGGCGTCCAGCCGCAGCCCGTGCGCGGGAGGGACGGCGAACTCCGCGTCCACGCCCGGGATCTCGAAGGCGGGCAGCGGGCCGCTGTGCGGCCGGTAGCCCTCGGAGGGGTCCTCGGCGTACAGCCGCGCCTCGATCGCGTGGCCGCGCGGCCGCGGCGGGTCGCCCAGCGCGCCGCCCTCGGCGACCTCGAGCTGCAGCGCGACCAGGTCCACGCCGTACACGCACTCGGTGACCGGGTGCTCGACCTGCAGCCGGGTGTTGACCTCGAGGAAGAAGAACCCGCCGTCGGGGGTGAGCATGAACTCCACGGTGCCCGCGCCGGTGTACCCGATCGCGCGGGCGGCCGCGGCCGCCGCCTCCGACAGGCGCTCCCGCAGCGCGGCGTCCACCGCCGGGGACGGGGCCTCCTCGATCACCTTCTGGTGCCGCCGCTGGATGGAGCACTCCCGCTCCCCCAGCGTCCAGACCGTGCCGTGGGAGTCCGCGAGCACCTGCACCTCGATGTGCCGGGCGCCGGTCAGCAGCGGCTCGCAGAAGACCGTCGGGTCGCCGAACGCCGACGCCGCCTCCCGCTGCGCGGACTCGACCGCGCCGGGCAACTCCTCGGCGGTACGGACGATCCGCATGCCCCGGCCGCCGCCACCCGCCGACGCCTTGACCAGCACGGGGAACTCGGTCACCGTCGCGGGGTCCGGCTCCGGGAGGACGGGCACGCCCGCGTCCCGCATCAGCCGCTTGGCCGCGATCTTGGAGCCCATCGCGGCGATCGCCGCCGGCGGCGGCCCGACCCAGGTGAGCCCGGCCGCGATGACCGCCTCGGCGAACGCGGCGTTCTCCGACAGGAAGCCGTAGCCGGGGTGCACCGCGTCCGCCCCGGAGGCCTTGGCCGCCGCGACGATCGCCTCCTGGTCGAGGTACGTCTCGGCGGGAGCGGCGCCCGGCAGGCGCACGGCCAGGTCCGCCTCGCCGGCGTGCGGCAGGGACGCGTCGGGGTCGGAGAACACGGCGACCGTGCTGATGCCGAGATCGCGGCAGGTGCGGAAGACCCGGCGGGCGATCTCGCCACGGTTCGCGACGAGCAGTCGAGAGATCATCGCCTACATCCTGAAGACACCGAAGCCCTCCGGGGCCTCGGCGACGGGGGCACTGTTGATCGCGGACAGGCAGAGGCCGAGGACGGTACGGGTGTCGCGCGGGTCGATGACGCCGTCGTCGTACAGCCGCCCGGACAGGAAGAACGGCAGCGACTCGGCCTCGATCTGCTGCTCGACCATCGCGCGCATCTGGGCGTCCGCCTCCTCGTCGTACGCCTGGCCGCGGGCCTGGGCGGCCTGGCGGCCGACGATGGACAGCACGCCGGCGAGCTGCGCCGGGCCCATCACCGCCGACTTGGCGCTCGGCCAGGTGAACAGGAACCGCGGGTCGTACGCCCGGCCGCACATGCCGTAGTTGCCCGCGCCGTACGACGCGCCCATCACCACGGTCAGGTGCGGGACGCGGCTGTTGGACACCGCGTTGATCATCATGGCGCCGTGCTTGATGATGCCGCCCTGCTCGTACTCCGCGCCGACCATGTAGCCGGTGGTGTTCTGCAGGAACAGCAGCGGCGTGCCGCTCTGGTTCGCCAGCTGGATGAACTGCGCGGCCTTCTGCGCCTCCGCGCTGAACAGCACGCCGCGCGCGTTGGCGAGGATGCCGATCGGATAGCCGTGCAGCACCGCCCAGCCGGTGATCAGGCTGTCGCCGTACAGCGGCTTGAACTCGTCGAAGTCGGAGCCGTCGACGATCCGGGCGATCACCTCGCGCGGGTCGAACGGGATCTTGAGGTCCTCGGGGACGATGCCGAGCAGCTCGTCCTCGTCGTACGCGGGCGGGCGTACGGGCAGCGGCTCGCGGCCCTGCTTGCGCCAGTTCAGCCGGGCGACGATGCGGCGGCCGATGCGCAGCGCGTCGTACTCGTCGGCGGCCATGTAGTCGGCCAGGCCGCTGGTGCGGGCGTGCATCTCGGCGCCGCCGAGGCTCTCGTCGTCGGACTCCTCGCCGGTGGCCATCTTGACCAGCGGCGGCCCGCCGAGGAAGACCTTGGCCCGGTCCTTGACCATGACCACGTAGTCGCTCATGCCGGGCAGGTACGCGCCGCCCGCCGTGGAGTTGCCGAAGACCAGCGCGATCGTCGGGATCCCGGCGGCGGACAGCCGGGTCAGGTCCCGGAACGTACGGCCGCCGGGGATGAAGATCTCCTTCTGGGTCGGCAGGTCCGCGCCGCCGGACTCGACCAGGTTGATGACGGGCAGGCGGTTCCGCAGCGCGATCTCCGCGGCGCGGAACGACTTGCGCATCGTCCACGGGTTGCTGGAGCCGCCCCGTACGGTCGGGTCGCTGGCGGAGATCAGGCACTCGACGCCCTCGACCACGCCGATGCCGGTGACCACGCTGGCCCCGACCGTGAAGTGTTGGCCTTGCCCGCCTCCGGCAGGACCCGTCCCCCAGGCGGCCAGCGGCGACAGCTCCAGGAACGGTGAGTCCGGGTCGAGGAGCAGCTCGATCCGCTCGCGGGCCAGCAGCTTGCCGCGCTTGCGGTGCCGCTCGACGTACTTGGGCCCGCCGCCCGCGACCGCCTTGGCGTGCTCGGCGGCCAGCTCCGCCAGGCTGGCCAGCATCGCCGCCCGCCGAGCGGCGTAGTCCGGCCCGGCGGTGTCCAGCGCGCTGGTGAGAACCGTCATCCCGTCCCTCCGTCACCGTGAGCCGTGCGTCGAGTATGTCCAACGACGGTGGCGCAACGGAAGATCACGGGACGCGTGAGTCGAATCTCATTCGGTCCCCTGCGATCGTGGCGCGCCCGAAGAACGGGCTCAGGGAGCGGAGAGCACGCGGGAGCCGCCGTCGACGGGGATGCGGATGCCGGTCGTCGCATGGAGGTCCCCGCCCACGGCCGCGGCGATCACCTTCGCCACGTCCTCGGGCTCGAGCATCCGGTGCAGCACCGAACGCTCGGCGCGCGCCTTCTCCACCTCCGGCGTCATCATCTGGGCCGTGGCGTCCGTACGCACCGCGCCGGGGGCGACGACGTTCACCCCGATCCCGTACGGCCCGGCCTCCGCGGCGACGTGCCGCGCGAAGGTGTCGAGCGCCGCCTTGGCGGTGGCGTGCGCGATCGCGCCGGGGCGCGTGAGCTCGGCGCTGAGGCTGGAGACGTAGACGATCCGCCCGCTCCGCCGGCCGCGCATCACCTCCAGGGCCCGCTTGGTCAGGTGGAAGACGGCGGCCAACTCGCCGTCCACCTTGCCGATGAAGTCCTCCCAGGTCATGGCGTCGAGCGGCGCGAACGGCGGGGCGATGTTGGCGTTGCAGACGAGCGCGTCGAGGGTGTCGCGGTCCCGGATGAGGGCGGCGGCCTGCTCCGGATCGCGGACGTCGGCCCGGGCGAGCTCCGCCGTGCCGCCTTCTCGCGCTATCTCGTCCACGACCTTCTCCGCGCTGACCGCGTTGCCGCGGTAGTTGACGACGACGTGGAAGCCGCGTCGTCCCAGCTCCGTGGCCGTCGCGGCGCCGATCCCGCGACCGGCGCCGGTGATGAGGGCGACCTTTGGCACTTCTCCTCCTCGAGTCTCCTGTCAGGTCACGGCGACGGTAGAAGAGACGGCTAACTCTGGGTAAGTACATACCTGTAGGTAAGCTCCCTACGTCAGAGACGGTGCGCAGGACGGGACGGCGGCGAGACGGCGTGAGTGACACGTTTCACAGGGAATGCCCGGCCCGGATGGTGCTCGACCACGTCACCAGCCGGTGGGGTGTCCTCATCCTCACCGCCATGCGCGAGCGGGACCTGCGCTTCTCCGAGCTGCGCGACAAGATCGAGGGGATCAGCGAGAAGATGCTGTCCCAGACGCTGCGCATGCTGCTGAGGGACGGCCTGGTGTCCCGCACGGTAGAACCGTCCACACCGCCGAAGGTGACCTACGGCCTGACGACGCTGGGCAAGGGCATCACCGAGCCCTTGGAGGACCTGTCCGACTGGATCCGCGACCACGCCCAGGACATTTTCGCCGCCCAGGCCTCCTTCGACGCCGCCGGTCCGCGATAGTGACTCACCCCGACCCACCGGCTCCGTACGGCGGCAGGTCGGCCACCCTGATCCGAGCCCCGGCTTCCTTCGCACGGGCTCACCCCACCCCGATAAGGCGTCAACCGAGGTTGACAGCCCCTCTCCTGTCAACCTATGTTGACGACATGAACGACGGAGTCCAGCTCGCCCAGGCGGCGGGCAGCCGCGACCCGGCGATCGGGTTGCGGGCGGTGCGCGCACTGCGCGAACTCGCCGAGCGCCTCGAGGGGCTGCAGGTCGAGAACGCGCGCGACCAGGGATGGTCCTGGCAGGAGATCGCCGTCTGCCTCGGCGTCAGCCGGCAGGCGGTTCACAAGAAGTACGGCGGCGGCCGGCGGATCCTCGGGAAGGAGCGGTAAGGATGTTCGAACGGTTCACCGACGAGGCCCGCCAGGTGGTGAGGCTGGCCCAGGAGGAGGCCCGGCGCCGGCGCCATCCGTTCATCGGCACCGAGCACCTGCTGCTGGCCTTCCTGAACGAAGGTCACGGTCCGGCGGCGCAGGCCCTGACGGCCCAGGGCGTCACCGGATCCGACATCGACCGGCGGATGACCCTGCTCACGGGGTCGCCGGACAACGGGCTCGACCCGGAGGCACTGGCGACGATCGGGATCGACCTGGACCAGGTCCGCGAGGCGACCGAGGCCAGCTTCGGCCCCGGCGCGCTCGACCCGAGAGGATGCCACCACCGGGGCGCGAGAAAGGGCCACATCCCTCTCACCAAGAGGGCCAAGAAGATCCTGGAACTCGCGCTGCGAGAGGCCCTCGCCCTCGGACACAACCACATCGGCAGCGGGCACATGCTGCTCGGCCTGCTCCGCGAGGACCACGGTCTGGCCGTCCGCCTCCTCATCGACGCCGGGGTCGACCTGGCCGCTCTCCGCGCCGACGTCACCCGGCGCATCCCGCCGAAGGCCGCCTGAGAAGAGCGGCCGGCGCCCGGGCGGCTCACCGCCGGAGTCACCGCGCTCACGCGCGTTCAGGCGCCCGGAGATGTCGGAGCGTCGGAAGGCCGCGCCCGCGCCCAGGTCTCGCGGGCGCGGCGAAGACGGGCGAGCACGCGCTCGCGCGAACGGTCGGAGGCCCGCGCCGCACTGGCTAGATGATCACGGTCGTCATGGCCCTGAACCAGCAGGTCGAAGGACCACAGGCCGGTCTCCAGCAGACTCGCCGCCTGTTCGATGTCGGCGACGACGGCGGCGTGGGCGGCGGCGTCGTCGGTACGGGCCTCCGCCTCGCGCCGCAGAGCGCGGAAGGCGACCGCCCACAGGCCCGTGATGGCGTTGGCGGTGATCTGCGGTGCGGGGTCGAGCGGGTCCAGACCGGCCCGCCGCGCCATCGCCTCGGCGGCGACGTGGGCGAGGCGGTCCACCATGTCGCGCTGGGCCGCGCGGAGCGACGGTGACGACTCGATGACCTCGGCCAGGCGCAGCACCTGGCGGAAGTCGCCCCGCGCGGCCCCCGCGCGGTCGAAGAAGGCTCCGATCTCGGCGGTGAACGCCTGTTTCACGGCCTCGATCGGGGAGGCGACGAGCGCCGTGGGGCCCAGCGCCTCGCGCAGCACATCGGCGAGATGGGCTTCGCGGTCCAGCAGCAGGGATTCCTTGGTGGGGAAGTAGTTGTAGACGGTCTTCTCCGACACCCCGCACGCGGCCGCCACGTCGACGACCCGCACGGCGTCGAACCCCCGACTGAAGAACAGATCCGTCGCGGTATCGGAGATCCGCTGCCGGGTCTGGCGCTTCTTGCGCTCCCGGAGCCCTTCCGCCACCGATCTCCTCCTGGTCTCCCCGGCACCCGGCCCGTGGCCAGGGACCACCGTAACAGAGATGCCGTCAGAGCATTTTTACAGCTACTAAAAAGTTCCTGCTACTGTAATTTCATCGAGCCCGCAGCCGTGGCGGCCGACCGCCGCACACGGCCGCTCACACGAAGGGGAACGCGTCATGAGCCGCCTCGTCATCTTCGGTGCCGCCGGACGCACCGGCCAAGTGATCGTCCGCGAAGCGCTTCACGCCGGGCACGTCGTCACCGCGGCCGTACGTGATCCCGAGGGTTTCCGTGCGCAGTTCGCCGAGGCGGCCGGGGAACGTCTGTCGGCGGTCCCGGCGGATGTACGCGATCCGGCCACGGTCCGCGCCGTTCTGGCCGGCCACGACGCGGTCGTCTCCGCGATCGGGCCGGCCGGTCGCAGCGCGCACGGCTTGTACTCCGACGCCGCCCGATCGCTCGTCACCGCGATGACGGCCACGGGTGTTCGCCGACTGCTCACCATCTCCTCCGCCGGAGTGCGCGACGACGACCCGGGCTTTCCGCTGTGGTACCGCGCCGTCGCCCATACGCTGCTGAAAGAGCTCTACGGCGACATGCGCCGGATGGAGACGATCATCCGCGACAGCCCGCTGGACTGGACGTTCGTGCGTCCCACCCGGCTGACGGACACTCCCTCCACCGGGGAGTATCGCGTCGGCGAGGGCGTCACCCCGCCGCACGGCCGGATGATCGCCCGCGCCGACCTCGCCCGCTTCATCATCCGCGAGCTGGAAGAAGGCCGCTGGTCACGAAAGGCTCCGACCCTCGCCCAATGAGCGATGGCCGTGCTCCGTGCCTGAGCCCGGGGAGCCCCCGGCCGGGAACGTCCATCCGCTTGCGGGAGTCACGCCCGCAGGGGCCCTCGGCCGCTCAGCCGAGGTCGAGTGTCTCGGCCCGGCGCGGCATCAGGGCGACGGCCGCCACGCCGAGGATCGCCAGCGCGGCCAGCGTGAGGAACACGTTGTGGCTCGCGTGGTTCAGTGAGTTCCGGACGAAGGCCGCGACCGCCGGATCCTTGCCCCGGCCCGCCGAGACGACGCTGGTGGCGTCGACGTTCCGGCCGAGCCGGCCGGCGAGCGCGGCCGGCGGGTGGGCGAACCGGTGCGCGAGCGTGCCGTTGGCGATCGCGCCGAACACCGCGGCGCCGACCGCGCTGCCGAGCGACCGGCCGAACATGTTGTTCCCCGTGACGACGCCGCGGTGCTCCCACCCCACGACCGACTGCACGGCGACCAGCGTCGGGCTCGCCGTGAAGCCGAGGCCCACGCCGATCACGAAGCACGCGGCCGCGACCTCCCAGACCTTCGCGGACACGCCGAGCGGAAGGCACAGCAGCGTTCCGACCACCGCGACGCCGCTGCCGATCAGCGCGGTGTCGCGGAACCCGATGCGCAGGTAGACGCGCCCGGCCTGGGAGGCGGCGAGCGGCCAGCCGACCGTGAGGGCCGCGAGCGCGAACCCCGCCACCAGAGCGCTGGTGCCCAGCACGCCCTCGGCGTACGTCGGCACGTACGAGCTCAACCCGATCGTCACCGCGCCCACCACCACGGACGTCAGGGTCGCGCCGACCAGGACGCGGTGGCCGAAGACCCACAGCGGCAGGATCGGCTCGGCCACCCGCCGTTCGACCAGGCAGAAGGCGATCAGGGCGGCCAGGCCGACCGCGAAGATCAGGAGGCTCGGCGCCGAGGCCCAGCCCCAGGAGACCCCGCCTTCCAGCAGGCCGAGGATGGCCAGGGAGCAGCCGATGGTGAGCAGGACGGCGCCGGTGTAGTCCAGGCGGTGCGAGCGTCGTACGACCGACTCGGTGAAGCGCCGGGCGAGCATGAACGCGGCGAAGGCGCCCAGCGGAAGGTTGATGAAGAAGATCCACCGCCAGGACAGGTAGTCGGAGAACACGCCGCCGAGGGTCGGTCCGACGACCGCGGACATCCCCCAGACACTGGCGAGGTAGCCCTGGACCCGGGCGCGTTCCTCGACGGTGTACATGTCGCCGACCATGGTCATGCTCATCGGCTGGACGGCGCCGGCGCCGATGCCCTGGACGGCGCGGAAGATGATGAGGCTGAGCATGCTCCAGGCGGCCCCGCACAGCACCGAGCCGAGCAGGAACGCTCCGATGCCGAAGAACATGATCGGCTTGCGGCCGAACACGTCGGCCAGCTTCCCGTACAGCGGCACGCTGACCGCCTGGGTCAGCAGGTAGATCGAGAACAGCCAGGGGAACTGGGTGAAGCCGCCGAGGTCGTGGACCACGGACGGCACCGCCGTGGCGATGATCGTGCTGTCCAGGGCGACGAGTCCGGTGCTGAGCATGAGCGCGACCAGCACGGGTCCCCGCTCCGATCGTAGGCCCACCCCCTGGGCCGTTCTGCGGGGATTCGTGGTCGTCACATCCATGTCCCTTCGCCCGGCAGCACGAGACCGGCCCTCCCCGAGGGGACGACCGGCCCTTAGCGCCAACAACCATCCCAGACCATGAACCATTCCACCGAAGCGGGATGACCCCCGGAAATGAAACTTTCACGACACCTGTCAGGGCTCTGTCAAGAAACCGTCATGGGTTCGCGCTGGTGGGACGAGGGCGGACGGCGCCAGCGCCCCGCCCGCGTGGACGAGGTCGCGGTGACGCGTTGACGCCTCTCACCGGACGGCGCGACTCTGCGAGAGGAAAACCTTTTCCACACCCCGCTCCCACCGCACCACCCACCCCTGGAGGAGGTTCCCCATGGGGAACGACACGCACGGCACGGCCCGGCTCCGGCGGCTCCCACTGCGTCCCCTGAGCGCGGTCGCGGTCCTCGGCCTCGCCGTCGGGGCCGGCGCGCTGACCGGCACCGGCGCGACCGCCAAGACCGCCGGGACGGCCGCCCCGGTGGCCGCCGCGTACGAGTCCAGCCCCGTCGGCTTCGCGAGCCTGAACGGCGGGACGACCGGCGGCGCGGGCGGCACGACCGTCACCGTGACCACCGCGTCGCAGCTCACCGACTACGCCTCGCGCAGCGGCTCGTACATCATCAAGGTCACCGCCTCGATCTCCCTGTCGTCGATGACGAAGGTGACGTCCAACAAGACGATCGTCGGCGTCGGCACCGCGGGGAAGATCACCGGCTACGGGCTCAACGTCGCCAACGCCAAGAACGTGATCATCCGGAACCTCACGTTCACCGGCTCGGCCGATGACGCCATCAACGTGCAGTACTCCACGAACGTGTGGATCGACCACAACGACCTGTCCAACGCCTACGACGGACTCGTCGACATCAAGCGCGCCTCCGACTACGCGACCGTGTCGTGGAACCACTTCCACAACCACGACAAGACCGCGCTGCTCGGCCACTCCGACGACAACGGGTCCGAGGACATCGGCCACCTGCGGGTGACCTACGTGCACAACTGGTTCGACGGCACCACCCAGCGGCACCCGCGGGTCCGCTTCGGCAACCCGGTGCACGTCTTCAACAACTACTACGGCGCGGTCACCAGCTACGGTGTCGCCTCCACCTGCGACGCCGGGGTCTTCGTCGAGAAGAACTACTTCGACGGCGTCAAGACCCCCACGGTCATCCAGACCGGTGACTCCCCCGACGGGAACCTCAAGGCGAGCGACAACCACCTCGTGAACTCGGGCAGCGTCACCACCCGCAACTCCTCCAGCGTCGCGAGCATCCCCTACTCCTACTCGGCCGAGTCCGCCTCGACGGTAAAGGGCACCGTCACCGCCGGCGCGGGCGTCGGCAAGGTCTGACGCCCACGCCCGAACGGCCGTGGCGGGAGCTCCCACCACGGCCGTTCCGGCGTGTTCGTCGGGGTCAGGGGGTATAGACGTTCGGCCGGGCGGGCTCGTTGGCGCTGTAGGTGTACGAGACGCCGTCCGGCGTCGTCCCGCCGGGCGGCGCGCTTATCGGCACGTCCAGGTAGCCGCCGCTGCCGAACCGCAGCGACGCCTCCGACGCCGCCTGCTCGGCGCCGTTCACCACGGGCCGCACCGTGTACGAGGCGCCCGACGCCGCGCCACTGTCGTAGTAGTTCGTCGAGTTCGTGATCGGGCCGGAGTTCACCTTCGTCGAGCCGCGGTAGAGGTTGAAGGACACGCCGGCCGGGTCGGTGCCGAGCAGCCGCCAGCCGACGAAGTTCCCGCTGCCGGACCGCACGCTGACCACGCCGCGGTTCAGCTTCTCCACCTGGCGGCGGTCGCCGCCACCGCGTCGTGCCGGGGCAGCTGCGCGCCTCCGGCGGTCAGCGTTCCGGCCGCGACGGCGAGCGCGACCGCTCCGCCGCGTCTCGGCCTGCTTCTGGGGCGTCCCATCGGCGTTCTCCTTCGTTCGCGGAGGCAATCGGGAAATCGATTTCCCGATGAGTCGACGAAGGCTAAACCGGCCGCCGGGCCGGGCCAAGACGCTTTCACGGTCCTTTCAGCCGCAGCCGCGCTCGCCGCCCACCGGCGGGCTCACCAGGGCGTCGGCCCCGGCGGGTCCGCCGGTGGACGAGGCGGTCACTTCAGCCAGAGCTGGTAGCCCGCGAAGGCGGTGGTGCACTTGTAGGCGTTGAAGTTCTCCCGCACGTACTGCTGTCCCGCGTCGACGCACGCCTTGTAGCTGCCGTAGACCCCATACGGCTGCCAACTGGCCGCCTGGGCGGGAACACCGACCCCGACGACCGCCATCCCGGCCAGTCCCGCGCCCGCGAGTGCCGTCCGTAGCCGCATCTCCGACCCCTCTCTCCAAGATCGACTTTTCAAGATCATCGCAGCGGGGGGTCGGGAAATGATCATGGTGGGCTGCCCACCATTCCGGTCTTTTTCGGCAGCTCTCGCCCTTGCCGTCAGGCGAACGCGTCCACCCCGGTGAGCTCGCCGGACAGCGTCCAGAGCCGCGCGGCCTCGTCCCGGTCCACCGCCCAGGGCTTGACCCCGCCGATGAGCATGTCGTCCGTGGTGGCGGGCTCCGCGATGTCGCAGTCCTGGCAGTACGCCCCGCCGTGGGCGTCGAGCAGCGGCGACGTGGCCGCCCACACGGCCGTCGCCGCGCCCTGCTCGGGGGTCTTGAAGCCCTCCGCCGGCCGCCCCTCCGGGTCGATCCACCCCTGGGCGACCTGTTCCTCGTGCGGGATGTACCGCTGGAGCGGAGTGAGGATGCTGCCCGGGTGCACCGCGAACGCCCGCAGCCGGTCCTCCGCCCCGAGCGCGTCGAGGTGCACGGCGAACAGGGCGTTCGCGGTCTTCGACTGCGCGTACGCGAGCCACCGGTCGTAGCCGGTACGGAAGTGGACGTCGTCCCAGCGGATGCCGGACAGGAAGTGTCCCGAGGAGGCCACCGCGACGACCCGGGCCCGGCCCGGGGCCAGCGCCGGGCGGAGCCGGTTGACCAGGGCGAAGTGCCCGAGGTGGTTGGTCGCGAAGTGCGCCTCCCAGCCGGGCCCGACCCGGGTCTCCGGGCAGGCCATGATCCCGGCGTTGCCGATGACGAGGTCGAGCGTGCGGCCCGTCTCCAGGAACGACTCGGCGAACACCCGGACGCTCTCCAGGTCGGCCAGGTCGAGTTCGCGGACCTCCGTGCGGGGGATGCCGCGCAGGGCCTCCTCCGCCGTCGCCCGCCGCCGGGCGGGAACGATCACCAGTGCGCCCGCCCCGCTGAGCGCGCGCGTGATCTCCAGCCCGAGGCCGGAGTAGCCGCCCGTGACCAGGGCCGTCCGGTCCGACAGGTCGATCCCGGCCAGGACCTCCTCCGCCGTGCTGTGCGCGCCGAAACCACTGCCGATCTTCTGCTGCTTCGCTGTCATGGCTCAGGACGCTAAAACCTAGAGTTCTCTCTAGGTCAAGTTGTACGCTCGACGTCGTGACGAGGAATGCGGGCGGCCTGTCCATCGGGCAGGTCGCGGAGCGGACCGGGCTCAGCGTGCACGCCCTCCGGTTCTTCGAGCGTGAGGACCTCTTCCTCGGCCCGATCCGCCGGTCGGCGGGCGGACAGCGGGTCTACGATCCCGCCGACGTCGAGTGGCTGCTGCTGTGCAACCGGTTCCGCGACTCCGGCATGTCGATCGCCACGATGAAGCGGTTCGCCGAGCTCGTACGGTCCGGTCCCGGCAACGAGCGAGAACGGCTGGCCCTGCTCGAGGAGCACGAACGCACCGTCCAGGCCAGGATCGCCGAGCTGAGCGCGAGCCTGGAGATCATCCACGACAAGGTCGCGACGTACCGCGGGCACGTCGAGGACGGCACCGCCCCCGGCCTCTGGTCTCCCACCCCCGGCCGATGACCCGCCCACCAGGGCCTGTCGCGGAAGGCACCGGCCGTCGATCCCACCTGTAAGGCCGGCGCGGCTCCGGCGCGGTTCGCAGGTCACCGGAGGCGGCTCTTCAATCGGACCCCAGAGTCCGTGCCCGCTGTCCGAAGGCGATGCCGGCTCAACGGCCTCCTGACGTCATCCCGTCGGATCGATCAGCCACTGTGACGTCGGTGTTGACCTCACAGACCCGGCAGACCGGTCATCGCCCCGACACCACCGGCGGCAAGGTGACAACGACGGCGGCAACCTCACCGCGGAGGCATCGCGTTCCCTGCCGGGCGGGCGCGTCCGCCGACCTCGATCAGCCCGCCCGGCCTCGGAGCGGTCGCGATCCGCGAGCCGCGGCCCTGGGTGATCGTCAGGGCGCGGCCGAGGCGGGCCGTCAGCAGCAGCGCCGCCGCGCCGGTCGCCTCGTCCTCGTCGATCCCGTCATCGCGGCCGGGGAAGGCACGGGCCCGCACCCCACCGGCCACCTCGTCCTGCCATGCCCACGCGTAGATCCACTCCCCCGGCGGCGGCACGGGCAACGCGTCGACCTCCGCCGCCGAACCGTACTGTCGCAGCGTGCGCGGCGGCGCCCACTCCGCCCGCGCCTCGATCCACGCCCACTCCCCCTCGCGCCGGGCGCGGACCCGCCCGGCCGGGGTGATCAGCGCGGGCAGGCCGAGCAGCCAGGCCGTGCCGACACACGGATGCCCGGCGAACGGCAGCCGCAGCGTCGGCGTGTAGATGTCGATGACGCCGCGCTCGGCGTCGTCCACGAAGACGGTCTCGCTGAACCCGAGCCGCCGCGCGAACGCCTGCCGCTCCCGCTCCGTCGGCACGGCGGCCCCGTCCCGTACGACCCCGAGCGCGTTGCCGTCGTTCCCGTCCGGCCCGCAGAAGACCCGCAGCACGTCGTATTCGGTCACCCGCGAAGTGAAGCACGCCATCGCCGACCGACCGGCCCGCCCGGCCTCGGTGGCTCAAGGAGGCGGCGACCACGGCGTACCGAATGCTCGGTAACCGCGTCTTGGAAAGGCGCATACGCCTACAGGCCACCACCGCAGGCGGCGCTTTTCCGAGCGATCGGTCCGGCTTACCCTTGGCCGGTGTTCTCGCCTCAAGGCCCATCTCTACGTGAACTGGCGATCCAGGCGCTGTCCTCGGTCGAACACGGCTACGACCTGCTGGCTCCACGGTTCGACCACACGCCGTTTCGCACCCCTGACAGCGTTCTCGACGCGACCGCCGACGCTCTTCGTCCGCTCGGGCCGTTCGGCCAGGGGCTGGACGTGTGCTGCGGCACCGGCGCGGGCACGCGGACCCTCGAAGCCGTCTGCCAGGGGCGGATCACGGGTGTCGACTTCAGCGCCGGCATGCTCGCGCAGGCGCGCGCAGCGCACCCGGCCGCCGAGTGGGTACGGGCCGACGTTCGCGCCCTGCCCTTCACCGCGGCCTTCGACCTCGCGGTCAGCTTCGGAGCGCTCGGACACTTCCTGCCCGCCGACCGGCCCGCGCTGTTCGCCGGGGTGTACCGCGCGCTGCGGCCCGGTGGGCTCTTCGCCTTCCCCCTCGGCGCGCCGCCGCCCGTCACGTCGGGCTGGTACTGGGCGCTGCTCGGATTCGACCTGGCCATGCGGGTCCGGAACGCCGTGTGGCGTCCCCCGTTCGTCATGTACTACCGGACCTGCCCGTTGCAGGCGGTCCGCGACGACCTGACGGCGGCCGGATTCACCGTGACGACGGTTCCCTTGACGCCCCTGGGCCGACGCGACGACGGCAACCCGCGCTACCGGCTCGTCCTCGCGCGAAAGCCACAGACGCTCAAGGATCTCTGAGCCTGCGCGACTCCATCGCGATGATCCAGGCAACGAGAAGATCCACGGCGAGGCCGGACAACGCCGCGCGCTGATTGGCGGGACTCAGGCCGGTCGGCGCGTGGACGCGCCGACCGGCCTTCTCTTGTCGTCCGGGGCGGAGATGAGCCTCCCCGTACCCTGGGCCGGCCCGATGCCGGGCCGGTCCAGGGCATGTGTGAGCCCGCCGCGCGTACTCAGGGTGCGCTCGGCGACCCCTGCGCGGTGAACCTGCCGCGCACGGCCGCCGCGACGAACGCCGCTCTGGCCGTGTCATCCCGCAACTCGTCGAATGCCGCCCAGACGCCCTGGGCGGATTCGGCTGACAGGCCGGCGGCGTCGATGGCGTCGGCGAGTTCGACGATCGTCGGCCAGTACTCCGTCCAGCAGTACGTTCCGGCGATCTCGCGTAGCACCGGGTGCATGGCCGCCAAGTCATCGGAGGCCCAGGCGCGCGCGTTGCGCACCATTCGCTCGTGACCGGGACGCAGCAGCTCTTGAACGTCGCCACCTCCCCGTTCGCTCAGGGCCGCGTAGCGCGCGCAATCTCCGATGGCCGCACGGACGATGCGCAGCACACCTTCGAAGACGCGGACATTGAAGAAGCGCGCTGATCGGCGCGCCGGATTCAGACCCTCCTCCAGCAGAGGCTCGTTCCGGGCGAGGCGCCGCACCGATCGGCCGTTGGCGTCGATCCGGTCCGGCGTCAGCCACGGGCCGCTGGTCAGGCATTCGAGCAGCAAGAGCGTGGTGTTGGTGCGGAAGGTCAGACCTTTCAGATCCGGATCATCCGGCAATTCGTCCAGGTTCCTGCCGCCGTTGCTGGCCTCCGCGTCGAGGTCGTATACATACCCTCGGTCCGCGTTCGGCTGGGGGTCGCCGTACACACCGGCGCGGAACAGGTAGAAGCCGCGCACCAGCGTTTCCCTGGCATGCGGCCAGTACATCTGCTTGAGCGCGGCACGGGTCGTGCCACGCATACCGTTGTCCAGCACGATGAGGTCGTGCGGCGGTTCAGGATCGTCGACCGGAAGACCCTGCCTACGCAGGAGGGTCGTCAGGTTGGTCGACGCGCCCGCCATCGACTCGTCGGTGGTGGGCGGATTCCAGGCCAGGTTGCCGAACATCTCGGCCAGTTCGGGGAAGGTCTCGCCGTGGTTGCGTTCGCGATCCGCCAAGGCGTTCGCGATTGTTTCCCGGTTGATGCGGATGTCCACGCACCGCGCCCGGACCCGTGGGTCGAACCAGTGAATGACCTTCTCGATGTTCTCGGCGTCGCGGCCGAGCACCAGGAGCAGCGCGCCGCGCGCGACTTCCTCGCGGAGGTCTCCGAGCATGCGATGCACGGCCCTCACGTAGAACGGCGCGACGGTCTCCCATGCGGCGTCGTACGTGTCACCGAGGGTCGTCGCCACGGCGTCCCGTTCGGTCTCGGACGTGAACGAGTACAGCCCTTTGGTTTTCAGGACCGCACGCACAGCGGCCGCCCTGCGATCTGCTCGGAACAGCCGGCTCGCCGTCAGGCCGTCGGCGCTGCGCGCCGAGTTCTCGGCGACCTGCCCTCTCTCGCCGTGGACGGCAGCACCGTCCAACCGGCGGGATCGCTCACTTCGTGTGGCGTTGTTCGTCATCACGAAACAACTCCTTGTCTTGTTTGTCGTCCTTCACGACCCTTAGCCGCGGTGGTCACTGTCCTGGCTTGTTGTCGCGCGGCAACAAGCCGGCTCGAGGGTGCTGGTTCGAGAATCGGCGGTACAGCCCTGTTCCCATCTCCGGTGTCGCACTCAGGTCCTTCTCCGGTGTCGCACTCAGGTCCTCGAGATGAGCGACGTTCCTTCGTGGCGCCGGGGATGTGGCAGCGACCGCGCCGCTCGCGGCGACGGGACTGGTCTCGCGCTTTCGCACGCGAGTGGCCGTGTTCGCGCCGGGCGCTCGTCCGTACGCTCGGGAGCCGAAGTCGGCCGTCGCCGACGATGCCGCACCAGATCGCGCAGGAGACCGATGATCAGCGTCCGCAGGCTCGTTCCGTCCGACAGGGCCTCCTGGGAGGAACTGTTCCGCGGCTACGTCGCCTTCTACGAGCGGGTCGAACCCGACGAGATGTACGAGCGGGCGTGGCGCGAGTTCCAGGCGGACACCCGCATGCACGCCCTCGGCGCGGAGCTCGACGGGCGGCTCGTCGGGATCGTGCACTTCCTCACACACGCCAGTACCTCGATGCCCGACGCCGACGTCTGCTACCTACAGGACCTCTTCACCGCCCCGGACGTACGCGGCAAGGGCGTCGGCCGCGCTCTGATCACGGCGGTCGCGGACTGGGCGAAGGCCCACGACTGCGCCCGCGTCTACTGGCACACCCACGAGTCGAACAGCACGGCCCGGCGGTTGTACGACTCGATGGCCGAGAACCGCGGTTTCATCCGCTATCAGATCGACCTGTCGCGCCGGTCCCGTTGACGTTCGGCGTGAGAAGGCGACGGGACTCGCCGCCGGGTCAGGGTCGGCCCGCACCTGGGACCGTGACCTCGGTCGCGAACACCTGCCCGCCGCCACGGGGTACGGCGTCGGCCAGCCCGGCCACTCGGCGACGGCGACGGCGACGGCGACGGCGACGGCGACGGCGACGAACAGCGTGCGCCGGTCCGAGCCCCCGAGCGCGCACGCGAACGCACCGCGGTCGAGGTCGACCGTCCGGAGGATCTCGCTGGGGCTCGTCGTGCGGGGGGCACCGAATGCTCGGAGAAGGTCCGCCCGTGGCGTCGGTATGGGCGCTTTGCCCTTTCCGTGGAACGCGGTTGCCGAGCATTCGGTACGCCTCGAAGCCTCGGGTGGCGCGTCTCCGCCGACCGTGACAAGGATCGCCCGGCGCCGAATCGTGGATGCGGGGCGGCGGAGTCCGGGGTCAGGGTTCCGCATGCCGGTCGAGGCCGAGCGTGGCGATGAGGTCCTCGTGCAGCTCGAACCAGACCCGATGGCAGGAGTCGACGTCGGTGCGGTCGACCCACTCGCCCTCCCCGGCCTGGGCGCGCGCCAGGGCCGCGGTGAACCGTTCGCCGTATCCGTGGAACCGGGTGAGGACGCCCTCGAGCCGGTCCGCGAGTGGCCTGAGCGCGCGGTCGACGCCCGCGAGCTCGGACAGGACTCCGGCGTCCCAGGCGGGATCGGAGTGGTCGTTGACGGCGAGCCGATCGCCGGCGGCGGGCCGGAGTTGCCAGTCGGTGCAGGCCTGTAGCAGGAGGGCGTTCAGCGGGAGGAACGCGCGGTAGACGTCACGGACCTCCTCGGCGTCGCCGACGCGTGCGAGCTCGGCCGCGAGCAGGCGCTCGTTCTCGGCTCGGCCCGCTTCGGTCAACGACCAACCTCCGGTGCCGGCGAAGGCGGTGTGCTCGACCCAGCCACGTGCCTGGGCGTCGAGCAGCGTCTCTTCCGTCTCGGCCGCGTCGAGCCCGTACCGATGAGCGACGACGGGGGTGTCCGCGAACCCGGTGATGCGCACGGCGTGCAGCACCAGGAGACCCAGTGAAGAGTCCCGCGTCACGAGCCGGCGTCCTGTCGTGCCGCCAGGCGGGTGTACCGCTGCTGGCACGCCTGCGGGGAGTTGAACCCCATCGCGTCCGCCATCTGCGCCCAGGTCAATCCCGCACTCCGGGCCATGAACAGCAGGGCGGATTCGAGTCCTTCGACCTCCGCGCGCGCGGCGGGCAGGAGGGCGAGCGCGCTCAGGATGTCCTCCGGGTCCAGGTCGGCGCAGCGCCAGACGGCGAACTGCACGAGGTCGACCGCCGACGGCGGCGCGGGCGACGGTCGCCACGGACGGGCGTCGAGCGCGTCGGCGCCCAGGTCCAGTAGACGCTCACGCGCGTCCTGCTCACGCCGGGCCCGGAGGTGGTCGGCATGCGCGCTGTGAGCGATGTCCTGCTTGCGGGGCATGCGACCGATGATGCACCCTCAACAAAACGTTGTCAACGTTCTGTTGAGAGGTGAGGATCGGTGCTCGTACCCCTCATGGAGGCCGCCGCCGATACCTGCGGAGGCAAGGCCGGGGCACTCGGCGCGCTGTTCCGCGCGGGCCTGCCGGTTCCTGACGGCTTCGTCGTCCCGTTCGCCGCGTACCGGGCCGCTGTCGGCGACCTGGGCCTCGGGCGGTTCACCGGCGAGCCGGACGAGCTTGACGCGGCGCGGCAGGCGATTCAGGGCCGCCCGCTCCACGCGACCCTGGTCGACGCGCTGGGACGCGCACTCGACGAGCTCGGCGACCCGCCCGTGGCGGTGAGATCATCGGCGGCGAACGAAGACACCGGTCAGGCGTCGGCGGCCGGTCGGTACGAGAGCTTTCTCGCCGTGCGCGGAGTCGGCGAGGTCGCCCATGCCGTACGCGCCTGCTGGGCCTCGCTGTGGTCTCCACGTGCCCTCGGTTACCGGGACGCCTCCGGACGCGACGGCCGGCCGTCCGACGACCTTGTGATGGCCGTCATCCTCCAGCGCCATCTGGACGCCGAGGTGTCCGGGGTCATGTTCACGCCCGCGGTCCCGAACGACGCGACCGAGATCGAGGCGTCCTGGGGCCTGGGCCCCAGCGTCGTCGGGGGCACCGTCACCCCTGACGCCTATCGCGTCGCCGAGGACGGGTCGGTCACACGCACCGTCGCGGACAAACGGACCCGCCTCGACCGGCGCGGTACGCGGCTCGTCGTTCGCGACGTGCCCACCCGTGTCCGGCACCGACCCGCGCTCGACGACGCGACCGCCACGCACCTCGCCGCGTTGAGCAAGGAGATCGCCGCCGTACTCGGCGGACCGCAGGACATCGAATGGGCGATCGTCGACGGCCGCACCTGGATCCTGCAAGCCCGGCCGGTCACCGCCACGCCCCCACCGCCACCATCGCCTTCCGACACCTCGGACACCCCACCTGCCACGCTCAACGGAATACCGGGTAGCCACGGGACCGTGACCGGCACCGCGAGGATCGTCCGCGGTCCCGGCGACTTCGCGCGCGTGCAGCCGGGCGACATCCTTGTCTGCCCCTTCACCGACCCCGCGTGGACGCCGCTGCTGCGCATCGCCGCCGGCGTCGTCACCGAGACAGGAGGCGCGCTCTCCCACGCCGCGATCGTCGCCCGCGAGCAGGCCATCCCCGCCGTTCTCGGCATCCCGAACGCGACAGCCAGGCTCCGCGACGACGCCGTCATCACCGTCGACGGCACCGCCGGCACCGTCACCGGGACGAACGCGTGACCGATCACTTCCGCCTCGGCCGGGAGCCATCGCCGGGCGTCGCGCCCCGCCTACGTAGCCGCCGAACCCACACCTACAGGCCGAAAGGAGATGGGAACGGGTCCGCACGGACGCCGCGTCCCTGACCACTGATGACAACGCGACACCTCTACCTGGCACGCCACGGCGCGGCCGACGCGTTCGGGGAGCTCACCGACGTCGGGCGGCGGCAGGCATGCCTGCTGGGCGAACGGCTCGCCGGCATACCGGTCGACGCCGTGTGGCACTCTCCGCTACCACGCGCCGTGGCGAGCGCGCACGAACTCGCCCGGCATCTACCGAACGTGCCCGTGACCGAGGCCGCCGAACTCGTCGACCACGTGCCCTACGTCCCCAGTGCCGCCGAAACGCCCCCGTCCTGGGCCGGCTTCTTCGACGGCTACGACGACGCCGAGGCGGCGTCGGGCCAGAGGCTCGCCGCGGCCCTGGTCGTCCGGTTCGCGAAGGTCCCCGACACGACCACGGAAAGGAGCCGTCCCGACACGCACGAGGTCCTGGTGACGCACGCCTACCCGATCGCGTGGCTGGTGCGGCACGCGCTGGAGGCGCCCCCGTCACGGTGGCTCGGGCTGAACAGCGCCAACACCGCACTGACGGTCATCGAGTACCGCGACGGCCTGCCGCCCACGATCGTGATGTTCAACGACATGAGCCACCTCCCGGCCGACCTGCGCTGGACCGGGTTCCCCGAACGCGTCAGGCCATGAGTGGCTCTCGTCGAGCGTCCCGACGACGAGTCAGGAGGTGACACTCGAGCCGCGTGGTTCGCCGTCGTCACTTGATCCAACGGGCAGCGGCCTCGTAGGTGGTGGCCGGGGAGCTGTTGAACGCGATGGCCGCATCGGGTGCGTGCCGCCGCACCAGGTTGATCACTTGCTCGAGGAGTTCAACCTGATCGTCTGAGTGCCGCAGGCCACCGCCGACGGTGACGCACTCCCACGGATGGGCTCGCAGCGCACTGCCGACGACCGCCTCCACGTCGTCATTTCCATCAAGGCCGATCAGGCAGGTCTCGACGCCCACGCCATGTTCGGCGAACTTGGTCAGCCCCGCCTCGATCGCCTTGGCCGCCGGCTCGGGATCCCACGGCCCGGGCACCCGATACGGATCAAACCCGATGACGAGGACGCGGGGCGAAGCAGCGGAGTCCATGCCTGGACGATACGCGTCGAACGACCCGCGAATCAGGAGTTGTTGCTCAAGCCTCCTTACACGCCGGCGCGGCGGCCGGCGGAGACGGCCTCACACCCGCTGGAGGCCCGTTTTGGGCGCCGCCGTGAGTGGCAGGTCCCGGGCGATCCTTGTTACGGTCGGCGGTGACGCGGGGTGCCCGGCATGGCCCGGGCTGAGAACACACCCGTCGAACCTGATCTAGCTAGGACTAGCGAAGGGACGTCGCCATGACCGGTTCTCCCCTGGTGCTGTCGAGCGTCCGTGCCGTGCCGTCCGCCGACCGCTGAGGAGATCCCGATGTTCTGCGACGACGTGTGGAAGCGCTCGGCGCGACTGCTCCGCGCGATCCACGAGCACCCGTTCAACACCGCCCTCAGCGATGGAACGCTGGACCGCGAGCGGTTCGCCTTCTACATCGTGCAGGACGCCCGCTACCTGGAGGCGTTCTCCCGGGCGCTCGCGGTCGCCTCGACCCGGGCCACCGACACCGACGACGCCGTCTTCTTCGCCGAGAGCGCGCACGCCGCGCTGGCGGCGGAGCGTACGCTGCACGCCGGTTACATCGAGGAGTTCGGCCTGACCGCCGACGACTTGGCGGGCATCGACACCTCCCCCACCTGCCTCGGCTACGCGTCCTTCCTCCAGGCGACGGCCCTCGCCGACCCGTACCCGGTGCTGGCGGCGGCGGTACTGCCGTGCTTCTGGGTGTACCAGGACGTCGGGACCGCCCTGCTCGAGAACACCGCCGACGTCGAGGACCACCCGTACCGCGCCTGGATCGCGACCTACTCCGACCCGGCCTTCGCCGAGTCCACCGAACGCGCCAAGGACATCACCGACCGCCTGGCCGCGACCACCGACCCGGCGACCCGCGAGGCGATGACCCGCGCCTTCTTCCGCGCCACCGAGTACGAGTGGATGTTCTGGGACAGCGCCTGGCGCCGCGAGACCTGGCCCACCGCCGAATGGCTCAAGTAGGCCGTCATAAGCCGAGGCGCGGCCGTACGGTCCCGGTGTCCGCGGTGCCCGTACCGGCCGCGCCGTGTCGCTCAGCGACCGACTTCGCCGGTCGTGAGTCCGGCGGTCTCCTGTGAGGTCAGCGACGCCACCTCGACGCACGCCTCGTCGTTGACCCCGGTGCTAACTGAGCTTTTGCGCCACTGCATCGCCACTCGGTGGCCTCCAATCGCCGTTCGATCAGCACGCGTGAGGCGTCCTCGGAGGCTGCCTTCTGCCCGATCCGGTCGAAGTCCATACGGAACTGCTCGACCTCGCCGCACATCTCGATCAGCCGACCGCCTCTCGCCGCTCCAGCGTAGGCAATATCGCGGGAATCGACAGTGATGACGCGGAACGAGCCGTCCTTCCCGATATGGGCGCCTGTCGAGCGCGGGATGACGCGAATGGAGACGTTCGGCCGCTGCATCAGTTCGAGCAGGTACCGGAGCTGTGCCTGCATGACCTCGAAGCCGCCGATGCAGTCGTCCAGGACCTCCTCGTCCAGTAGCGCCCAGACGTACGGCGGATCCGGCCTGTCCAAGATGGCGGTCTGCCGCTCCATCCTGGCCTTGAGTGTCTCGTCGAGATCCTTGCCGTCACTGCTGGCCAGCAGCAGGGCTCGCGCGTAGTCCTCGGTCTGAAAGGGTCCTGGAATGTACTGACCCTGGTAGATCCTGATCAGCTGGGCGATGGCCTCGTACGCGGTGACGGACTGGGCCCAGTCGGGGTTGTGGCCGTTCTGGGCGTACCAGAGCAGCAGCTCGAAGAGGCCGCCGGTCCGGAAGTGGCGGTCGATGATCTTGGCCTGCCTCTCGTCGATCTTTCTCCGTCCCGCCTCGACGTTGGAGACGGTCGACGGCGCGGCGGTGGCGATCTTCCCCCACTGAGCGAGCGAGAGGCCGTTCTTCTCGCGCTCCCACCTGAGCAGGTACGCGAGCATGTGCCAGAGCGAGACCTTCGGGTTGAGCGGAGCCCGGACGACCGACATCGACTCTCCTTGGGTTATCCAGCGTGAGTGACCACTTACGGAGAGTAGATACTTCGTTGCCTTAACGCAGCCGATTCCCGAAAACTCGCCCAGACGGGCACTGCGGCCCCAATACCAGCACCGCTCCAGACGGCTCCATACATCGGGACTACGGTCCGACGCGAGCCCAGACGACCTTTCCGCGGGCCGTCGTCGACCGGTACCAGCCGAGCCGCTGGTCGGACAGCTCGTAGGCCAGTGCGAGTCCGCGACCGGACTCGCCGCACTCGGTCAACGGGAGGAGCCTGGGAAGGTCGTCGGGGTCGGGATCCCAGACGGCCAGCTCCAGAAGATCCCGGCCGGCCTGACTGGAGACCCACACGTGCACTTCCTTGCCCTCGTAGAGCCGCACCGCGTTGGTGGCCAACTCCGTGAGGATGAGCCGTCCGGCGAATCTGACGTTCTCCGACAGGCCCCAGGAGTCAACGGCTTGATCTACCAGATTACGGACGAGATAAACGTTCTCCGCATAGGCGAACAGCTTAAGATCGAACCTGCGGGGAATCTCGTACAGTCGGGCGATGTCCACGCTCGTCACGTCCTTCGGATCGACTGCCGAAAGACTGATCCGGCACACCGACCCTCGCCACAATTCCGGAAGCCCTGGAAAGGCCGAGCATCTCCGTGGTGACGTCGGACGAGATCGATCCGGGTGCCCCTCTGCGGAATCGACCGACCGGCGACCTGCGATGCCGATGCACTCGTGACGGTATGTGCCAACCACCGATCGGTAGCTCGAAGGCAGATCGACCACGAAGCTTTACGAACAGGCCGGTCGGCGCGTGAGCGCGCCACCGCCACCCCGGACGCCTTCCGCTCTCGGCGCTCTGGATGATTCGGCGGTGTAACGCGGGTGAGCCGCATACACAAGCCTCGGGAAACGCCCCTGCTGGCGGCCCGACTTATCGCTCTTTACCGGCATCTGCGCGCCCGAACGTGCCGCGTTGCCCGAGCGTTCCGCACGCCCACGGGGAGCCCCACCCACCAAGGCGGCCGGCATTGGACATTGCCGCCGCCATTGACCGGGGAAATCCGGCTATCCGGACGCCGGACGGTCTACACCGACGGCAATCGGTCAACGGCGACGGCAAAGCGCCGACGGCCGAGGCTTCTCCTGCCACTCGACGCGTGGCTTATCCCTCGGCGGCTGCGTCGCGGTCGCCGACGAGGACCAGCACGCCTGACCTGCCGGGCGCAGAAGGCTCGGGGAACTACCTCGGAAAGGCCAGGCTTGTCACACCGGCCTCCGGTTGTCGCCTGGGGTGGAGGTAGGCCCTCGTGCCCTGGGCAGCCCGATACCGGACAGGTCCAGGGTCATGAGTGAGCCTTCCGCGCGCATTCAGGGCGCCCTCGGCGACCCCGTGCCGTAGACCTGCCGGATACGACCGCCGTCCGGCAGTACGTGCCAGCGATCTCGCGTAGCACCTGGTGCCTGCCCTAGAGGTCGTCGATGAGCCAGGCGCGGACGTTGCCCACCATCCGATCGTGGCTGGGACGCAGGAGTTCTTGCACGTTGCCACCTCGCCGCTCGCTTCGGGGGAGGCGCCGCACCGGTCGGCCATGACATCGATCCGATCCGGCGTCAGCCGCAGGCCGCTGGTCAGGCGTTCGAGCAACGCCCCGGCCAGCCAGGCGACTCTCGGCGTCCGGGTTCCTGACGATCACTCTCAGCTATCAACTCGTCAGAGCCGGGTTCGCCACGGAGACGGCGCGATCGACGCGAGGTCGCGGGAGAATCGGTCGGTGAACTGGCGCGCCGACCTACCCGGAGCGGCAATCCCTCTGCAGCCGGCAAGGCCGGCGTCGACCAGTTCCGCCTTCGCGTGCCTGGGCTGTTCGAAGTACAACTCTGCATCCAGGGCATCGTCCATCGGGCAGTGGAAGACCCCGGACGGCCATTTCGGTGCCGCTTCGACATCCTTGGCAATGCGCCGCGCCAGATCGGCGTTCCCCCGTGTTAACTCGGCACGGCATGCTGGTTCATGCCAGGCAGCCACACGACGACAATGCCGACAGGGTGAGGGTCGACCGCGACCAAGCCATGCACCCGCTCATTGCCGGATCCACGAGGGACGGTGCACGGCGCGTGAGCGTCGCCCGTCGTCCGCACGACCGCTGACGGTGCCGAAGTCGGCTGCGCGGCCGCGACCGGATTTCCTTGGCCGGCGCCAACAAGCGAGCATCCCGTCCCAGCCGACACGAGAACCGCAGCGACGATCACCGACCGCCTCGGCATGTCTCGGCACCTCTCATTCGGGAGAGCGATCCGCTTGGCAGTGTCCAGAGTGGCGCGACACTTTCCGTTTGACGCTGTTCAGCTCTCCATCAGCGATCACGGTAGACGAAATGATCTTCGCCCTCAACGAAGAACCTCCAGCTCTCAACTCTGCTGGAGACGGCAGGGAAGATCTCTAGGGAGATTCCATGGGTCATCCGTACCTGCCCCTGCTTCACCCAGAACCCAGTCGGTCACGACGATCTGGGTGGCCCGCAGCGCAGGCTCAAGGCGCTTCGCCCCACGATCGTACATCATTCGAAATGAATCCATTGCTTCCGAGGGATCGGCCGCTCGGTCTTCGGGCCAGCTCATATCGTCGGAGCCGGAAAAATCAACCATCCCACACTTTCCGCTTACATACCTAAAGAGTAATACGAACCTCTCTAGCTTCCATATCTGCAGCATCGCCGTATCGGAGAACAGCGACGGCTGGACGGAAGGCGAGACTTCTAAGCGTCTCCTCTGCGGCCGCAAAAAGTGCATCAGCGTCGGGGCCGTAGCTATACATCGTCACCGCGCCACCCCCAAACTCGTCACCATCAAACTCCCCGACGCCGGCCTGTTCGATCACAGTACCCAGACGCGCCTTCATGTGCCGTATCGCCTGACGCTCCTGCTCATTCCCGAAACCGTCGCCACTTAGTTGATATGTCACGATTACTGCATGCTCCGACACAATTCAACCTCAAACTTCTACCGATAGTGACCGTCATAGCATCACGGAAGGTCAAAAAGCGGAAGCCCGCCGGCCAACACGAGCGATGGCCAGGAGATCGGCCCGGGCCGGCGGCCGGTGCGCCGGTCGCGTTGGCGTTCGCGGGCGGCCATGACGCAGGTGAGGTCGATGCAGACGGCGATGGCCCAGGCCATCCAGCCGTGCTGTCCGTGCTGGCGGGCGGTGTCGCGGATGTGGGTGAACGAGCCCGCCGCAGCGATCCCGGCCAGCACCTAGGGCCAAAAACGGCCAGACCTGTGTCGGGTCTCATGACCTCTGTGACAGATCCGGTGCGGGAGGTGGGTGACACTCCGGCTAGATGATCTGTTGTTTTTCCTCGGCTGACTGTAGCGGGATCGCTGCCGGAGACGGGTCGGTTTGGTCGCCGGGGCGGGTGGTTCGCCGGGGTGGTTCTGGCTTTCGGGCTTTGAACCGGGTGATGGGTTTGGTGGTGGTGCGGGCGACCTCGGCGAGGACTTGGCCGGCGTGGGTGATGCGGAAGGTCCCGTCGGTGTCTTCGATCGTGACGGTGGCTCTGGCGTGTCTGATGCCGACCTGGATCTTTTGGCCGGCGATGACGAGTTGGCCGCGGCTGCTGACCCGCCGCTGCACTCGCACTGCTTCGCTGGCGGGGTGGGGGTCGTGCCCGGCAGGGCGGGCGTCGCGAATGCGGGCCAGGTCGGTGTCGGTGAGGGGGTTGGGCAGGGTGCGCAACAGTGTGAGCCCGTCGAGGAGGTGCATCACGGTGGCGTCGATGCGGACGGTCACGCGTCGGCCGGCGAATTGGTAGCCGACCGGATGCTGGCGGCCGCCGAGGCTGAGCAGGCCGCAGGCGTTGATGGTGCGGTCGACCTCGAAGGCTTCGTCGTTGCCGGGGCGAGTAGGAGCGGGGGTGGGGGTGATGCGGGTGCCGCCGTTGGCCAGGAGCCGTCGTAGGTGCGCAGGTGTGAGCCGGGAGGGGACCTTCTTGATCCTGGTCCCGGCGGCCAGCAGTTCGACGATGCTGACATCGGCCCGGAAGGTGATGGTGAGGCCGGCGCGGTGGGTGCCGAGCCAGAACTGCTGCCCGCAGACCGCCAGATTCCCCGAGGCCGGGACCACGCGGGTGAACTGGACCGCCAGATCGATTGGGTCGGTCTCGTCCGCCGGCATCACCAGTTCGGCAGGGTCGACCATCACCGGCTCTGGGAGGGTCCCGGCTTCGGGCTCGGGTTGTGAGTCGGTGGGATCAGGGAGGGCTTGCAGGCTGGGGGCAAGCGCAGTGGCAACTGCTCATCGTGGCGGGGTTGGAACCGGTCGGCGGGGCGGTCCATGTTCAGGGCCTGGTGGGGCCGGGTGTGGTTGTAGTCGGTGACGAAGGCGTCCAGGGCTTGCTGGGCGTGGGTGATGCTGGTGAAGGGTCCGTGGTCGTTGAGCAGTTCACGGCGCAGGGTCTGGTGGAAGCGTTCGACTTTGCCGGTGGTGGTCGGTGAGCTGGGGCGGGTCAGCCGGTGAGTGATCCCGTTCTCCCGGCAGATCCGGTCGAACAGCACCTCTCCACCGCGGCCGAACCGGGCGGTGAACTGCTTGCCGTTGTCGGTCAGCAGCTCATCAGGGATTCCGAACCGGCCCAAGGCTTCTGCGAGGGCCAGGCAGACGGCGCGGCCGGTGGGGCGGGCCACCACGGCGGCGATCACGCAGTAGCGGGAGTGGTCATCGACGCCGGTGACGACCTTGCACTCGGTCCCATCGGCCAGGAATACCCCGCCGACGATGTCCATCTGCCACAGCTGCATCGGTTCGGACCGCTGCCAGCGTTTGCAGTCCTCCCGCCGCCGGCCCCGAGGGGTGACCTGGACCAGGCCGTGCCGGACCAGCACCCGGTGCACCGTCGCCCGCGACGGGACCGGTTCCGGGCAGCCCCGGCGGGTCAGCTCCCAGACCAGACGCCGGGCGCCCCAGGAGGGGTGATTACGCCGCAGCTCGCAGATCAGCGCCTCGATCTCGGCAGGTGTCCGGGTCGGTGAGGAACGCGGACGGGACGAACGGTCCGACAGGCCGGCCAGGCCATGGTCGCGGTATCGGCTCAACCACCGATGCACCGCCTGACGCGAGACTCCGAACCGTCCGGCGACCTCGGTGACACTCGCCCCGGACAACACCTGCAGCACGGCTTGATACCGCTGCTCGACCACGCTCAACTCCACCAGCACTCGGCAGAGTGTCACGCACCTCCTGAGCACGATGTGTCACGCAGATCATGAGACCCGACAAAACGGCCAGACCTGCCGGATGAGGACTTTCTCTACGTCTTTAAAGGCGCCCCGCTACGCGGGCCGCCGGCGGCCGACCGGCCCTCGGGCCGGGCCTGCGGCCTCTGCGGGCCGATCCCGGCCCGACCCGGACGACCGCCCAACCAGCACGGAACGCCGATGAAACAGGAGGAAGAGAGCCCTCGGCGGTCCAGCCGTCCCCACGCCGCACCGGTCACGACACCACGAGAAGAACCCAGGAGAATACGACAGTCGCGCCGTAGGCGGTTGCGTACCGCACGGCCTTAGGCGATCGACTGCCGCCCCCGCTTCCGTTCCTCGGGCCGTGAACGGCCCTGCGGTACGGGTCGGGGTTGCCACCGAACTTCCCGGACGCCCCCTGAGAAACGCGGTGATTGTAGAAACCCTACGACTCCTCACACGGCCGACCAGGCTCTGACGGCAACGCTGACGGCAACCGGAGCGCACAACAGCGACCACGGCAGCGTCCTCAGCGCCACAACGACCCCACCAAGCGACTGGCCCTCTCAATGCGAAGGCACTCACAGAGCCGATAGCATATTGCTCAGGAAGCGCCTATATGAGGGAGCAAGATTCTTGCGGAGCATCCTTCACCCACCCTAAGCGATAAACGTTACGTAATACATATCGTCGTCTGGAATTCGCGCAAGGAATTCGCGCCACCGTTCGCTTACGTCTACACTATTTCTCGACTCGCTGAACCAGCTTTCATAGCACGGGGCGAAACCTGCGCTATCCACTTTCCATAGATCGCCGCCGAGGACGGCGATGCCCGCAACGATCAGTGCATCGAACACGTCCTGCGCAGCGGAGGCCGGGAACGCATACTCAGCAGATCCTTCGCTACTCAAGTCTGCAGCACGTTCGTGCAGCCAGCGAGGCAACGTCGCCAGCAGCCTCTCTTGTCTCTCTGAAGCCACTACCTCATCCGCGCGTCAAAGAATCGGTGGTTAATCGAGCCATCCTGTTCGATGATCCAGTGGAACGTCCCTCGCGTTCCATTAATCTCTCCGGGCAGCTTCACATGCATTCTCGGGATTCCGTCACCGCCTCTTACGATGGACGTATCCGCCATGGTTGGCAAACTGTCAATCATCGCAGGAAAACCGTGATTATCGCCGCTTTCAATCTGAGCCTTCACCTTGGAGGTGTAGTTCGTTCCGTCAAGAGGATTCCGATCGAGAATGTTCGGATCGCCCTCGACATGATCCGTAACAGTGCCTTGGCTGTCGACCGAGAAACGTGCCGTCCCGCAGTTATGCACCAAGACAGGCGTGGTGCCTGCTTCTACATAGTAGGTGTGAAGCTCGGCGATTGTCAGATCCCGCACCGTGGGGTGATCAGATCGTCGAGCGATACTGATCACACGTAGCGTCTTGCCTTGTGGCGTGCGGAGCTTGACCTTGGCGGTGAGTTGGTCTGCCCTCGTCCAGGTGTGCTCGGTCTCATTCCAGAACGTGTGGTGCTCGGTAGCGACGATTACACCCGTGCGGTGGCCGTGTCGCCCGTCGGTGTCGACGGTGATCCGGACCAGGCTGGTGTAGTTGGTGCCCCCGAATGCGGCGATGACAGGCTCGGAAGTGGTCTTGCCGGTCTTCGGGTCCGTGGCGAGGACCTCTTCCCCGACCTGGACGTCCTCGATGTTCTTGTACTTGCCGTTCGCTAGGAGGACCTTCGTGCCTGACACGAAGCTGTTGACGCCGACGCACCCGCCTGAAGGCCTCACCGAAGGGCTGGATACCACGCCCTCCTCCTCCGCCCGCAGGGCGGCGCGCACGCCGGTGCGTAGGCCGGCTCGCAGGCCGGCGCGCATGGCGGCTCGCGCCGCGCCCGCGCCGCCGAGGACGATCGGGGCGTACCTGACCACCAGGCGGGTGACCTTGTACTCGGGCGCGGACGTGTCACCGCCGAGGGGGATGTGGGTCTCGGGCGGCGGGTGGTAGGTGTTGTCGTTCGCCACACCGCACTGGGTCTGGACGCCCTCGGCGCAGCCGAGAGAGGCCGCGCCGCCCACCAGCAGCGAGGGCATCTGCTCTATCACGCGGGACGAGCTCACCCATACGTCGACGCCTTCGTCGATCGTGGCGTTGAAGATGTTCTTGGCATGACAGAACCAGTTGCACGAATGGTGGGCGACGGAAGTGCCGCCACCTCCACCGCCGCTTCTGTCACCAGGGAAGGTTCCGCTCGGACAGCTGTATTTGCAGCCGCTGCCGAGGCCCCGAGTTTTGCCATGTGGTTCGGGCATGTCGCTCGGGTACATCAGGCCGCTTGGGTCGGAGTTGGTCGCGGGGTTGTTGCCGGCGTACGCGTAGCCGTTCCACGACTGCGGATTTCCGGCGTCGAACACCGGGTCCACGGAGATGAACCGGCCGGTGGCGGGGTCGTAGTCGCGGGCACCCAGATGGGTGAGGCCGTCGGACTCGATCGTTCCTCCGACGAAGCCCTTGTCGTTCGGCCAGACGCCGCTCGGGTCGCCGCGGAATCGGCCGAACGGGTCGAAGCGTCGTTGGGACATCGTCTGGTCGCCGGCGCTGATGGCCAGGTCGGCGCTGCCATGCGGGTCCGCCGACAGGAACTGCACGCCCGCGCTGGTGCGCATCGCCACGGTGGTACCGCCGTGGGTGTAGTAGCGCGTGGCCGCCACCTGGTTCGTGGCCTTGTCCAGGCGGAGTTCCATGCTGGGCAGGTACAGGGTGGTGGCGCCGGGCTCGCGGCGCAGGAAGCGGCCGCCGTCGGCGTCGTAGCCGTACGTGGTGGTGCCGCTGGTGTCCGTGCTGGTCGCCAGGTGTCCTTCGCCGTCCCAGGTCAGGTCCTGGGCGGCGGCACCGATGCCGCGGTGGGTGATGTCGCCGGCCGCGTCGTAGGAGAAGCTGTCGGTGCGGTTCCCGGCGGCGCCCGTCTGGTCGATCGAGGCGAGTTGGTGCTGGCCGTGGCCCGGGTCGGGGTAGTGGTAGGTGCGGGTCGTGTCGGTGCCGACGCCGACGCCGTGCTGGACCTCGCTGGTCCGGTTACCCGTGAGGTCGTAGCGGTAACTGCTCCAGTACGGGGCCGGGCCGCCCAGGGCGTTGCTCGCGGGATCGGTGTCGCACCCACCGGTGGGCGTCCACGCCTCGGTGAGACGTCTCTGGTAGTCGTACCGGAAGCACTGGCTGTCGGTGCCGGCCCGGGACCGGTCGGTGATCGAGGTGACGTTTCCGGCGTCGTCGTACCCGTACTCGGCGTCCCGGTCGGTCCCCGCGACGTCCTCCCGGTTCACGCGTGACTCGTTGAGACGCTGCGTCCCGTACTCGTACCCGTAGGTCAGCCAGGTCTTCTTCCCACCGGTGGACAGTTCGTACTGCTGGGGTCTGCCGGTCGGCGAGTAATCGGACTTCGTGACGTACTTCGTCGTCCCGGTCGTCGTCGTCGGTCGGCCGAGGTCGTCGTAGGAGTAGACGACGGCCTCGTTGGGAAGGCCGCCGGTCGCCGGAAGGCCGAGGGACTGCGGGGTGTTGTCGAGGTTGTAGCGGGTGTCGTACTGGTAACTACCCGCGAGCTTCTCCTCCCCCGGCACCGAGGGGATCGTGAAGGTCGTCCGGAGGGGCCGGTTGAGGTTGTCGTACTCGTTGATCCTGCTGACGTAGTTCTGGCCGCCGACCGTGCGGGTCGTGCTGGTCAGTTGGCCCTTGCGCAGCGTGTCGTACAGCCACGACGTGAGCACCGGGCCGGTCGCCGAGCCTTCGCGCTCCTCGGTCTTGCGGCCGATCGGATCGTAGCCGTAGAAGAGCTTTTTGCCGCGGGCGTCCTCGGTCGACGTCACCTGGTCCAGGTCGTCGTAGGTGGTCTTCGTCGTGCCCTTGTCCGGGTCGTCGCTCTCGATCTCCCGGCCGCGCAGGTCGTATTTGTGGCGCCACTCGTTGCCGGCGGCGTCGGTCAGCGTGTCCGGCTTGCCGGACGGGAAGTAGGTGTACTTCGTGGCGTCGTAGTCGCCCGTCGGGCCCTCGCCCTTGTACTGGCGGACCTCGACCGTCTGGCCCCGGGCGTCGGTGATGGTGGTCGTCGGTGTGCCGCCGTGCGGCGGGTCGACCGAGACCCGGTCGCCCGAGTAGGTCGTCGTCGTGCGCCACTTCTCCTGGAGGTCACCGTTGCCGGCCAGGAGCCGCTGCGTGGTGACCCGGCCGAGCCCGTCGTATTCGTAGGCGGTCTGCGACTCTACGTTTCCGACCTTGTCGACGCCGTACAGCGTCGCCGTCGGTGCACCCTCGCCGTAGTACGGCGCGTACGTCCGCGTGATCTGTCCTTGCGCGTCGTAGAAGGTGTCGGCGAGCAGGCGGCCACCGTCGGGACCGGGCGACTGGGTCTGCCGGATGCGCAGTTGACCGTCGTAGATCTGATAGCTGGTCTTCTGGCTGCCGTCGTTGTTCAGGGTCCGGGTCTCGATGGTGGCGGGGGCGTCCTTGGTGATCAGGTAGCCGTACTGGAGGTTCGGGGTCTGTTTGTTCGCCTTGGAGCGGTTCGGCAGCCAGACCTTCGTGAGGCGGCCGAGCGCGTCGTACTCCAGGTCGGTGACCTTGCCGCCCTCGTCGGTCGTGGAGGTCGGCAGGTTCCAGGCGGGGTCCAGCACGCTGCTGGTCTTCATCGCGGTCGACGTGTCACCCGGCTTGACGGGCGGTCCGATCACCGTGGATCCGGTGGGCAGGCCGGTCGCGGGCGTGTAGGTCGTGGTGGTCGTGTGGCCCGCGACGTCCGTGCTGGTCAGGGGCCGGCCGTAGCCGTCGTACGTCATGGTCTCGCCGGTCACGTACTTCGGCGTGGAGCCGTCGTAGTCGGCGACCTTCTCGGTCTTCGTCACGTCGCCTTGGGACGGCGCGGCGCCGAAGGCCCCGTTGTCGTAGTACGTGCGGACGTCTCCGAGTACCTGCCCGGGCCGGTCCACGGTGCTGCCGCACTTGACGGCGACGGTCTCCACCCGGCTGGGGAAGTCGCGCATCCACGCGTCGTTGTTCATCGCGTAGTCGGTCGTGATGCAGCGGTCGTCCTTGCCGGTCGCCGTGTCGCCCTGGTCGTCCACCTGGGTCGGGAGGCCGGTCGTGTCCTCATAGGTGTTCTTGACCAGCGTTTCGCGCGGAGCCCTTCCTCCGTCGAGGGTGGTGAGCGTCCGGGTGCTCGCGGTACCGGTGAGGTCGGCGGTCGTGGTGCCCCAACTACGGACGCGTTCGGCGGTCTGGTGCGTCCAGATCGTGTTGATGGTCTTGGACGCCACGTCGCCGCCCGGTTTCAGGTAGGCGGTCGTCTTGAACTCGAAGCCCTGACGGGCGTCATCGTCCGGGTAGGTGCCGCCCTCGCCGTCGGTGACCGTGACGTTCTTCTTACCGCCGTCCTTGTTCAGGCGGTCCCCGTTCATGCCGCGGAAGTACTGGTGGTCGGTCTGCGTGCGCATGTCGTTCCAGCCGCCGGACTGTTCGCGCACCAGGGCGTAGCCGCGCCACTGCGACCAGGTCTTGTACTTCTCCTTGGTGATGCCGTCATCGTCGTCGAAGTGCCAGGCGGCCCCGCCCTGGTAGTCGTAGTTCGTCACCGTGTCCGGCGCGTGGGCGGTCCGGTCCGACTGCACGACCTGCTCGACGACGTACTTGTGGAACCAGTCGAGTTTCGGATCCTTCGTGCCGTCCGGGGGCACCCAGTAGGTGGGGAAACAGCGCGACGTGTTGGTCTCCGGCGTCGGCAACGCGTCCGCCATGCACTGCTGGTGGGAGTAGTTGACGTCGAGTTGGCCACCGGATTCGTCGAAGATGGTGCCGAGCCGGTACTTGACGTACGGGCCGACGTCGTCGCCGAGCTTGTCGACCCGGTTGGGCATCTGTACGTGGTTGAAGGTGACGGCCGGCAGCGTCACGGGGGTCACCCCGTTCTCCATGCCCGCGAGACCCTTGTGGGTGATGGACTGGAGCAGCAGGTCGCGGTCGACGTCCGCCATGCCCCAGCCATGGGCCAGCTCCCACGAGTCGACGTTGTGGTAGCCGTCCGACTTCAGGATCTGGGTCGTCACCTTCGTGAGACGCTTGCGCGTCCAGAAGGTCGGTGCCGCCCTGATCACGTTGAGGTCCTTGTTCTCGCACTTGGCCCCCTCATCGCAGTTCTGGTCCCAGGGGACGTCCCACCAGTAGTCCGGCTTGTGACCGATCTTGGCCGGGTCGCAGTCGAAGTCGGCGTCGGGGATGCAACGCTCGGAGGTGCCGAAGTCGACTCGGGCTGGCGGCTGCGCGAACAGGTTGCCGTCCGAGCGCAGGCCGTACTCGATGTGGTCGAGATAGCCGCCTCGCTCGTACGAAGTGCCGTCCTCGGGCTTGAGGTCGCGCGCGTACCGGTTCGTCTCGGGCGTGTAGTAGTAGGCGATGGCGTCGTGATGCGGATCGACGACGTAGTCGAGGTTCCACCGCCATGCCTGCCGACACCACGAGTCGGCGAAGGTGTCCTTGTGGCAGGGCTCCCCGGAGTCGTTGCCGAAGACCGGCACCGTCCAGGTCGACTTGGTCTCCGGCTTGCCGCTGGTCCAGCCGGGGAGGCGGTTCTGCCCGAAAAAGTACTGGGTACCGTCGGTCGTGGTGACCTTCCAGTACTCGCCGTCGTCGTCCCCGTTGCCGGTCGCGGTGCTGGTCAGCTTCTCCACGCGCCAGCCAGGGTCGCCGCGCAGCCGCCACTTGCCGTTGCCCGCCGGGATCAGCTCTCCGGCTTTTCCGTTGAGGCTGATCGTGGCGTTGTCGTACGCCCAGCACTCGTCGGCGGGCTCGTTGCTGTCCGTCTTGGGCGCACCGTCGTCGCCGCAGGACTTGTAGCGCCGTTCGATGTAGCCCGACCAGAGGTCGAATCCCTCGCCGACCCATGACGGCTGGTTGTTGGTGTTCGATGTCCGGCCGTCGACGCTGCCCGAGGAATAGCCGATGGCGAGCTTCGGCTCCAAGTTGCCGGGGACGGTCGGGACCCGGAGGGGATAGGACCAGGTGAAGTCCCCGGTCTGCATGCCGACCTGCCAGGTGGCCGAGGCGGCGAGCGATGTCGCCTTGTAGTCACCCTTGTCGCTGGACGCTCCGGCGGCCGCGGCCAGCACGGTCGCGCCGGTGCCGGCCGGTGCCGCGTCGACGTCGGCCGTCAGCCGCTTGGCCTCGGTGTCATTCCGCGTCGCCAGTGGCTTACCCCGGCGGCAGTCCGCGCGCTCGGGCGTCGTGAGGGCACAGGCGGGGAGTTGAACGAGCCGCAACCGCGCTCCGTACGAGCCACCGAAGGCGTTCACGAAGCCGGAGTAGTCCAGCTGAACACCGACGCGGTCGGTGACCGCAGCGGAGTCGGTCCGGGCGACCATGAGCACGGGACCGGTGAGGCCGATCTGCTGAGCGGTCTTCCGGTCGAGTACCCGTACCTTGACCTTGGCGGGCCCGCTCTGGGCCGCCACCGACGTGGCCGATGACCTCGTCGGCACGCTCACCCAGACCGGAAGCCTGCCGGCCTTCACCGGAGAGGAGGTCTGCGCCCGTCCGGTCGCAGGCCGCGCGTCGGGCACCGTGACCTCCGCCGTGCCGGACTCAGGCCAGGTGGCCTTTGGCGGCTCGTGCCGCCGGGTCGCGGGATCCGGCGTGCGGGGACGCGTCTTGACGTCGTGTCCCTTGACCTTCCGGTCGGTGTGCTGAACGCTCGGCCGGCCCGTGCCGTCATCGGCGTGAGCGGGAAGGGCCGGGGCCAGAGCCGCTATGACCGGCACCGCCATGGCCAGCGCGATCCGACGCCGGAACCGGCCCGACCCGAGTCGCGAGATCGCCACTCGCTTGCGCACGTTGTCCTCCGAAAGGCCGTGCCGCGCCCACGCGGCGGCCGACAGGGTGGGCTCAGATAGGGATGAATAGTCAGAGGGAGGTGCCGGCGGTGCCTCGTCAGGAGGTGTCCGTGGGCAGTTCGGTGCCGTTGGTCAGCTGTTGGATGTGCTCGTCGTCGAGGACGCCGTTGAAGGCCCAGACATCGTCGATCACGCCGGGCCAGTACTCGCCGTAGGCGCCGTCCGTCTTGGTCCGGCCGATCTGGAAGGCCTTCAGGGCGTCGAACGCGAGGGTGTTGTCGCGGTGGGAGACGTTGTCGCCGACCTCCATCAGGTCGCCGTTGACGTACAGCCGTACCTGATCGGCGAAGGCGTCGTAGACGATCGCGACGTGGTCCCAAGAGCTGTCGGATTGGAAACTGGAATTGGCGGCCGTCTGATGGACCGCGCCTGCCTCGTCCTTGTCGGGCAGGTCGACCTCATAGCCACCGGCCTCTTCGGGATCCTGAGGGTCGGGCGCGTAGCGGAGCGTGAAGCCGCTGTTGACGTTGCCCTCCTGGCTGAAGATCGCGGCCTTGCGCGTCGGGCGTCCGGCGGTCTGCACCCATCCGGCGACCGTGAAGCTCTGGTCGGTGTGCAGCACCGGCACCGAGGTGGCGGCGTAGTCGCCGTCGCCGTCGAGGACCAGGCCGCCAGGCGGGTTGCCCACCCAGCCCCCGCCCTGGTCGACGTAGGCGTTGCCGGACAGGATCGCGTGCCTGCCGTAGGCCGTGTCGTCGGCGGCGGCGACCGTGGAGGCCGGCGTGCCGCCGGCGAGCAGCACGGCCTCGGAGTCGGTGACGGCCTGATCGAAGATGCGGACGTCGTCCACATCGCCGTTCCAGTAATTCGAGGCGGAGTAGGCCGCCTTCGACCGATGCCGACCGACGTTGACCGGTCCGGTCGAGGCCCAACTGTTAGGTTGATCTGTCGTCTGCTGGAGCTTTCCGTCGACGTAGAGGCGAATCTTCTTGGCGTCCGCGTCGTAGACGCCGACAAGATGCGTCCAGCCGTTCAGGGCCGGTGCCTGCGTGGACTGAGCCCGGATCACCGTCGGCGCGTCCGCGTCCGGCGTCTGCATGTTGAAGATCCACCGGTCGTAGAAGCTGGAGTAGTACAGCACGAACGCGCTGTTGCGGCTGCCCTCCTGGCCCGCGATGACGGGCGTGCCGGTCTTGCTAGCGAGCTTGGCCCAAGCGGAGATCGAGAAGCTCTTGGTCGTATCGACGACCTGGCCGGACGTCGCCAGATAGCCGGTGGAGCCATTGAGGTGGAGTGCCTTGCCGACCTTGCCGGCCCCGCCGAAGATCACGCCTCCGTGCGCGCCTGCGGGGAAGGTGCCCTGTGCGTCCTCGGCGCGCGTGGCCCCCGCCGCCTCGTCCAGCTTCCAGTAGGCCTTGGCCGTACGCAGCGCGGAGGTGGAGTCATTGAACTTCCAGCGCGCCGCGACCACGGGCCGCTGGGTGAAGAGATCCTTCGCCTCCTCGCCGGTGACGACCCGGTCGAAGACGCGGATGTCGTCGAGGTCCCCGGCCCAGTAGTCATCGCGGTTGCCGTTCCACAGAGTCTGTCCGATCTGGAAGGGGCCCTCCGCTTTCCAGGCGGTCGGGCAGGATACGGTCTGCGCGAGCCGCCCGTTGGCGTACAGCGACATCGTCTTCGCGACGGCGTCGTAGACCCCGACCAGGTGTGTCCACTGGTTCAGCTGCGCCGTGGCCGAATACGCCGCGTACCAGTTCGGGTCGCTGTCACTGTCGGCTCCCGCCCGGCCAAAGCCCCAGCGAATCGGAGTGGAACCCGACGCGGCTCGCAGGTCAAAGAAGAAGCCCCCCTTCCGGCTGCCGAGCTGAGTCGCGATGGTGCCGTGATGACTACCGTCCACCGCACGCGCCCAGGCCGAGACGGCGAAGCTCTTACTCGTATCGATCAGCGGTCCGGACGTCGCGGCGTAGGCGTCCGTGCCGTTCAGCTGCATGGCGGTCTTCGTGACGCCGTCCACGCCGAGCGTCGCACCGCCGTGGACGTCGGCCGGAATGGGATCCGGATCCGTGGTGGCGCCCGGCTCCTTGCGAACGCCGGCCATGACCTGCCCGGAGTCGATGGCCTCATCCAGGTTCCAGGTGGCCTTCGGGTCAGAACCCGCTTTGACCTTGAACTCGTAGTCGGCGATGACGCTGTTGCTGTTGGCCGCGTTCCACGTCTGGACGAACAAACGGTTCATCCCCGCATGGGTCGGCATGAGGTTGATGGAGACCGGTCCACCGGTGACCGCGGGTTTGACCTCATTGGCCGCAGAGGGAGCAGCGTTCAGGCCGTACCAGTACTTCGTCACGTCCTTCGAAGGCGACGTGACGGTGAAGGTCCCGTACTTCCCGACCCCGTCGGTCCATTGTTCATCCGCGTTCTCGGGATCCGACTTCGGATAGTCGGTTGAGGAGACCGTAGGGGGCTCTGGCCTCGTCGAGTCATACACGAAGTAGCAGCCGGTGGCGTTTCCGGCGTAGCTCCACGCGCTGTAGCTCGTTCCGTCGTACGCCCGGACGTGCCACTCGATCAGCGTGTTCTGGGGGATCGTCTCCGGCAACGTCACGTAGAAGGTGGATCCGCTCTTCTTGGGGCCGATGAGACTGGAGGTCCAGCGCGTCCCCCAGCCCGATCCGTCGTCCCACGAGGCCTGGAACTGCGCGGAAACCTTGTTGGCGTCCTCATCGTCCGGATCAGTAAGGATCGCCTTGGCAACCGGACGCTTGTTCACAGCCGGGCGGCCACTGCCGGACGTGCAGATACCCCCTGGGTCCATCGAGAGATTGCTCATCTTTGGCTGTGGCGGAGGCGTGTTGTAGTGCACGCGCAGGTCGGCATCGTCGGCGAACCGTTTCCAGCCGAGTTGGTCGTCCTCGTGCGTCGCCCGCAGCCCCAGCGTCAGGGTCGACCAGCCGCCCTGGGCCGCCTCTTTCATCGCCGATGTGGCGTCGAATATGACGTCACCCGCCGGACAGCCCGGATAGCCCTTGGCCACGTCCTTCGAGTCGAGCTTCTTCAGCCAGTTGTCGTCGGTCGAACTCCAGGTCGAGGAGGTCGTGAACGCCTTCGTCTTCCACAGTTCGACCGACCGACCATCGCAGCTGGGGGCGAAGGTCTCCTTGATCTGGAACTCGGCCGAGAGGATGGTCTTGCCGCCGAACCCGCTGGTCGGCATCCGGTAGAACAGGCGTTTGATATGAGGGGACCCGCAGTCGTAGGTGTAGCTGTACGGGCAGTAGCCCATCCCCTCGTCGTTCTTGAAGTCGTAGGCCTTCCAGCCTCCGCTGCTGACCATCAGCCAGTGCGTAGCGGTCTTGTTCCGGTAGACCGGGTCGATGTAGACCGGGAAGGTCGTCGCCGGGTCGCTCAGCAGCTTCTGGTCCGGGGTGAGCGTCACCGCGTCCCTGGTCACGTCGATGTCCACCGACGCGCGGTGCGTCGCACCGCCGGGCCCGTCGCCGGGATCTCCGGTGGCCGACCGCGCCTTCGCGGCAGTGTTCGCCGTGGCCGAGTCTTTGGCCGAGTCCCACATGAGCGGCTGCTGCGCCTCGAAGACCGTGCCACCGCCCCCCGCGTCGACCGCTCGAAGGCCGCCCTCGGTGTCCTCTTGAAGCGCGACCCCTGTCGTCGCCGTGGCGAACTTGAGCTTCGCGAGTTGGGGATCCTGCGCGGCGTCTCGCGTCTTGACCACAAGAACGTGCGAGAAACCATCGGCATCTGCATGCAATTGGAGGTCGACTCCGGCGATGACGTCCTTATAGGTGGCCGTAGAGCCGTTCAACACGGGAGTGGGAAGAGGAGTCGGCCACGATAGTGACAATTTCCGGCCAGCTCGCATCATCGTCGCCATCGGCCCGCTTCCGCCACCGGAGAATGTCAAGTCCATCGTTGACGCCGTCGGCGCGATGAGGCCGTCCGCCCGCTTGGTCAGCGTGGTGTCGAGATCAACCCACGCGCCATTCCGTCTGGTGCGTACCGGACGCAGGTGCTCGACGGCCTCGAACGAGCCATCAGGCTGCGCGTACACCTCGCGGTTCTCGCCCAGAAGGGACCCGACCTCCACCTGTTTCCCGGAGTCGCGTGCCTGCCGGACGGCCTCCGCCGCACCGGCCCGAACCTCGCGGGCGCCATTTCCGTCGGCCGCCCGAGCATGCGACGACTCCAGAGGTGGGGAATTGACCAGCGTGACCGTCAGAATCATTGCCAGGGCACCGGCAAGGCGTCTACGTCGGCCGCCGGCCTTTCGTCTGCTGGTCACATTTCTCCCATGCGTAAAGGCAAGGTAAAGGTCCGGACGGACCGTAACATCGGCAAGATCAACAGAACAGACGGTAAGGTGTGAGGTAAATCACCGACGACGTTGCGTTACTCAACTGGTACGGCCGTTCATCTGCAGCGATTCGACAGAAGGAGAAGGGCGCGGCCGGGTGTGGCCAGACACAGACCGCCGCAGGCGACACGCATCGCTCTCCACACAACACAGACAGCGATCGGACTCACCGGAGAATCGACCGGTCGATTCCACCAGCGTTCGCGACTTTCACGACTCGACCGGTCGTTGGAGCAGGACACCGGGGACAAACGGGACCGCCATGACCACTTTGCCCCGATAAGATCTGGCCACGACACTCTGCGTGGAGGTCGGGTGGGGGTCGCCCTCGCGGCGATGGACGGAAAGGGTGCGCGTGGCCGGGCAGAAGCCGCCGGACGACGATCCGAACAAAGAGCCTCCGTCCGACGATCAGTGGTCGCCTCCTCCCCCGCCGCCTCCGGCCTGGGGGCCGGATCCGGCCCAGCCGCCGCTGCCGCCCTGGGCCGTGCCTCCCGCGCCCCCGTACGGCGCTCCGCCGCAGGGCCTGCCCGGTTCGCCGCCGTACGCGCCACCGCAGCCGCCCCAGGAGCCGTACGCCCCGCCGCACCCGCCGCAGGAGCCGTACGCCCCGGCGCAGCAGCCGCAGCCGCCGTACGCGCCGCCGCAGGAAGAGCCCCTGCACTTCGGCCGGCCTCCCCAGGACGCCCCGCCGGAGGCACCGGCGGACGAACCTCTGGACTTCGGCCCGCCTTCTCCCCAGGGCTCCGCGCCGGAGGCACCGGTGGAGCCGCAGGACGACATACCGCAGCAGCCGCCGGAGACACAGGAGTGGGAGCCGGCGGACGATCCGTGGCGGATCCCGCCGCAGCCGGTGTGGGACCCGGCCGTCGAGCCCTCCCCCGCCGTGCCCGCGCCTCCCTCGCCTCCGTACGGACCGGGCGGGCAGGAACCGCCCGAGCCGCGCTTCCCCGCCTACGGCCCGGGCGAGTCGACCGCGCTGGATCTGCCGCCGTCCGCGATGGCCCCCCGGTCGACCCCACGACCGCCCGGTGCCCCCGAGCGCGATCCGCGGACGTCCGGCGAGCACCGGTCCGTCACGTTCGATGAGCCGTGGCGTACGGAGACGCCCGGCCGGACGGGTCGCCGGGTACCGCTGCGGCCGATCCTGATCGGCGTCGGGGGCGTGGTGGTCGCCGGGCTGGTCGCCGGTGGCGTGTACGTCCTCACCGGCACGGACAAGGGCTCCGCGCCGAAGACACCGGCGGCCCAGCTCGCGGGCCGTATCTTCGCCCCCGACCCGGCGGCCGGCACGGACGGGCGGGATCAGGAGCTGCTCGGGGTCGCGTCGTCGGGTTCGACGGTGGTCGCCATCGGCGGCGAGGCCGACACCGCGGACTACCGGGCCGAGTTCCTCTACTCGACCGACGGCGGGCGCTCCTTCCGCCTCGCCGGGCTGCGCACGACCGACGGCGCCGAGCCCGCGTACGGCGACGTCCCACGGGCGATCGCCGGATCGGGCGGCGGCTGGGTCGCCCTCGGCGGCTCGCACACCGGGACTGCCGTGTGGACGAGCAAGGACGGCAGCACCTGGGTCCGCCAGCCGGACACGGCGGGCGCGTCCTTCGGCCGGGACCGGATCGCCCGGGTCGCGCGGACCGCGAGCGGCTTCGTCGCCATCGGTGAGACCTCGCAGAAGGGCGACTACAGCGACGCGGTGCCGGTCGTCTGGCTGTCCGCGGACGGCCGGAACTGGGAGCGGCTGGGCAACGACCAGCTCAAGATGTCACTGTCCGGCGGTCCACTGTCCCTCGTCGACGTCGCCACCGTGGGGAACACCGCGATCGTCTACGGGTGGACGACCGACGGCAAGGGCCGGGTCGTCAAGGACGCCGTGTGGCGGTCCGCCGACGGCGGCCGGAACTGGGAGTCGGTCGACGTCCCGCACCCGAAGGGCACCGCCGGGCCGGGCATCGCCATCGGGGCGACGTCGCGGGGCTTCGTCGCCGGCCGGAACGGCAGTTCCAAGTCGGAGCGGTACGGCGTGATCATGACGTCCGCCGACGGTAAGCAGTGGCAGACCGCCGGGGAGATCCATCTGCCCGGCTACGGCGGTCTGCAGCGGTTCGCCGGATTCGACAACGGCGTGGCCGCCCTCATCGGCGGCGACCGGAAGGTGCTGCTGGCGCGCAGCCCGGACGGACGGGCCTGGCAGAACGCCGGGGAGGTGCCGACGCCGTCGAGCGTCTCGATCCAGGGCATGGCGGTCACGGCGGGCGCGACCATCGTCGCCGGTCGCGAGGCCGGTGCCAAGGACGCCGACGCGGTCCTCTCAGTCCGCGACGCCCAGGGGCAGGAGATCGCCGTCGATCCCACCCGGATCGCCGGAGCGGTCCAGCCGGATCAGGCGTTGACGGCGGTCGCGACGGGTTCCCGGCTCAGCGTCGCGGTGGGCAGCACGAACGGTGACGCCGCGGTCTGGACGTCGGCCGACGGCCGGCGCTGGAGCCGGGGACAGGCGGCCGGCCAGGCGCTCGCCCGGCCGGGCAAGCAGCGCCTCATCAGCGTGGTGTCGGGCAACGCGGGCTGGCTCTCCGTCGGGTTCGACACGACGCGCCCGCTGATCGTCGCCTCCGAGGACGGCACGACGTGGCGGGCGGTCGACGGCGGGAAGGCGTTCGAGCCCGGGGACGCCGACCACGTCGCCACGTACGCGGCGACGGTCGGGCCGGCCGGCTACGTGATCGTCGGCGAGTACGGCTCCTCGGCGGGGACCTGGCATTCGACCGATCTCAAGACCTGGGATCGGGGCGCGGGTCCGGACCTCACCGGCGACCAGCAGGCCAATCGCTGGATGCGCGGAGCGGTCGGCGGCTCGTTCGGCTACGTCGCGGTCGGCGGGCTGAACGATCCGGCGGTCAAGGACGGCCCGAGGGGCAGGCCGGCCGCCTGGACGTCGACGGACGGGAAGAAGTGGACGCTGCACCAGGTGCCGCTGCCGTCCGGCGCGCTGGAGGCGTGGTTCGACAAGGTCGCCGCCGTGGGCAACGTGGTCGTCGCCACCGGATCCGCCGCGACGACCTCCGGCCGGAGGGCGTTCGCGTTCGTCTCCCCCGACGGCGGCGCCTCCTGGCAGGAGGTCCGGCTGCCGGCCGCCGGCCCGGACGGTCCGGACTCCAGCGACCGTAACTCGATCGTCACCGCCGCGACCGCGACCCCCCGGGGCTTCGTCGTGACCGGCGCCGGGGGGCGGCTGGGACGCTCGGACGTCGTGCTGTGGACCTCCCGCGACGGGCGCTCGTGGACCGCGCAGACGCCCCAGGGCACCGGCCTGTCCGAGCGGGGTGACCAGTGGCTCACCGGGATGACACCGCTGGGCGGCGACCTGCTCGCCGTCGGGGTCAGCGCCGATCACAAGGGCGAGCAGCCGACACTGTGGCGGAGGCCGTTGCCGTGAGGTTCGCGACGCCGATGCGGGCCGCACGGTCGTGACCGGCCGCCTCCGGACCGCCGTGGCGGCCGTGGCGAGCGCGTGTCTGCTCGTCACGGCGACGGCGTGCGTGGAGGCGAGATCCCGTGCCACGACGGAGCCCCGCCGTCCCGCTCCGGTCGCGACGCCCCGGCCGCCGCTACGGATCATGCCGCTCGGCGACTCGATCACCGACGGGCTGCAGACGCTCGGCGGTTACCGCACCGACCTGTGGCAGTACCTGACGGCCGACGGCAGGTCGGCCGACTTCGTGGGGTCACGGGCGACCGGTCCCCCGCAGCTCGGCGACCGCAACGAGGAGGGCCATCCCGGGTGGCGGATCCACCAGCTCACCGTGCGCGTACGGGAGTGGCTGCGCGTGTACCGCCCCGACGTCATCCTCCTGCACATCGGCACGAACGACGTCATCCAGCGCAGCGCGCTGCCCCAGGCTCCGGCGCGGCTCGCGGCGCTGGTGGACCTCATCACCGCGACGCTGCCGAACGCCCAGGTGTACGTCGCCACGATCGTGCCGCTGGCCGCCCCGGCCGGCGACCGGCTCGCCCGCCGGTACAACGCGGCGATCCCGGGGATCGTCTCCGCGCGGGCCGCTCAGGGCCGGCACGTCCACCTCGTCGACATGCACGCGGCGCTCACCAAGGCCGACCTGTCCGCCGACGGGATCCATCCGACCGACGGGGGCTACTCCAAGATGGCGGCGCGGTGGTACGCGGCGCTGACCGGCGTCCCGATGACGCGCTGGGAGGCGGAGGCGCCGGCGTACACCACGATCAACGACGGGGAGCGGCTGACCACGACACGGGCGTCGGGCAACGGCAAGGCCGGGTACCTGGCCGCCCCGGAGAGCTACCTGGAGTTCGCGCTGCCGCTGCCGAGCGGCGGGCGCTACCGGATGTACGTGCGCGCCGCCGACGGCATGGACGCCCCGTGCGGCCAGACGCTCTCGGTCAACGGCCGGCCGCAGGGACGGCTGCTCTACCGCCCGTACGGCTGGGACCAGTGGACCATCAACGCGATCGACGTGTGGCTGAACGCCGGCCGGAACACGATCCGGTTCAGCCGGCAGACCTGCAGCGCGGAGATCGACGCGATCGATCTGGCGCCCGCCCGCTGACCCGCGCTCAGGACGACGCCGCCTCGGCACCGTCCCCCGCCGGCCGCGCCGTCGCGTCACGGTCGGCGTCTCCGGCCGGCGCGGGGAGGCCGTTCCGCCGGATCTGCGCCAGCGCGAGCTTCAGCCGGGCGCGGAGCCGGTGCTGTGCGGGGGCCTCGACCAGCCGGTAGATCAGGTAGGCCGAGGTCAGCGCCACGGCGATCAGTACGACGAGCACGGCCCATCTGCTCATGTGCGGGTACAGCCGCGGGACGAGCGTCCGCGCGATCGTCTGGTGCACCAGGTAGAGCGGATAGGTGAGCATCCCCAGCAGCGTGAGGCCGCGCCAGCGCAGCCACGCCAGCCGGTGCGTGGCGACGAGCGCCATGACGGCGAAGACCAACGTGACGCCGGCCGGGATGACGTACTCCGAGACGCCCGGCACGATGAAGTCGGGGAACTGGTACTTGAGGTCGTAGTAGCAGCCGAGCGCCCAACTCGCCGCGATGAGCAGCCAGACGATGAGGTTGCCGCCGTACCGGTAGACGAGGAAGAACCCCATGCCGGCGACGAAGAAGGGCGCGTACCGCCAGAGCAGCAGCACCTTGACGAAGCCGAAGTCGGCCTCCATCGCGAACACGCTGAGCAGGAGCCAGCCGGTCATGAACGCGACGACCCGGCTGTAGGTGATACCCCGCCAGACGAGCAGCGCGATGAGCGCGTAGAAGTGCAGCTCGACGTAGAGGGTCCAGTAGACGACCTCCATGCGCTGCGACCCGATGCCTTCCTGGAGCATCGTCAGGTTCGGCAGGAACCGCATGATGGGCCCGTCGGTGTTCGGCCCGAAGGGGACGTAGGACCGGAAGGCGAGGTACGCGGCGAGGGAGAGGCAGACGCTCACCCAGTAGGCCGGGAACAGCCGGGTGAACCGGGACACGGCGAAGTCGCCCACGCGGCGGTCCCAGGCGCTCATCAGGATGACGAACCCGCTGATCAGGAAGAACAGCTCGACTCCGAGGAAGCCCCACCGCGTCACCTCGCCGAGGCCGGGGAAGACCTTCCGGGCGCTCCCGCCGGGCCACTCCGGCGCGGGCACCCCGGTGAAGTGGTGCAGCATGACGGCGGCGGCGGCCACGAAGCGCAGCAGGTCGAGCTCGCGGAGCCGTCCTCCCGGCCGGTCCCGCCGACGGACGGTCCCGCCGCCCTGAGCCCCGCCGCTCTGAGCCTCGCCGGTCTGAGCCTCGCCGCTCTTGGGCGCGGCGCCGGTCGCGGCGACCTCCGCGTCCTCGGCCTCGTCCCTGGTGGAGCCGTCCATCGGGGTCATCGCTCCGTTATCCGTACGACGACCTGCTCGTTGCCGCGCGTGTAGGCCTCATAGCGGAACCGCAGGCCGGTCCGCTCGACGTGCTCCGTCCAGGCGCGGTACTCGTGCTCGCGCCAGCCCGGATAGCCGAAGAACTCGTCGAAGACGATGACGCTGCCGGGCCGCAGACGCGGTCCGACGTGGCGCAGGACGGTCCGCGTCGAGGAGTACAGGTCGGCGTCGACGTGGAGGAAGGCGACCGGCTCGGGGTGCTCGTCGAGGAATCCGGGGAGGGTGTCCTCGAACAGTCCGACGACCAGTTCGGCGCCGAGCACCTCCGGGGGCTTCTCGACCGCGAACGTGCCGGCCGGGAAGCCCTCCCGCCAGTCCTCCGGGAGCCCCTCGAAGGAGTCGAAGCCGAAGACGTTCTTGCCGTCGCGGGCGGCGGTGATGGTCCGCAGCGTACGGCCGGAGAAGACGCCGAACTCCAGCGCCATTCCCTCCCGGCCCTCGGCGAGGGACAGGGCGTGCTCGAGCGTCGCCTGCGGGTCGGGCAGGGCCGTGGCGTCGGGCATGATCTCGTCGATCACCTCGGCCGTCTCGGCGGCCGCGGCCTTCTCCGCCTTGAGCGTGGCGGCGGCGAGCCTGGCCTCCTCGCGGCCCCGCTGCCGGCGGGCGGCGTCAAGGGGACCGTCCGGCGGGTTGAGGAGGTCGACGGCCTCGGTGATCTCGCCCTCGAACGCGACCCGGCCCTCGCGCAGCACGACACCCCGCCCGCAGACCTTCTCGAGCGTGCCCATGTCGTGGGAGACGATGACGAGCGTGCGTCCCTCGTCGGCCAGCTCCTCAATGCGCTCGAGGCACTTCTTCTGGAACGGCGGGTCGCCGACGGCCAGCACCTCGTCGACGAGGAAGATGTCGGGATCGGTGTGGACGGCGACGGAGAAGCCCAGCCGCATGAACATGCCGGAGGAGTAGAACTTCACCTGCGTGTCGAGGAACTTCTCGATCTCGGAGAACGCGACGATCTCGTCGTACTTGGCCTGGGTCTCCGCCTTGGTCATGCCGAGGATCGCGGCATTGAGGAAGATGTTCTCCCTGCCGGTCAGGTCGGGGTGCAGGCCGGCGCCGACCTCGATCAGGCCCGCGACCCGGCCGCGGACCCCGACCGAGCCGCGGTCGGGCTGCATGACGCCGGAGATCAGCTTGAGCAGTGTGCTCTTGCCCGATCCGTTGAGCCCCATCAGGGCGAGCGACTCGCCCTGCTCGACGGACACCGACACCTCGTCGAGTGCGGTGAACCGCTGCGACAGGCTCTGGCGCCGCGCGGCGCGTACGGTCATCTCCTTGATCGAGTGCGCGTGGCGCAGCGTGAAGCGCTTCGTCACGCCGTCGACGACGATCGATTCCAACTAGAGCTCCTGGGCGAACCGCCGCTGCAGGCGGTGGAAGACCATCTGGGCCAGCCCCAGCAGCACGACGGCGGCGAGGAGGCTCGCCAGCCCTCGTACGGTCAGGTGGTCGGGGAACGCGTGCCTGCCGTCCGGGAAGGTCGGGGTGCCGTCGGGCAGGTGCGCCTGGCGTGGGTTGGCGGGCCACCAGAACGCCCGCTGGAACAGCAGCGTCGCCGTCCCGAGCGGATTGGCGAGGTAGATCTGCAGGCCGAGGCCGTTCCCCGCCGACTCCTGCACGGCCGTCCACGGATAGATCATCGGGGTGGTCCACGGGATGACGATGTTGAGGATGTCGACGACCTGCCCGAAGTCGCGGAAGAACACGTTGATCCCGGCGAACAGCAGGCCGAACGCCAGGCCGAGCACGGCCACGATCGCGAGCCCGAGCGCCATCGACCCGACCGCGAGCGTGGAGGGCCGCCAGCCGCCGAGCAGCGCGCCGCCCCACAGGATCGCCATGCCGGGCAGCATGTGCACGGCCGAGACCAGCGTGGACGAGGCCGGGAACATCTCGCGCGGCAGGTAGATCTTCTGCACGAGCGGCGCGTTCCCGATGACGGACCACGTGCTGGTGATCAGCGTCTCGGTGAAGAAGCTGACCAGCACCATCCCGGAGAACAGGAACACCGGGTACCCGGGGATGGACTTGCTCATCTTCAGGAAGATGCCGACGACGAAGAAGTAGACCGCGAAGTTGACGGCGGGACGGACGTAGGACCAGCCGAGCCCGAGCAGGGAGCCCTGGTAGCGGCTGCGCAGCTCCCGGCGCACCAGCAGCCGCAGCAGGTACCTGCGGCGGGCGACCTCGAGCAGACCGCCGCCGCTGCCCGGGGCGGTCAGCGGCGGAGCCGTCATCGCTCCTCCGGCCGGGCCGCCTCGAACGTCTCGCGCCAGCGCTCGGGCGAGGTGAGCTCGGGGACGGCCGCGCGGTAGCGGCGGCTCAGCTCCGGCCACTCGTACGCCAGCCGCGCGTGCAGCGCCGTGGCGCGCTGCAGCAGCGAGCGGAACCGCGCCGGGTCCCGTTGGTACCAGGCGGCCTTCGTGCCGTCGGCCGAGGTGACCAGGGCGCTGTCGTACCGTGACAGCAGCCACCATGCCTGGTCGACGTGCGGCACGGCCACCTCGGGGTGCGCCTTGGGATAGGAGTCGACCGGCCGGGAGTGCCGGAGCACTCCGCCGAGCGCCGCCCGCACCATCGCCTTGCGCCCTTCGGGCGGCGCCGGCTCACGGCCGCGCCGGGGGGGCCTGCGCCGCTGGACCTTGGGGAACTCGTCGACGTCCGGCTTGGCCAGCGCGTCCGGGAACGCGGCGCGCAGCGCCCGCAGCTCGGCGAGCTTCGTGGTCATCGACTCGTGCAGGTGCTCGGGACCGCGCAGCGCGTCCTCGATGGCGAGCAGCATCAGCTCGGCCGTGGAGTACTGCATCGCCAGGGCGTGCTTGGTGGTGATGAACAGGCTCTCCTTGAGCATGTTGCCGCCCCGCTTGTACGGCGAGTACATGAGCGCGGTGATGATGCGGTTCCGCTCGGTGAAGTAGGCCTGCCAGTCGAGCGTGTCGTCCTTGGAATGCCACGGCACGTGCCAGACCGCCGCGCCCGGCAGCGACACGGTCGGGTACCCCGCCTTCTCGGCGCGGATGCCGTACTCGATGTCGTCCCACTTGATGAAGAACGGCAGCGACAGCCCGACCTTGCGCACCACGTCGACCGGGATGAGGCACATCCACCAGGCGTTGTAGTCCACGTCGACCCGCCGGTGCAGCCAGGGCGTGTGGCGCAGCGGGTGCGCGGCCAGGTCGTGCCCCAGGTGGGTGTGCGCGGCCGGCGTCATCCACCAGCGGTAGCGCGCGATCGTCTCGCCGAAGACGTGCAGCACGGACCGGTGAAAGATGTCCAGCATGTGGCCGCCGACGATGGTCGGGGTCCGGGCCAGGTCGGCGAAGGTCACCGCGCGCAGGATGCCCTCCGGCTCGACGGTCACGTCGTCGTCGAGGAGCAGCACGTAGTCGCTGCGCCCGGCGTCCAGGGTCTCGTTCATCGCCCGGGCGAACCCGCCGGACCCGCCGATGTTGCCCTGGTCGATGAGGCGCAGCCGGTCGCCCAGCGACTCGGCGGCGGCCGCGAAGTCCGGGTGGTCCTCGACCCGGTCGGTGCCCTGGTCGACGACGAAGATCTCGTCGACGACCTCGAGCACGTCGCTCGCCTCGCCCATCGCGACGAGCTGCTCGACGCAGAAGTCCGGCCGGTTGAACGTCGTGATGCCGATGCTCGCGCTGCCCCGCGGCCGGTCGGTGTCGGCGCACCACTCCGCGCCGTCCAGGACGGCCTCGCGGTCGCCGGCGACGATGTCGAACCAGTACCAGCCGCCGTCGATGAACGGTTTCAGCGACAGCTCGACCTCGCGGGCGACGGTGGTGCTCGCGTCGACGTCCAGCCGCGTGACCCGCTGGGTGAGGCCCTTGCCCGTGGAACGGTGGACGTTCACGATGGCGTCGCCGCGCAGCCGGAGCCGCAGCGTGATGGTGTCGACCACGCTCCACCGCCGCCAGTAGCTCGCCGGGAAGGCGTTGAAGTAGGTGCAGAACGACACGCGCCTGCCGGCGGGCACGACGAGGCCCCGCCGGCCGGTGATCCTGGCCTCGGAGCCGGTCCGTGCCGTGGTCCGCCGCGTCGTGGCGCCGTCCTCGCCGGCCTTCTCCCGGCCCCAGACGACGCGGCCGTCGACGTACAGGCCGACGACGTCCGGGTCGCGTTGGATGGGCAGCACGACGCGCTGCAGCACCCTCATTCCGTGCCTCCGGTGAAACGCGGCCGCAGCCGGTTCTCGAACATGGTCAGCGCGGACGCGATGGCCATGTGCATGTCCAGGTACTTGTAGGTGCCGAGACGACCGCCGAACAGCACGTCCTTCTCGGCGCGGGCCAGTTCGCGGTAGCGGTCCAGCATCGCGCGGTCGGCGGGCGTGTCGATCGGGTAGTACGGCTCGTCGGCGGGCCCGGCGAACCGAGAGTACTCATGCATGATCACGGTTCGGTCTCCCGGGTACTCCCGCTCCGGGTGGAAGTGCCGGAACTCGTGAACGCGCGTGTACGGGACGTCCTCGTCGGCGTAGTTCATCACCGGCGTGCCCTGGAAGTCCCCGGTCGGCAGGACCTCCAGCTCGAAGTCCAGGGTGCGCCAGCCGAGCACGCCCTCGCGGTGGCCGAAGTAGCGGTCGAGCGGGCCGGTGTAGACGACCGGGACGTTGCCGACGGCGTCCAGGTCGAAGAAGTCCGCGCCGAGCCGGACCTCGATCCTCGGGTGGTCGGCCATGCGCTCCAGCCAGGCGGTGTAGCCGTCCACCGGCAGGCCCTCGTAGCGGTCGGCGAAGTAGCGGTTGTCGAAGGTGTAGCGCACCGGCAGCCGCGTGATGATCCCCGCCGGCAGCTCCCGGGGGTCGGTCTGCCACTGCTTCGCGGTGTAGCCCCGGATGAACGCCTCGTACAGCGGCCGCCCGATGAGCGAGATCGCCTTCTCCTCCAGGTTGGCGGGGTCGGTGATCTCGGCGGCCTGCCCGGCGATCAGCGCGCGGGCCTCGTCGGGGGACATCACCCGGCCGAAGAACTCGCAGATGGTGCCCAGGTTGACCGGCATCGGGTACACGCGGTTCTTGAAGACCGTGAAGACCCGGTGCCGGTAGTCGGTGAAGGCGGTGAACCGGTTGACGTACTCCCAGACCCGCTCGTTCGAGGTGTGGAACAGGTGCGCGCCGTACCGGTGGACCTCGATGCCGGTGGACGGCTCGGTCTCGCTGTAGGCGTTGCCGCCGATGTGGTCGCGGCGCTCGACGACCAGCACCCGGAGGCCGAGCTCGCGGGCGCAGCGCTCGGCGACGGTCAACCCGAACAGGCCGGCGCCGGCGACCACCAGGTCAGCGTTCACTCGTCTCCTCCACCGGCGTCCGGGCCCCCGCACCGCGGGGGGCGACGAACCGCCGGTACATCGGCCGGCGGATCCACGACGGCGTCAGCCGGTACGCGCCGCGGACGCCGACGTTGCGCAGGTACTGGGCGAGAGTCGTGAAGCCGCTGCGCCGCAGCTCGCCCTGCAGGCGCAGCTCGGCCCGCAGCAGCGTCAGCCCGCCACGACGTTCGTACGCGCCCTCGCCCACGCGGTAGTACACGAGCGGCTCGGGCAGGTTGACGACCTCGGCCCCGTTCGCGATCATCCGCACGAACAGCCAGTAGTCCTCCATCAGCGGCATGTCGCCGTAGCCGCCGGCGGCCAGGACGGCGGTGCGCCGGTACACGATCGTCGGGTGGTTGAACGGATCGTGCAGCCGGGCGTACCGGGCGATGTGCTCCGGGTCGGAGACCGGCGTGCGGCTCCCCACAATGTCCTCCCGGCCCGTCCCGAATTCCAGCATTCCCGCGCCGACCAGGTCGGCGCCCCGTTCGATCACCGGCAACTGCACCGCGAAGCGGTGCGGCATGGCGATGTCGTCGGCGTCCATGCGGGCCACGACGTCGTACCGGCTGGCCGCCAGCCCGGCGTCGAGGGCGAGGCCCAGGCCGCCGTTGTGCTCCAGCGGGAGGAATGTCACCGGCACGGGGCTCTCCTCGGTCAGCCGGGCCAGGCAGTCGGCGAGTACGGCCGAGACCGGTCCGTCCTGGACGAGGATCACCTGGTCGGGTCGGCGCGTCTGGGCGTCCACCGAGCTGTGGAACGCCTCCCGCACGTGGTCCGCCCGGTCCCCGCCGTAGACGGTGAGGAGAAGCGCGAAGGGTTCGGCCATGCGTCCGTCTCGCTCCGGAAGGGGAGGCGATGAGGCCAGTGGGGCGGAATGCATCCTATGCTACTTTTGCGAGCTTCATGCGCGCGGCTTTACTCCTACTGACCCGGCGATTCGTGAGGTGTCAGCTGAAAGACGCCCAAATTGCCGCCGTGGTTGTCACACACGACCGACGAGATCTCCTGACCGAGGCGTTGACCGCCCTCGAGCGGCAGACGCGCCCGCCGGACACGATCGTGGTCGTCGACAACGCCTCCGCGGACGGCACTCCGCGACTGGTCCGCGAGCGGTTCCCGGCCGCCCGCCTGCTCACGCTCCCCCGCAACACCGGCGGCGCCGGCGGCTTCGCCACGGGCATCGCCCACGCCCTGAGCCTCGGAGCGGACGCGCTCTGGCTGCTCGACGACGACACCGTGCCCGAACCGGAGGCGCTGGCCGCCCTCCTGGCGGCGCGCGACCGGGGACAGGACGGCGGCGGGCGGCCCCCCGCGCTCGTCGCCGGCCGCGTCGTCTGGACCAACGGCCGCGACCATCCGATGAACACCCCCCGGTCGCGGCCGTCGCCCGTCCCCGGCTGTGCCCGGATCCGCTCGGCGTCGTTCGTGTCGGTGCTCGTCGACGCCGAGGCCGTACGGGAGCGCGGGCTGCCGATCGCCGACTACTTCCTGTGGAACGACGACTTCGAGTTCACCCTGCGGCTGCTGCGCGGGCGTACCGGCCTGCTGTGCCGGGACAGCGTGGCCGTGCACAAGACCGCCTCCCCCGCCTTCGACCCGGGGCGGCGGTTCTTCCACGAGGTCCGCAACAAGGTCTGGCTCTTCACCCGCAGCCGCTGCCTCGGCCCGGGGGAACGCCTGCTCTACGCCGGCGCGACGGCCCGCCGCTGGGCCCGTACGCTCGCGGGCTCCGCCGACCGGGCGGCGCTCGTACGGGACCTGGGCCGGGGACTGTGGGCGGGCCTCCGCTCCGGTCCCCGGCCCAACGAGGCCGTCCTCACTGACACGGATTCTGCGCCGCGTTGATCTCCCCGTTGACCTTCGGGATGTCCGGCGCCTTCACCGGCACGCCCTCGGGGCCGACGACCAGCGAGACGGTGCCGGGCGCGACCGCGTTGTCGGCGGCGATGACCACGCCGGGAACGGCGACCGCCAGGGCGTCGGCGAAGCGTTCGGCCCCCGGCCCGTAGAGGATCCTGGTCTGCGGCTGCGCCGGGCCCTTCGCCGCCTTGACGTGGAAGCCCTGAGCCTTCAGGTCCCGTACTACCTTCTTCGGCGCGTTCACCGCGGTGACCTTGACCTGGTCGGGCGTGGGCGCCGCCGGCTTGGACGGCTCCGGCTTCGGCGCGGGCAGGTCGTCGTCCTTGCGGATGGCCTCGAACAGCGGACCCGCCTGGGACATGTCCCACTGCACCCGGTTCGGGTCCTTGGGATAGGTCTGCGTCGGCACGGTGACGAACCGCACGGTGCCCGCGCTGATCCCCTTGAGGCTCGTGGCCAGCTTCTTCATCGCGGAGACGCTGAACTCGTCGTCGGTGGCGATCGACTTGGTGGCGGCGTTCAGGAACCGGTACGCCCGCGTCGGGTCGGTCAGCATGTCCTCGCTCGTGGCCTTCTTGACCACCGAGGCCATGAACTTCTGCTGCCGCTGGATGCGCTCCAGGTCCGACCCGTCGCCGAGGCCGTAGCGCGTCCGGACGTACCCCAGCGCGTCGTTGCCCTTCACGACCTGACGGCCGGCCTTCAGGGACAGGTCGGCGCGCGGGTCGTTGACCGCCTGCGGCACGCAGATCTCCACCCCGCCCAGCGCGTCGACCACCCGCTTGAACCCGGCGAAGTCGATCTTGACGTAGTGGTCGATGTGGATGTCGGTGTCCGCCTCGATCATCTTCCAGGTGCAGGTCGCCCCGGCGTAGGCGAACGCGGCGTTGAGCATGCCGAAGAAGGCGGGCACCGTGCCGCCTTTCTTCTTCTTGCACTCCGGGACGTGCACCATGGAGTCCCGGGGGAAGCTGATCGCGACCGCGCGGTCCCGGTTCGGCGACAGGTGGAGCAGGATCGTCGTGTCCGAGCGCTCCCCGCTGATGTCCGGCGACCAGTACTGGTGGTTCTCCCCGTCCCGGGAGTCCGAGCCGAGCAGCAGGATGTTCATCGACTTGTTCAGCTTCGGCGGGCGTTTCGTGCCCAACTGCTGCTGGTCGACGTGCTCTTTCTGGATGTTGCCCTGCAGCTTCTCGTACAGGCCGAACGCCGTGCCGCCCGCCGCGAGGAGCGCCACCACGACCCCGACCGCGACCCAGCGCAGGACCCGTCCCCGGCGGCCGGCGGGCTTGACCGCAGCCGCCGCCGGCGCCTTCTCGGCGGGCACGTCACCCGCGGGCGCCTCGTCGGGACCGTCGGCCGCCGAGGAGACGTCCTCGGCGGGTCCCTTTTCGGGGTCCTTCTCGGCGGCCTCCGACGGCACCGGCTTCTTCTCGGCCGGCTCATCGCCCGGCTCGCCCTTCTCGCCCCGTCGCGTCTCCGCGGCCGGCGCGTCGTCCGCCGGGCCCTTGGAGTCCGGCGCCTTCGGCGACGCCTTCTCCGGCGTCACGTCCTCAGCGTCGTTGTCGGCCATTCCACCTCATCGTTCTGTCGCGCGGCGCGCCGCGCGAGTCCCTGCCCCGTTAGACGCACGCCGAAGTACATCAGATGACAAACGCGGCTTTTGACCCATTAAGTCAGGCTAGGGGCTGTCCGGTTAATCTCTCCTATGCGCGCTCGCGCGCGGAGGCAACCAGCGCGGCGCCGGGACGCTCCTCCACGGCCTCGTGCCGGGGGAACAGCACCAGCGCCGCACCCGCCATGACGAACGCCCCGATCCGGAGCGCCACCAGCAGGCGGTCGGACGGCCACGGCTCCTTGTACAGCAGCGCGCCGAGAATGACGAGCTGGGTCTTGGCGATCACGGTGAGCACGGCCACGACGATCGACATCCGGCAGCGCTGCAGACCGATCTGCAGCTGGGCCAGGCCGAGCGCCGCCATCCCGACCGCGACGTACGGGTACGGCGAGCCGTAGGCGGCGGCCGCGAGCCCGTGCGTGTTGTAGATGGCGGCCACCCCCTTGAGGGCGAGCTCGGAGACACCGAGGCTGACGCCGGAGCCGATGCCGTACGCGATGCCGGCCAGCGGCCGCGCGTGCCGGCCGAACGTCCGGATGTCACCGCCGACGAGGACCGCCACCCCCACCAGGACGCCGGGGACGACGACGGCGGCCAGGGTGAGCGGCCCGGCGACCGCGCTGGTCAGCACCTCGTGCCGGCCGTTCGACGCTCCGACCATCGCGGTCGCGAGGCCGAACAGGCCCACGCTGGCCCACTCGCGGCCGGTCAGCCGCTCGCCGAAGAAGACACCGGCGTAGAAGAGGATGAACAGGAGACTGGCGGCGAAGATCGGCTGGGCGAGGCTCAGCGGGAGCATCGTCAGCGCCTTGACCTGCGTGGCCACGCCGGCCAGCACGATCACCAGGCCGGACAGCCACAGCCAGTCGGTGTAGGTGTACCGCAGGAGGCGGATCGGACGGGTACCGCGGAGTTCGGGCATGCGGCCCGCCGCCACTCGGAAGACGATGAAGCCCAGGTAGTAGATGAGGGTCGCCATCAGCGCCAGGATCGCGCCCCTGACGTCGGATCCACCCATACACCGAGCCTTTCGTCCCGCTTCGTGAACTTGCTCCTCGCTCCAAGTGTCACGACTGTCGCGGATAGCGATCATGGCGTCAATAGCCATGTTCGCCGATATAGGTGGATCTCGTACTCAGTTTGGAGCGATACCGCGTCATGTCCAGGCGAGGGCGGCGCGGTGTCTCCAGTACTCCTCCGGCGGGGTGGCGAGCGTGTCCAGCGCGGCGCGGTCGTCGGCGCTCAGCGAGACGCGCGCGGCCGCGAGGTTGGACCTCAGCTGCGGGACGCTCACCGCGCCGGTCAGCACGGTGTCCGCCCAGGGCCGGGCGAGCACGGCGGCGAGCGCGACCGCGTCCGTCCCGACCCCGTGCGCCGCGGCGATCTTCCGTAGCGCCGCGGGCGGCTCGACCGCGAGCCGACCGTTGGCCATCCCCTCCTTGACGAGAACGTGGAGACCACGGGTGTGGGCCTCGGCGAGCGCGTCGCCCACCGAGGGCTCCAGGACGTTCCAGGTCGACTGCACGGCCGTGAACAGGGGTCGCCCGTCGGCCTCGAGGTCGAGCGCGCGCCGTACCGTCTCGGCCTGGGCCGGCCCGGACGTGGAGAAGCCGACCCGTACGCCCTCGGCCGCGAGGTCGGCCAGCGCCCGCTGCAGGGCGGCGTCGGCGAACACCGGGCCGTCCGCCATGAGGGAGTGGATCTGGTAGACCGCCAGGCGGTCGCCGAGCAGCTCCCGCGTCCGCGCCGACTGGTCCCGGAACCTCGGCAGGGAGTGCTCCTTGACCTCGTGGACGTCCGCGTCCAGACGCCACTCCCCGACGTAGGCGTATCCCCACTTGCTGGAGACGGTGACGTCCCGGTGCCCCCGCTCGTCCAGCCAGCCGGCCAGGAACTCCTCGGCCAGCCCGTACGAGCGGGCGGCGTCGACCCAGCGGATCCCCTCGTCGTACGCGGCGTCCAGCACCTGCCAGGCGGCGTCCCGCATCGCCTCCACCGTACGTTGGGCGGGCAGCGCCACCTCGCGGCCGAGGTTGATGTACGCCGGTCGCCCGAGGGCGGCCAGCCCGAGCCCCATCCTCCCGATCACGGTCATCCCCCTACCGTGCCACGAGGCCGTCCGCCGGGGGCTCCCGCCCTCCCCCGTGCGAGTTCTCCGGACGATCAGTCACACTGGTCTTCCACAGATGCGCGGAGGAGGCAGTCGGGCGGTGGCCGCCAGGGCGGTGACGAAGAAGGGGCTGCACGGTCGGCTGGACGGGCCGCCGGGCGCCTCGCGCGCGATGCTCGAACGCCGTGCGCGGTGGCTGCTCATGGTGGCGGTCGGCGGCGCGAACCTCGCCGGCGCGCTGTTCGTCCTGCTCTTCTCGACGTTCGTGATGCCGGACCCGCCGGGGATCGCCGACCCCGCGCACGTCCGGCTCGTCAACCTCCTGGTCTTCTGCGCCTACCTCCTGTTCGGCGCGCCGATCGGCGTCACCTGGGGGATGTGGCTGTTCCGCCCGGTGCGCACCTTCGCCCGCCACGAGCACGATCCCACGGAGGAGGAGCGGCGCGGCGTGCTGCGCGGCCCCCTGCGGCTGATGGCGATGCAGGGCACGTTGTGGGGCCTGGGCGCGGTCGGCTGGGCCGTGATCGACGCGCCCTACTCCGATCTGCTCGCCCTGAAGGTCGGCATGATCACGGTGCTCGGCGGGGTCACCACCTGCGCGATCGTGTACCTGCTCACCGAGCGCCTGCTGCGGCCCATCGCGGCGGTGGTGATGGCGGCGGGCCCGGCGCAGTACGACGCGTGGTTCGGCATCACGCCGCGCACCATGCTCGCGTGGGCCCTCGGCAGCGGGGTACCCGTCCTGGGCCTCGTCGCCGCCGCGGTGGCGGCGCTGGTCGTCGACGGCATGTCCCTCACCCAGCTGGCCGTCACGATCCTGGTGCTCGGCGGCGTCGCCCTGCTGGTGGGGTTCCAGGTGACCTACTTCGCCGCCCGGGCGATCGCCGACCCGGTCCGCTCCGTACGGGAGGGGCTGGCGCGGATCGAGCGCGGTGACCTGCGGGCGTCGGTCCCGGTCTATGACGCGAGCGAGCTTGGCCGGCTGCAGGCCGGGTTCAACCACATGGCGGCGGGGCTGCGGGAGAACGAGCGGCTGCGGGATCTGTTCGGCCGGCACGTCGGGGAGGACGTCGCCCGCCACGCGCTGGAACACGGCGTCGTCCTGGGCGGCGAGACCTGCGACGCCGCCGTCTTCTTCGTCGATCTCCAGGGCTCGACGCACCTGGCCGCGACGCGGCCGCCCGGCGAGGTCGTCGCCCTGCTGAACGCCTACTTCGGCGTCGTCGTCGAGGTCGTGGCCGGGCACGGCGGTCTGATCAACAAGTTCCAGGGGGATGCGGCCCTGGCCGTCTTCGGCGCGCCCGAGCGGCTCGAGGACCCGGCGGGCCAGGCCCTGGCCGCGGCCCGTGAGCTCTCGTGGCGGCTGCGGGAGGAGCTCCCCCAGCTGGTCGCCGGGATCGGCGTGTCGGCCGGGCAGGTCGTCGCCGGGCACATCGGCGCGGAGCAGCGCCTGGAGTACACCGTGGTCGGGGATCCGGTCAACGAGGCCGCGCGGCTCAGCGACCTCGCCAAGACGGCGGCGCCCGACCGGCTGCTCGCGTCGGCCGCGGTCGTCGCGGCCGCCGACCAGTCCGAGGCCGCGCACTGGCGGCTCGGCAGCGCCGTGACGCTGCGCGGCCGCACCAGCCGGACGCGTCTGGCCGCGCCGTTCCGCCGGCCGCCGCCCAGCGGCCTCGACCGCGTGATCAACCGCCTCCGCCGCTGAAGGAACGCCAGGTCGGCGGCCGGACACCCCCACGACTCCGAGGGGTCACCCGCCGGGGTGGTCCCGGCTGGATAACGGCCACGGCGATGCGGGATATTTGGTCGCATGACTGAGCGCAAGCCGATCAACACCTGGTTGACGGACATGGACGGCGTGCTGGTGCACGAGGGCCAGCCCGTGCCGGGGGCCAAGGAGTTCCTCACCCGGCTCAAGGAGGCCGGCAAGCCGTTCCTCGTGCTGACCAACAACTCGATCTACACCCCGAGGGACCTGCACGTCCGGCTCCGGGCGGCCGGGCTCGACGTGCCCATCGAGTCGATCTACACGTCCGCGCTGGCCACCGCGCAGTTCCTCGACGACCAGCGCCCGGGCGGCTCGGCGTACGTCCTGGGCGAGGCCGGCCTGACGACCGCCCTGCACGAGATCGGCTACGTCCTGACCGACCTGGACCCCGACTACGTCGTCCTGGGCGAGACCCGGACGTACAGCTTCACGGCGATCACGACCGCGATCCGCCTGGTCAACAAGGGCGCGCGGTTCATCGCCACGAACCCCGACCCCATCGGCCCCTCCACCGAGGGCGCGCTGCCGGCCACCGGCGCGGTCGCCGCGCTGATCACCAAGGCCACCGGAGTGGAGCCCTACTTCGTCGGCAAGCCGAACCCCCTGATGATGCGCAACGCCCTCAACACCGTCGGCGGGCACAGCGAGAGCACCGCGATGATCGGTGACCGCATGGACACCGACGTGGTGTCCGGCATGGAGGCCGGTCTGTACACGATCCTGGTACTGACCGGGGTGACCGCCCGAGGCGAGATCGAGCGTTACCCCTTCCGCCCGCAGCGGGTCGCGGACTCGATCGCCGACCTCGTGGACATGGTCGACCTGCCGGACCTGGTCGAGGGCTGACCGGGGGCGTCGGCGCGCAGCCCTGCGGTGGCCCAGGCCCGCCCGTCGAGCCCGATGCCGTACGCCTCGTATCCGGTCATGCCCTCGATCCAGTCGCGGGCGGCCTCCCCCATCACGAAGGCCGCGGTCGCGTAGGCGTCGGCGAGGGTGACACTCGGCCCGACGACGGTCACCGCGGCGAGGGCGGCCGCGGGCCGTCCGGTGCGCGGGTCGAGGATGTGCGCGCCGCGTTCGGCGGTTCCGGAGGTCGCCACGGCCATGTCGCGCCCGGCGACGACCGTGGCCACCGTGCCGGGGCGCAGCGGATCGGCGATGCCCACCCGCCACGGCCGGCCCGGCTCGGGCCCCCCGGACAACTGGAGGTCGCCGCCCCCGTTGACGTGGTGGTTCAGCGAGCCGGCCGCGCGCAGCATGCTCCCGGCGCGTTCGATCGCCCAGCCCTTGACCACGCCGGAGGGGTCGAGCGCGCCGCCGGCGTAGGCGCTGAAGCAGCCGTCGGTGGCCTCGGTGAGCCGGTCGCACAGGGCGAGGATCTCCCCGACCTCGGGCGCGCAGTCGCCCACCTCCACCTCACCGCGCGCCAGCCGGCTGATGTCGCTCTCCGGCCGGTACGTCGAGAAGGTCGCGTCGACCCAGTGCAGCCAGGCGATGACCTCTTCGAGCGCGCCGTCGCCGGGGTACGGCTCGCGCAGGTCGAAGGAGAAGACCGTTCCCATGCAGGGCTCGGCGTGCCGCAGGGCCGTCATTTGCCGGCCTTGTCGAGCGCGCTCTGCAGCGACTGGATGTAGCCCTCGCTGGTGTAGGTGGCGCCGGAGACCGCGTCGATCCGCGCGCTCTGCGCCGACAGGGTCTCCTGGTCGAGCTGCGGCACGGCGAAGTCGTTGATCTCCCGGTCGCGGGGGTTCTCGCTCGGCAGCTGGACCGCCTGGACCTTGGTGATCTTCCCGTCCTTGAGAGTGACCTGTACCTGGACGGGGCCCCAGCGGGTGTCGATGGTGTTCCCGGTGACGGTCCGGGTCGTGGACCTGGTCGTCTTGCCGGTCCCGCTTCCGGTGCCGGTGCTCTCGCCGCTGCTCGCGCTCGGCGCCGGCGCCGCCGCGCCGCTGTCCGTGCCCGACCCCGTGCCCGCCGCGGCCCCGGCGGCGCCACTGTTCGAGGCCTGATGCGTCTTGAAACTCAGCAGCAGGACCAGCCCGGCGACGGTCCCGACGATGGTGAGGATCGCCCTCTTCATTGGTTCTCGTCTCCTCAGAACTCGAAAGACTCGTGGTGGACGCGGCGGCGCGGCACACCCGCCTGGTGGAGGGCCGCCTTCGCGGCGTTCGCCATGCCGTCCGGGCCGCAGACGTAGACGTCGTGGTCGCTCAGGTCCGGCAGGATCCGCGTGAGGACCTGCGGGGACAGCGGGTCGCCGCCGAGGTCCCGGCGCGAGCCCACCAGGTAGTGCAGCGCCGCGCCGCGGGTCTCCGCGATCCGGCGGAGCTCCTCCTGGAAGACGACGTCGGACCAGTCGGTGGCCCGGTAGACGAGCGTCAGGTCGCCGGGAGCGGCCGGGAGCGTCTCGAACAGCGCGCGGATGGGGGTGATGCCGACCCCGCCGGCCAGCAGCAGCACCTTCCGCCGCCGGCGCCGCCCCGCGGTGAACGCCCCGTACGGGCCCTCGGCGAACACGCGGGTTCCGGGCCGCAGCCGGGACAGCGCGGCGCTGTGCTCCCCGAAGTTCTTCACCGTGACGCGGAGCATGTCCGGCCGGGCCGGGGCCGACAGCGAGTACGGATTCGCGGCCCACCACAGGTCACGGGTGAGGAACCGCCAGCGGAAGAACTGGCCCGGCTCGGCCCGGAACTCGTCCAGGTGCCGACCGCGGACCCACACCGAGACGACGCCGGGGCTTTCGCGGTACACGCCTTCGACCCGCATCCCGTGCCGGAACGCCCGCCACAGCGGCACCGTGATCCGGAACCAGACGAGCAGCGCGCCGACGGTGATGTACAGCGCCGACCACAGGACGCGGGCGGGCAGGCTCGTCATGAAGTCGGCGCCCGTCGCGAACTGGTGGCTGAACGCCAGCGCGATCGCCAGGTAGGTGTAGAAGTGCAGGTAGTACCACGTCTCGTAGCGCATCCGGCGGCGTGCCGCGCGGGCGGACACGATGCCGACGCCGACGAAGAGCAGCCCCGCGACGGTGGCCATCAGCACGTCCGGATAGCTCAGCAGCAGCGTCTTGGTCTGGTGGATCGGGTCCGTGTGCGCGGTGACGGCGTACCCCCAGATGATCAGGAGTGCGTGCGCCATGACGAGCCACACCATGTACCGGCCGCCCATCGCGTGCCACCGGGCGAGGCGGTCCGTGCCGACCCCGCGCTCGAGCGCCGGGATCCGGGCCATGAGGGCGACGAGGACGACGGTGGCGAAGCCCGCCAGCAGGCCGGTGATGCGGCCGGCGTTGGTGAGCCAGTCGCCGAACCCGGTGATGGCCGGAGTGTCATGCCACCAGAGGGCGATCACCGCGGCCGCTCCCAGGCCGATCGGGACCAGCACGTGCTCGGGCCGGGCGCGCACCGGCTGCCGGCGCCCGGGTGGCCGGCGCACCGCCGCCCGTTCGTCGAGAGTGGTCACGAGTTGTCCCCCCGTATGCTTTGGGTCGTTCGGACGCCTACTCTCGGGCTCGAACCTGAACGTTCCTTCTGAACCACTTGTGCGCGCCCGCTGAGACCGCGGCGACCTGCGCGGATGAGGGACGTTCAGAGGGGATTCTCAGCGAACGTTCAGGGTGAGCAGAAGTGCGGCGAGCAGCGTAGGTGACGATGAACGACACCCGGCCCCCCGAGTCCCCGTCGACCAGGCACCCGTTGATGACCCGCCCCGACGGTTCGCCCGTGCGCGCGCTGGTGGTGGACGACGAGGCGAGCCTCGCGGAGGTCCTCGCCAGCGTCCTGCGCTTCGAGGGCTGGGAGGTCATGACCGCCGGGGCCGGCGCCGAGGCGGTGAAGGCGGGCCGGGAGTTCCGGCCCGACGCCGTCCTGCTCGACGTGATGCTCCCCGACTTCGACGGCCTGGAGGTCATGCGCCGGCTACGGGCGGACAATCCGGACGTGTGCGTGCTGTTCCTGACCGCGCGGGACGCCGTGGAGGACCGCGTCGCGGGCATCACCGCCGGCGGTGACGACTACGTCACCAAGCCGTTCAGCCTCGAGGAGGTGCTGGCCCGGCTGCGCGGCCTGCTCCGGCGCTCCGGACTGGCGCGGGCGCAGGGCGGCGAGGTCCTCGCGGTCGGGGACATGACCCTCGACGAGGGCGCCCGTGAGGTGCGCCGGGGCGGCGACCTGATCGAGCTGACGGCCACCGAGTTCGAGCTGCTGCGCTACTTCATGCGCAACCCGCGCCGGGTGCTGTCCAAGCCGCAGATCCTCGACCGCGTGTGGAACTACGACTTCGGCGGGCAGGCGCACGTCGTCGAGCTGTACGTCAGCTACCTGCGAAAGAAGATCGACGCCGGGCGCGAGCCGGTGATCCACACCGTGCGCGGCGTCGGCTACGTCCTGCGGCCGCCCGCCTCATGACCCGTGACCGAGCGGAGCGAGGGAACCGAAAGCACAGCCACATGGGTCGCTCCTCCGACGAAGGAGGGCCCCTGCCCCGCCACCGCGTTCCCCGGCGCCGGCTCCGCCTCCCGCTGGGCCGCCTCCGGATCCGTACCCTGCGCGGCAGGCTGATCGTCGGGTCGCTCCTGCTGTTCACGCTCGCCTGCACGATCGTCGGCATCGTCACGACCCTCTCCCTGCAGCGCTTCCTCATCGACCGGCTGGACAGCCAGCTCCAGGACGCCAAGGGCCGGTACGCCATCAGCCTCGAGCACGCCGTGGAGGGCGACCGCTTCGACCGGGTGAAGGGCCAGGCGGTCGGCACGTTCGGCGCCCGCCTGGCAGACGGCCAGGTCACCCAGTGCGGCGTCGTACGGGACCACGGCGGCGAGCTCGATCTGCCCGCGCCGGACCAGGCGCGATTGGAGGCGCTGTCCCCCGACGGCCGGCCCCGGACGGTCGAACTGGAGTCCCTCGGCAAGTACCGGCTCATGGCCAGCCACGGCGAGGACCACGACGTCCTGGTCACCGGGCTGCCGATGCACGGCGTCGATGAGACGGTGAGCCGGCTCGTCATGGTCGAGATCACGGTGTTCATCGTGGTCCTCGCCGTCGGCGGGGTGGCCGGCGCCACGTTCGTCCGGCTCGCCCTGCGCCCGCTGCGCCGCGTCGCCGCGACCGCCATCCACGTCTCCGAGCTGCCGCTGGCGAGCGGGGAGGTCGCGCTGCCCGCCCGGGTGCCGGACACCGAGCCCGACACCGAGGTCGGGCAGGTCAGCACGGCCTTCAACCACATGCTGGAACACGTCGAGTCGGCGCTCGCCCAGCGGCAGGCCAGCGAGGACAGGCTGCGGCGGTTCATCGCCGACGCCAGCCACGAGCTGCGCACCCCCCTGGCGAGCGTCCGCAGCCACGCCGAGCTGGCCCGCCGGGACCCCGGCCAGACCGGTCCGCGGGTCGATCACGCCCTGCGCCGGATCGAGGCGGAGTCGGTTCGGATGGGGCATCTGGTGGACGACCTGCTCCTGCTGGCGCGGCTCGACGCCGGGCGCCCGCTCGCGCACGAACCGGTCGACCTGACCCGCCTCGCCATCGACACGACCAGCGACGCTCGGGCCGCCGGCCCCGGCCACCGCTGGGCCCTCGACCTGCCGGAGGACCCGGTCACGGTGTACGGGGACGAGTTCCGGCTGCATCAGGTCCTCGGCAACCTCCTCGCCAACGCCCGCACCCACACCCCGCCGGGCACGAACGTCGCCGTGCGCGTCGCCGCGCCCGACCGGAACGGGACGGTCCTCCTCGAGGTGGTCGACGACGGCCCCGGCGTCCCCGCCGAGCTGCGCGACGACGTCTTCGAACGCTTCGTACGGAGCGACGGTTCACGATCGCGCAAGGCCGGCGGCAGCGGGCTGGGGCTGGCGATCGTGTCCGCCGTCGTCCAGGCCCACGGCGGGTCCAGCACGCTCACCAGCGAGCCGGGGAACACCCGCGTGCGGATCCGGCTGCCGGTCGGGGCGCCCGGCAAGGAGCCGTCAGGCTGAGGCCGCCCGCCTGGTCAGGGTCGGGCGCGGACGACCGCGACCGGGCAGGGCGCGTGATGGATCACGCCATGACTCACCGAGCCGAGGTGCAGGCCGTGGCGTCCACCGCAGTTGGAGCGCACGCCGACGACGAGCAGGTCCGCGTGGGCGGAGCGCTCGACGAGTTCCCCGACCGGGTGCCCCGAGACCGCCTGTTCGATGATCCTGACCTCGGGATACCGGTCCCGCCAGGGTGTCACGGCGCCGACCAGGAGGTTCGCGGCGGACGCGGCCGCTTCGCGGATCGCGGCCGGGTAGGCGCCGTCGGCCTCGATCAACGACGTCTCCCAGACGTGCACGGCCCGCACCCACGCGCCGCGGACGCGTGCCGCCTCGAAGGCGTACCGGAGCGCGAGGGCGGACTCCCCGGACCGGTCGACTCCGACGACGACCTCACCATGGGTCTCCTCCGGCTCTCCCCGGACGATGATCACCGGTCCGGGAACGTGCCCCGCGACCTTCAACCCGGTCGAGCCGAGCAGCAGGGCCGCGAGGCCCCCGAGGCCGCGGTTGCCGATCACGGTCTCGTACGCGCCGAAGGCCGCCTGCCGAAGCGCCTCGGCGGGAGCCTCCTCGACCAGCCCGGTGGTGACCTCGATGTCCGGCCTGGCCTTCAGGGCCAGGTCGACGGCTTCGGCGAGGATGCGAGCACCGCTCTCGGTGCGGGATTCGCCCAGGCCGGGGGCCGGGTGGAACGGCATGTCGCACGGCCAGCGTTCGATCGCGTGGAGCACGTGCAGTGGACGTCCCGTCCGGCCCGCCTCCTCGGCGGCCCATTCGACGGCGAGGCCGGCGCGGGGTGAGCCGTCCGTCCCGACGACGATCGGCAGCGGAGATCGTCGCTGCCCGGCCGGGCCGCCGCCACCGGCCGCGTACGCCGTACGATCTTCGTGGGGTTCGTGGGGTTCCTTCACCTCTCCAGCGTCATCTCCGGTAAGGCGCGGTTGAAGGGACCAAGGTCCCCGTGATGGTCGCCGCTCGGCTCCTGTCACCAGCGGAATCGTTGATGTCTCAGCGTCCGCGGCCCGTACGCGGGCCCGCCGGGCGCCAGGTCTCCGCCTTACGAGAACCCTTCGCCTTACCGGGCGTGCTCCGCCTTACCGGATCCGCGGGCGGGCACGCGCCACTCCAGGACGCTGCCGCCGTCCTCCCCCGGGCCGATGTCGAACGAACCGCCGAGCCGCTCGGCCCGTTCGGCGAGGTTGCGCAGGCCGCTCCGGCGTCCGCCCGACCTGATCCCGATCCCGTCGTCGGCGACCCGCACGACCACCTGGTCGGCCGCGGTCACGGTCACGCTCACCCGATGGGCCCGGGCGTGCCGTGCGGCGTTGGACAGCGCCTCCGCCAGCACGGCGGGCACCTGCGCGGCCACCTGGTCGTCCATCGCCAGGTCCAAGGGGCCGTTCAGGCGAACCTCCGGGGCGAAGCCGAGGGTCTCCTCCGCCCGGTCGATCACCCGCTGGATCCGCGAGCGCAGTCCGTGCTCGGCGGGCGCCATCTGTAGAGCGAAGATCGTCGAGCGGATCTGCCGGATCGTGTCGTCCAGGTCGTCGACCGCCTGCTGGACGCGCACGGCGACATCGTTCCGTTCGATGTCCTGGGCCGTGCTCACCAGTGTCATGGCCGTCGCGAACAGGCGCTGGGTGACGGTGTCGTGCAGGTCCTTGGCGATCCGGCCCCGCTCCTCCAGCAGCACGAGCCGCTCGGCGTCGCGGCGCCGCTCCGCGAGCTCCAGCGCCACCGCCGCCTGTACGGCGAACGCCTCCAGCAACCGGTGGGCGGACCGCCCGAACTTCGGCCCGCCGGGCGGGTTGTACACCGACAGAACGCCGCGCGCGGTCATGCCCGAGCCCAGCGGGACGATCAGCATCGGCCCGATCAGGTCGGGCAGGCGGATCCCGGCGGCGCGCAGATACTCCTCTGCGTCGGCCGGCACGACGGACCGGCCACTCCGGAAGACCCGGCCCCCGATGACGTCGTCGAGGCGGAGCCGTATTCCGCGGAGCGCGTCGGCGTGCCGGCCGGCGGTGGCCTCGATGACGAATTCGTCGCCCGCGGCCAGGAGCACGCACGCAGTGGCGGCGGAGCAGACCTCCCGGGCGCGCTCGGCGACCAACACGAGCACCTCCTCCGGCTCCGTGCCGGACAGCAACGACGCCGAGACCTCGGCCGACGCCTCGAGCCAGCGCTCCCGCCGCCGGGCCTCCTCGTACAGCCGGGCGTTCTCGATCGCCACCCCGGCCGCGACGGCGAGCGCCGTGAGCACGTTCTCGTCGTTCTCGTCGAACTCGCCGCCGTCCTCTTTGTCGGCGAGGCAGAGCGTGCCGAACACCGCGTCCCGGACCTGGACCGGCACGCTGAACGACCGGTCCGACCACGAGTCCGTCCCGGAGCCGTCGGAGTCTCCGACGGTCACGAGCCGCCCGAGCCGGTCGTCCTCCCCGATCACTCTCAGCGCGCACCGGCGGGCGCCGACGAGGGCGGCCGCCGCCTGGACGATCCGCCGCAGCACACCGTCGAGGTCGAGGTCGCTCTCGATCGTCACGACCGCCTCCACCAGCGCGTGCACGCGGTCACGCGTGGTGAGCACGGCGGCCAGCCGCGTCTGCAGCTCGGCGAGCAGTTCGTCGAGCCGCAGCTGCGGCAGAAGGCCGGACCGATCGTGGCCCGACCGGCTGTCTGAAGGCATGGCAGCGGAGACCTCCCCCGTCAGGCTGCTGCCTGGACCCGCTGCTCACAGTATGGAACACCAGGTCACCGGGGTGCAGGGCACATCGGACCGAACCGCCGGAGAGCACGTCAACCGGGCGCCGTCCGCAGCACCGCCCGAGTCCCCGCCGCGACCTCGACGTCCTCCCGTGCCGTCACGACCAGCGAGCGGACCGTCGCCCCCGGGGCTCCGATGTCCGCGTCGGCGCGGGCGGCGGCGTTGCGCTCCGGGTCGATCCGCACGCCCAGGAAGGCCAGCCCGTCCGCCGCGCCCTGCCTGACCTCGGGCGCGTGCTCGCCGACGCCCCCGGTGAACACCAGGACGTCGAGACCGCCCATGGCCGCCGCCATTCCGGCGATCCGGTCGCGCAGCCGGTGCAGGTAGATCTCCAGCGCGAGCGTCGCGTCGGGATCGTCGCGGGAGAGGACCTGCCGCATGTCGGCGGTCCCGGCCAGGGCCAGCAGACCGGACTCGTGCTCCAGCGACTGGGCGAGATCGTCGGCGGTCAGGCCGGCGTGCTGCTGCAGCCACAGCAGCAGCCCCGGGTCGACGCTGCCGGACCGGGTGGCCATGACCAGCCCCTCGAGCGGCGTGAACCCCATCGTGGTGTCCACCGACCGGCCCCCGGCCACCGCGCACAGCGACGCCCCGGCGCCCAGGTGGCAGACGACGACGCGCAGCCCCGCCGCGTCGGCGCCGACCAGTTCCGCCGCCCGCCGCGCGGCGTACGCGTGGGACAGACCGTGGAACCCGTAACGGCGCAGGCCGTACTTCTCCCGCCACTCCGCGGGCAGGGCGTAGGTCGCGGCGGCGGGCGGCAGCCCGGCGTGGAAGGCGGTGTCGAAGCAGGCCACCTCCGGAAGGCCGGGCAGCACCGCCCGTACGGCGTCGATGCCGTCGATCGACTTCGGCTGGTGCAGCGGGGCCAGGTCGACGAGCGCCCGCAGCCGCCGCTCGACCTCGTCGTCGATCAGCACCGGCTCGGTGAACTCCCGGCCCCCGTGGACGATCCGGTGCCCGATCGCGTCGGGGGCGGGCAGGTCCGGGATCTCCTCCAGGCTCCGCGGGCGGGCCAGTACGGTGTCGTCGGCGTCGAGCAGGCTCAGCTTGAGGCTGCTCGACCCGGCGTTGACCACGAGCACCTTCGTCATGAGGTCTCCTCCGCCGGCCGCATGACCGAGGTGCTCTGCTCGTCGATTCCCTCGCTTCGCTCGGTCATGAGAGCCCGCCGCCGTGCGGCCACACCCAGTTCGCCACGTCGGGGTGGTCCTCGCCGTGCTCGCGCGTGTACGCGCGGGCCTGGAGACGGCGGTCGACCATCTGCTGACGGACGTACGCGGCCCGCCCGCCCAGCTGCGGGAGCCGGTCGATGACGTCCATCACGAGGTGGAAGCGATCGAGGTCGTTCATCATCACCATGTCGAACGGCGTGGTCGTGGTGCCCTCCTCCTTGTACCCGCGGACGTGCAGGTGATGGTGGCCGTGCCGCCGGTAGGCGAGGCGGTGGATCAGGTAGGGATAGCCGTGGAACGCGAAGATCACCGGCTTGTCGGTGGTGAAGAGCGCGTCGTACTCCGCGTCGGACAGCCCGTGCGGGTGCTCGGTGTCGGGCTGCAGCCGCATCAGGTCGACGACGTTCACCACACGGACGCGGAGTTCGGGGAAGTACTGGCGGAGCAGATCCGCCGCGGCGAGCGTCTCGAGGGTGGGGATGTCGCCGGCGCAGGCCAGGACGACGTCCGGGTCGCCGCCGGTGTCGGTGCCGGCCCAGTCCCAGATCCCGATGCCGCGCGCGCAGTGCAGGATCGCCTCCTCCATCGGCAGCCACGTCAGGGCGGGCTGTTTGCCGGCGACGACGACGTTGACGTAGTCGCGGGAGCGGAGGCAGTGGTCGGCCACGGACAGCAGCGTGTTCGTGTCCGGCGGCAGGTAGACCCGGACGATCTCCGACTTCTTGTTCACCACGACGTCGAGGAAGCCCGGATCCTGGTGGGTGAAGCCGTTGTGGTCCTGCCGCCAGACGTGCGAGCTGAGCAGGTAGTTCAGTGACGCGATGGGCCGTCGCCACGGCAGACGGCGGGTGACGTACAGCCACTTGGCGTGCTGGTTGAACATCGAGTCGACGATGTGGATGAAGGCCTCGTAGCTGTTGAACAGCCCGTGGCGTCCGGTGAGCAGGTAGCCCTCCAGCCAGCCCTGGCACAGGTGCTCGCTGAGCACCTCCATCACCCTGCCGTGTGGGCCCAGGTGCTCGTCGGTCGGCAGCCGCTCGGCCTCCCAGACCCGGTCCGTCTCGTCGAAGACGGCCGACAGGCGGTTCGAGGCGGTCTCGTCCGGCCCCATGATCCGGAAATCGTCCGGGTTGTCGGCGATCACGTCGCGCAGGAAGCCGCCCAGCACGCGGGTCGCCTCGCTGAAGGTCGTCCCGGGCTTGTCGACCGGCACGGCGTAGTCGCGGAAGTCGCGCAGGTTCAGATCGCGCAGCAGCAGGCCGCCGTTGGCGTGCGGGTTCGCGCTCATCCGCCGGTCTCCCTCGGGCGGCAGCGCCCGCAGCTCCGGGACCGGCCGGCCGTCCTCCTCGAACAGCTCCTCCGGACGGTACGAGCGCAGCCACGCCTCCAGCGCGGCCAGGTGCTCCGGATCCTCCCGCACCCGGCCGAGCGGCACCTGGTGGGACCGCCACGTGCCCTCGACGGGCACCCCGTCGACCTCGCGCGGGCCGGTCCAGCCCTTCGGCGTCCGCAGCACGATCATGGGCCAGCGCGGGCGCTCCGTCGATTCGCCGCCGCGCGCGGCCGCCTGGATACGGGCGATGTCCGTCAGAGCGTCGTCCAGGGCGTCGGCGAGCTTCCGGTGCACGTCCGCGGGCTCGTCGCCGCTGACGATGATCGGCCGGTGGCCGTACCCCTCCAGCAGGGAGACCAGCTCGGCCTCCGGGATGCGGGCGAGGACGGTCGGATTGGCGATCTTGTAGCCGTTCAGGTGCAGGATCGGCAGCACCGCGCCGTCGGTCACCGGGTCGAGGAACTTGGTGGAGTGCCAGCTCGCCGCCAGCGGCCCGGTCTCCGCCTCGCCGTCGCCGACGATGCAGGCGACGATCAGGTCCGGGTTGTCGAACGCCGCGCCGTACGCGTGGGCGAGGGAGTACCCCAGCTCACCGCCCTCGTGGATCGAACCGGGCGTCTCGGGCGCGACGTGGCTGGGCACGCCACCGGGGAAGGAGAACTGCCGGAACAGCCGGGCCATCCCCGCGGCGTCACGCGACACCGGCGGATACACCTCGCTGTAGGTGCCCTCGAGCCAGGCGTTCGCGACCGCCGCCGGGCCGCCGTGCCCGGGGCCCATGACGTACATCATGTTCAGGTCGCGTTCCTTGATGACGCGATTGAGGTGGACGTAGCAGAGGTTCAGCCCGGGTGAGGTCCCCCAGTGACCCAGCAGCCGCGGCTTGATGTGGTCTCGGGTCAGCGGCTCCCGCAGCAGCGGGTTGGCGCGCAGGTAGATCTGTCCGACCGACAGGTAGTTCGCCGCCCGCCAGTACGCGTCGATCCGGCGCAGTTCGTCGTCCGCCAAGGTCATGGCGCGATCTCCTCGAGCGAGAGGGACACGGGTCGAGCCGCTCCGTACACCCCCCGCGCCTCGCACGAAGCGTCGCGCGGCCGGTCGGCGGCCCGAGATCTCCATCTGATCACGGCCGCCGGGACGCCAGCAGGGACGAAGGTCCCCGGACGGGCGGACGCCCGCCGCGGACCGAGGCCGCGTGCCGAGTACGAAGGTCCCGAACCGGACGCACCGCCGGAGAAGGGCCATCGGACATGGGACGTTCGCCTCTGCCCCGCACACCTCCGGCGGAACAGCATCGAGGTATGCGCCTCGACGCGAACGGGCTGGAGGTCCTCGGCCGGGAGGAGTGCCTCGCCCTGATGGGATCCGTGCCGGTCGGCCGGATCGTCTTCACCGACCGGGCCCTGCCCGCGATCCAGCCGGTGAACTTCGTCCTGCACGGCGAGGACGTGATCATCGCGACCGCGTCCGGTTCGAAGCTGGCCGCGGCGACGTGCGGTGCGATCGTCGCGTTCGAGGTGGACGCCTTCGACGCCGGCGACCGGGCGGGCTGGTCCGTCACCGTCGTCGGGCAGGCACGGGCGGTGTACGACTCCGGGGAGCGCTCCGGGTTGTCCCGGTTGCCGCTTGATCCATGGATCCCCGGACGGCACGACCACTTCATCCGAATCCGGAGTGACGTCGTCAGCGGACGACGGTTTCATCCGATGATGGTGGAGGCGAGACCATGACCGAGCGAAGCGAGGGAGTCGACAAGCACAGCCCCCTGGTCACTCCTCCGACGAAGGAGGTCCCGTGACCGGGACACTGGAAGAACAGCCGGTGGGCGAGGCCATGTCGACGGACGTGCTCGCCGTCACCGAGACGGAGTCCGCGCTGCTGACCTGGGAGCTGATGCGGCAGGGCGGTTACCATCACGTACCCGTCCTGAGCGATGAGGGGGGCTTCGTCGGCGTCCTGGACGCCGAGACGCTGGCCGCCGCCTGGGACAGCGGCGGCCCCGACCGGATGCGCAAGCCGGTCGGAGCCCTCGTCGGTCACCGTTCGCCGCCGCACGTCCGCCCGCAGGACTCCGTCGCCACGGCCGCGAGAGCGATGCTGGCCGCCGGGACCGATGTGGTCCCGGTCCTCGACGACGACGGGCGGCTGTCGGGCCTGTTCACGGCGCGGGACCTGATCGCGCTGGCCGCCGGCGCGCACCGGCCCACCCGAGCCGGGCACGTCACCACCCCTGCGCTCTACCGCATCGAGCCGGTACTGCCCGGACGGCACCCGGAGGGCAGCACGATCCCGCCGAGCTGAGCGGCGGGATCGGGCGTGGACGCACGGGACGGGAGAGGAGAGCCGATGCCGCGGCAGATCGCCTCCGGGCTGTCGGAACCGTCGATCGCCCTTCTGGAGGAGCGCATCCACCGGTTGGAGGTCAGCGTCGCCCTGCTCACCCACACCGTCCAGACGCTCGCCCGTGAGGTGACCGGCGACCCGGAGCCGGGCGAGGCGACCGTACGGGCCACGGCACCGGATGACGCGGCCGTACCGGCGACGGCATCGGACGAGATGCCCGTACGGGCGACGCCGCCGGACGACCTGGCCGGACCGGCGACGGCGCCCGCCGCGAGGCGCTACACCCGGCGCCAGCGGGCCTCGCAGAAGGAGTAAAGGCCGAAGACGACGAGGCCGAACGCGACCAGGACCAGCAGCCACGGCCCCACCGAGGTGGAGGCGAACTCGCGCAGTGTCCCGTCGACGCCCTTGGCCTTGCCGGGATCGAAGGTGATCGCGGCGTAGGCGAGAAAGACCCCGGCCGCCGCGAACACGAGCGCCCGGGTGGAGCGGCCGACCATCCCCAGTGCCTCGACGACCCTACGGACCCGTGCGCTCATCTGCTCGGTCTTGAGCTGCTTCTCGAAGTTGCGCCGCACGGCGCCGACCGCGATGCCGATGCCGCCGGCGATGAACCCGATCCCGACGAGCAGGACGAGCCAGCGCCCGGCAGGGATCTCGTGCATCGCCTTCGCTGTGTAGTCCTTGGACTTCTTGTCGCTGGAGCTCCGCCCGCCGGCGCCGATGATGAAAGCCACCGTGGTGGCGCACACGCCGGTGTAGAACACCCCGCGCGCCAGGGAGGCCAGGCGCTTGGTGGCCTTGTGCCCGTCCGGCCCGGACTGGCCGAGTAGGGCCTCGCTGTACCGCCACAGGGCCAGGCCCGCGAAGCCGAGCGCCAGCAGCCACAGGATCACGCTGCCGCCGGTCGTCTTGGCGACCGTCTCCAGCGCGCCCTGCCGGTCCGCGTGACCACCCTTGCCGAAAGCGATCTTGATCGCGAGGTAGCCCACCAGAAGGTAATTGAGGCCGCGGGCGGCGAGACCGCTCCGGGCGAGAAGCTGAAACGGCGTGCTGTTGGACGCGCGGCGTCCGGCCGCCCGTAGGTGCGCGCTGTGCGCGGTCATGAGCCACCTCCTGGATCGGCCGCGAGATGCCCTCTCCGCCCGGGACCAAACCTGACCGCCGGCCCGCGCCCTCCGCTGGTGTTCCCGGCGTAGAGCCCGATCAGCGCGAACTCGGCGATCCCCGTGTGGGGCGAGCCCGGCGATCCCCGTGCGGGGTGAACCCGGCGATCTCCGTATTCCCATCGCGGGCGGGTTCCTCACCGGGCGGCTGAGGGGAGCCGCGAGATCACGATCCAGACCGGGCCGCCGTGCGGGCCGGACTCCGGCGCGGTGGCCCGTTCGGGCGCGCCCGGGCACGCCGCCGGCCGGGCGCCCGCCTGGAGGAGGTCCTCGAAGATCCGGGCGGTCGGACCGGCCGACCGGCGTCAGACGTGCCCGACGGTCAGGCCGCCTCGTCGGCAGCGTCGATGCCGACGACGGTGTGGATGAAGTCGGCCGCCTCCCGTACGGCCGCCCGCGCCTCGGGGAACAGCCGGTTGAACAGCTGGAACACGTGGATCTGCCCTGGCCAGATCTGCAGCTCACACCTGTTTCCGGCGCTGGTGAGGGCCTCGGCGAGCCGTTCGGCCTCCCCACGCAGGACCTCCTGCTTCGCCACCTGGATGAGGAACGGTGGCAGCTCGAGGCCGTCACAGTCCAGCAGCGACAGACGCGGGTCGGACCAGTCGTTGTGATCGCCGACGTAGAGCCGGCCGAAGTGCCGCGCCAGCGCGGGGCTGATGAACGGATCGCGGTACTCCCGGTCGCTGAGCACCGACAGCTCGCAGCTCAGGTCGACCCAGGGCGAGAACAGCACGACGCCGCCCGGCGCCGGCAGTCCGGAACGGAGCGCCTCGCCGACCGTGGCCGCGGCGAGGTGGCCTCCGGAGGAGTCGCCCGCGATCACGATCCGGGACGGCGGCAGGTCGGTGAGCAGCCACCGGTAGGCCGCCAGGGCGTCCTCGAGCGCGGCGGGGAACGGATGTTCGGGGGCCAGGCGGTAACTCGGCGCCAGGACCGGCATTCCGGTGTCGGCGGCGAGCCGGCTCGTGAGCGTCCGGTGGGTGCGCGGCGAGCAGAACGCGTACCCACCGCCGTGCAGGTACAGGATCGCGCCCTTGGTGGGCTCGGGCGGCCGGACCCACTCGCCGGAGACCGGCGCGCCCGCCGCGCGGGCCAGGGCCTCGACCCGTACTCCGGGATCCGGTCGTAGCAGGCGGGTGCCGTGTTCGATGGCCATGCGGAGCACCGTGAGGGAGACGAAGCGTCCGCTCAGGCGGTCGACCATGGGCCGCCATCCGAAACTCAGGGCGCGCGCGAGGGCCCTGGCCTGTCGACTGGGGGCGACGATGTCTGCGAATCCGGCGGGGAGGTCGTCGTAGGAGGTCACACGACACCACCGGCGGGTATCGAACGGCCCGACTCCTCAGCCCGGCCGCAGAGGGGGATTTTTGTCATTTCTGCGCCTCGGTGTACTCGTTCGGAGGAACCACGACCGATCGTCCCTCTGCCCGGCCGACGGCGATACGGGGGAACTCCCCCTTCGGGTACCTGCTTCTACCTGCGCCCGAAGCGTGAGCATGCACCATCCGACACGATTACATTACGTTCAGTTACAATTCTCGTCGCGAGGAACCGGCCCGTACGGCGACCATCGCCACGACGATCCGTGGTCACCGCTTCCCGCGGTCCGCGAGTCCGGCTCGCAGCGCCCGCTTGTCGAACTTGCCGCTGGCGGCGACCGGCGCCTCGGAGATCACCGTGATCGTCTCGGGCACGCTCGCGGCGCCGAGCCGCTCCCGCACCGCCCGGGCCAGCGCGCCGAGCTCCGGGGTCCGGCCCTCGGCCGGCACCACGAACGCGTGGATCGCCTCGCCGGTCCGCTCGTCCGGGATGCCGACGACGTACGCCTGGTCGACGTCCGGGTGGTCCGCCAGGACCGACTCGATCGGGCCGGCGTAGCAGACCTCGGCGTTGACGATGATCACGTCGCGGCTGCGTCCGACGAGGTGGAGCAGGCCCCGCTCGTCCAGCCGGCCGAGATCGCGGGTGCGCAGCAGGCCGTCCCGCAGCGTTTCTGCGGTCTGCGCCGGATCGCCCCAGTACCCGCTCATCATGTACGGGCTGCGCAGCCAGATCTCACCGGTCTCTCCCGCCCCGACCGGGCGCCCGCCCTCGTCCCGTACCTCGATGTCGACGAACGGCAGCGGCCGGCCCACCGAGGCCAGGACGGCGGCCGGACCCGCGGCGATCATGTCGGGCGTCAGCACCGAGATCAGACCCGCCTCGCTCTGTCCGTACCCCTGGTACACCACCGGGCCGAGACGCTCGACGGCCTCCGCGAGCCGCCGCGGGTTCACCGGCGACCCTGACACCATGACCGCTCTCAGGCTCCCCAGGTCGGCGGCCTCCTCGCGCAGCACGTCGAGCAGTTGGTAGAGCCGGGGCACGGTCATGATCGTCCCGGTGATCCGATGACGCTCGAGGGCGTACGGGAACAGCGGGCGCGTGTCGTCCGGATCCGGGACCACGCAGGTCCCCCCGCCCATCAGGCACAACGTGGCCCAGTCCATGACCACCGGGCTGGCCAGCGTGCCGAACACCAGGCAACGCTCGAAGCCGTGCGCCATCCGGACGAGCTCCGGCGTCCAGGCGGCGGGCCGATGCACCCAGTGCGCGGTGAGGGCCTGGTAGGTCTGCGCGCATCCCTTGGGGCGCCCGGTGCTGCCGCTCGTGTAGGTCAGCCGGGCGACGTCGCCGGGTCGTCCCTGGACGGTCAGCGGCCCGTCGGCCGCTCCGGCGAGCAGGTCCTCTCCGGCCGGGCTCTCCCCCAGCGACAGCAGCGGTGCCGCCCCGACCTCCGCGATCAGCTCCGGCGTCATGGACGGTCCGTCGACCACGATCGCCGCGATGTCGGCGTCCAGCATCGCGGCGAGCTGCCCGGCCGTGTACCCCGGCCGTACGCCGACGACCCGGCAGCCCAGCGTGTACGCGGCGACCCGCGCGGCGAACGCCTCCGGCGAGACCGACGTCACCAGCGCGACACCCTGGCCGGGGCCGAGGCCCGCGGCCCGCAACGCGCCCGCCACCCGCCGGATCGTCTCCAGCAGCGCACCCCGCGCGACCGTACGGTCCCCGTGCTCGAACGCCGGCGCCTCCGGCGCGCTCGCCAGCGCGTCCAGCAGAGCCCGGGGGAAGAGCGCGTCGTCTGGCCTGTCCTGCATCGTCGCCTCGCTGCGGTCGACTCGTCCGACGCGCAGGAGGTTAGGCCGGTGCTCCTCAGAGGATTCTCAGAAGGACCCGCCGTGGGACCGCGCCTTTCCGCACGGCGCGGGGAACCGTGCGTTCCGCACGGCGCGGGGAACCGTGCGTTCCGCGGGGCGCAACCCCGTTCTTCCATCAGGGATTCGGTGGTGAGATGGTCTTCCGGAAAGGCGGTGGCGACCGAGGGAAGGAAGATCCGATCGTGGTACAGGGAACGGGCGGGCCGCAGCGCACGCTCACCGAGGAGGAGATCCGCCGGACCGTTCAGGACATGCTGGCCGGCCGGGATCTGGACGGCCGGCACGTCGCCGTCATCATCCCCGACGGCACCCGTTCGGCGCCGATGCCCCTGATGCTCCGCCTGCTCCACGACGCGCTCGCCGGCCGCGCGGCCCGCATCGACGTCCTGGTCGCGCTCGGCACCCACCAGCCCATGGACGACGCCGCCCTCGACGCCCTCGTCGGCGCCACCGGGATCGGCCGGGACCGTCTGCTCCCGGAGATGACCGTTCTCAACCACGCCTGGTCCGATCCGGCGACGTACGCGGCCCTCGGCACGATCACGGCCGAGCAGGTCCGCGAGTTGAGCGGCGGACGGCTCGACAGCGCCGTCGACGTACGGATCAACCGTCTCGTCGTCGACGCGGATCTCGTGATCGTCTGCGGCCCGGTGTTCCCGCACGAGGTCGTCGGGTTCTCCGGAGGCAACAAGTACTTCTTCCCGGGCGTCGCCGGCCCGGAGGTGATCGATCTCTCGCACTGGCTCGGCGCCCTGATCACCAGCCACGACATCATCGGCACCCGCGGCATCACCCCCGTACGAGCGATCATCGACCACGCCGCCGCGATGATCCCGACGCCGAAGCTGTGCCTGGCCATGGTCGTACGGCCGGGCGGGACCGACCTGGCCGGCCTCTACGCGGGGACGCCCGAGGACGCCTGGGCCGCGGCCGCCGACCTGTCCGCCCGCGTGCACGTCCGGTACGTCGATCGGCCGTACAAGACGGTGCTGTCGGTGATGCCGCGCCGGTACGCCGACATGTGGACGGCCGCCAAGGGGATGTACAAGGTCGAGCCCGTGATCGCCGACGGCGGTGAAGTGATCGTCTACGCCCCGCACATCGACCGGTTCAGCGTCACCCACGGCGCGGTCCTCGCCGAGATCGGCTACCACACGCGCGACTATTTCCTCGCCCAGTGGGACCGGTTCCGCGACCGGCCGCTCGGCGTCCTGGCGCACAGCACGCACCTGCGCGGTCAGGGCACCTTCGAGGCGGGGGTGGAGCGGCCGCGGATCAACGTGACGCTCGCCACCGGCATCCCCGAGGAGGTCTGCGCCGCCCACGGCCTCGGCTACCGCGACCCCGCCACCGTCGACGTCGACCGGTGGAGCACGAACCCGGACCCGGACGTCCTGGTCGTCCCGGACGCCGGCGAGATCCTCTACCGCCTCGCCGCACGGAACACGCGCTGAGTCCCGCGAACGGCGGGGTGGGCCGTCATGCGGTGGGGGTGAGCCGTACGGGGAGGGCGGCCAGTCGCCAGGCGCCGGGCATGGGGATGCGGTCCAGGCTCTCCGGGGGGACGGCGAGGGACAGGTCGGGGTAGCGGCCGAGGAGGCCGGCGAAGGCGACCTCCGCCTCCTGGCGGGCCAGGGCGGCGCCGAGGCAGTAGTGCAGGCCGTGACCGAATCCGAGGTGGGTCTCGTGACGGCCGTCCGGCTGCCGGGTGACGTCGAGCCGGTGCGGGTCGGCGAAGCGGCGCGGGTCGAAGTTGGCGGAGACGAGGCTGGCCATCACCGGTGATCCCTTCCGCAGCCACCTGCCGCCGATCTCGACGTCCTCGGCGGCGTACCTGAACCGGGCGGCCTGCACCGGCCCGCACCAGCGCATCAGCTCGTGCACGGCGCGCGGCAGCAGCCCGGTCGTGTCGGCGCGCAGCAGGTCGAGCTGGTCGCGGTGGGTCAGCAGCGCCACCATGCCGTTGCCGATCAGGTGCGCGGTGGTCTCGTGCCCGGCCAGCACGATGGTCAGCACCATGGTGACCAGCTCGAACTCGCTGAGCACGGCGCCGTCCTCGTCGTGGACGCCGATCAGCGCGGTCAGCAGGTCGTCGGCGGGCTCGGCCCGGCGGCGGGTGACGAGCTCCTCGACGTGGCGCACGATGCCGCGGATCGCCGCGGTGAAATTGCCGGTCTCATGCGATCGCATCAGGGCGCGGCTCCACCGCAGCCACTGCTCGCGGTCCTCCTCGGGGATGCCGACCAGCTCGCAGATGACCGTGATCGGCAGCGGATAGGCGAAGTGCTCGAGGAGGTCCACCACGCCGTCCTGCGGGGACGCCTGGTCGGGAAGGCGGTCCAGCAGCCTGCCGGTGATCTCCCTGACCCGGGGCAGCAGCGCCGCGACCCGGCGCGCCGTGAACGTGCGGGAGACGAGCCTGCGGAGCCTGAGATGGTCGTCGCCGTCGACGTCCAGCACGCTCCGGAGCAGGTACGGCGCGTACTCGTCGTCGATCCCCATGTTCCGGAAGATCTCCACGCGGCCGTCCTCGAGCTCCATGCCGGGCACGTTGCGCGGGTTGTTGACGAACCTGCGGTCGCTCAGCACCAGCCGGACGTCCGCGTGCCGCGTGACGATCCAGAGGGCCGAGCCTCGGTCGCCGTGCACGACCTGCGCCATCGGCGACTGCTCGCGCAGCCGCGAATAGCCGTGAAACGGGTCCCGTAGCAGTTCGGGATCCAAAAGATCGACGGTGACAGGAGTCGCGGGAGTCGCCATTCCACCTCCTCCACGGTGAATACCGGAAAATGAGACTTCGCGGACCGTTCGAGCTCTCCGCACTTCCGCGCGTGAGCAGATTCCAGCATTGATGAATTCGACTGGCAAGTCCCCGACCTCCATTCCTCTCGAATCGCCTCCTATAGGACATTCCGCAGGGCCTTGACTTCCCAGTGGCACGCCAATAGCATCCATCTTGTTTAACTCTGTGTGACGAAGTCATTACACAAAGCGATCACTGATCGTCCGAGGAGGACATGCCGCATGGGACTCAAGGGCACCGGGCCGAAGCCCCCGAGCGATCTGACCAAGCATCGGGCGATCGAGACGGTCCGTCAGATCCAGCACCTCATGCTGCTGTGCGCGCTGCTGCCGCCCGACGGCAGACTGCAGGAGGTGCTCCGGCTCGCGCTCTCACTCCACGAGGAGCCGCTGCTGGCGCGGATGACGCCGGTGACGGACCTGCACCCCCAGACCACCAAGGAATGGCTCGAATCCCTCTGGATTCGAGATGGAATATCCGCCGAGGAAGAGGAGATGATCGCCTGGCAGAACGACAAGCCGAACATGGACGCCGCGATAGCCGAGATCAAGAATGCCGAACGGCAGCTCGGCATACGACTGGCGACCGAACTGGTCGAGTAGCACGGCAGGGTTCACCACAGAAAAGGAGAAACGTGATGTCACCGAGCAGCGTACTGCGTCACGCCGCGGCGGACGCGGACATCCGCGCCGAGGTGCTGGCGGCTCCCGAGGCGTTCGGCGTCTCCGCGGGCGCCGTTCCGGCCTCCGTCGAGCCGCTGGACGAGGAGACCCTCGACTTCTGGACCGAGGGCGTGGCCGCCACCGAGGTGTACGCCTGCGCGAGCAGCTGCAGCGCGGGCCCGTTCACGATCGTCTGCGACGGCGGCACCAAGTAGTCGACCGCCAAGCGAGAACCAACCGGTGGGCCGACACGGTCGGCCCACCGGCCCACCGGCCCGCGCAGACCGCCGGAGCGAGGAACCCCGCCGTGACCCCACTCTTCCCCTTGGACCTCGCGGCCCGTGCCGCGAACCTCTCCGAACAGGCTCAGGTCGTCTCCGCGCTGCGGCCGGCCGAGGACGCGCCACCGCTGACGGAGTTCGACCGGTGGCGGATCGGCCGGCTGGCGGACAGGCTGGCCGGGCGGTTCCATGAGGAGCGCGCGCGACGGCCGGGGCCGGCGCGGCACACCCGGCGCTCGCTGACCGACATCCTGACCGAGTACCGGCGGCACGAGCTGACGCTCACCGGTCCCGACGACGCCCTCGGCCGGATCCTCACGGACCTGCAGGCCGAATGGCTGCCGACGTACCAGGCCGCCCTGCGGGGGCTGGACCGGTCCGGTGACCGGGCCGCCGAGGCGAGCTGGCGCGAACGCGACGTCTACTACGGCCGACTCGCCATCGCCTGTGAGCCGTTCCTGACCGAGCTGGGCCGGCGGCTGGGCGAAGCCCTCGCGGCGGACGCCGGCCGGACGGCCCTCCGCGTCGACGCCCAGGTGATCGACGACTTCCAGGCGCACCTGCTCGGCCGCTTCGAGCTGGCGCTGGCCTGGGCGGTGGAGGCCGATTCCAAGGCGCACTGCGCGCTGCACGGCATCGACCCGGCACGGACGACCCGTGAGGACTACCTGGCCTACCTCGACAAGACGTTCTCCGATGCCGCGTCCTACCACCGCTTCTACCTGGACTTTCCGGTCCTGGGACGATGGCTGGCGCACGTCACCGAGCTGCTCGCCGGCCACGGCCGCGAGATGATCGCCCGGCTGCGCGCCGACGCCGACGTCGTCGCCGCGGCGTTCTTCGGAACGCCGATCGCCAGGGTGCGCTCCGTGCGCCTGGGCCGATCCGACATGCACGCCGGTGCCCGCAGCGTGGCGATCGTCGACGTCACGCTGGCGGACGGCACCGACGCGTCGTTCGTCTACAAGCCGCGCTGTGTCCGTGGCGAGGCCGCGTTGCAGGAGCTGCTGGTCCGGCTGCGCGACGACGACGTCCTCGACTTCGCCCCGCAGCCGGTGCTGCCCAGGGACGGTTACGGCTACGAGGCGCTGATCCCGTCCGGACGCAACCGGGTCGAGACGCGCGAGCAGGCCGGGCACGTGTACGCCGAGCTCGGCGGCTACCTCGCCATCTTCTACATCCTCGGCGGGGGCGACCTGCACTTCGAGAACGTCCTGGTCGCCGACGGCCACGCGTTCATCTGCGACTGCGAGACCGTGCTCGGCGCGCCGCCCAAGGGGCAGCCGCGGCCGTCCGGCACGCTCATGGACTCGGTGTTCAGGACCGGCCTGATCGAATGGCCTGCGCCCGCGACCGCGACCGAGACGGGCATGAGGCTCAGCGGCTACTCGGGGGGCGACGCCTACCGGATGCCGATGCCGGTCCCAGGGATCAACGAGCACCGGATGTCCTTCGGAGCGGCCGTGACACACCGCGCGGGCGTGCTGGTCGAGCCGGGAGCGCCCAACCGCGTCTTCGTCGGCGACGAGCTCACCCGGGCCGAGGACTTCATCGACGCGATCAGGACCGGGTTCCACCGCGTCTACCGGTGGTTCCAGGAGCGGCCCGAGCCGGCGGTCGAGTACGTGACCGGCCTTTTCGCCGGCACCCGGGTGCGCTTCATCAACTGGAGCACGCAGGTCTACGCGCAACTGCTCGCGGCCGCGCGCCACCCCAAGTGCCTGATCGAGCCGCTGGAGGTGGACCTGCTCGTCAACACGGTGCGCACGTTCCCCCGCAACTGGGACGGTGAGGGCGTGCTGCCGCCCTGGGAGCTGACGTCGATGTGGCGGCTGGACGTGCCCATGTTCACCGTCGACGCCGACGGCGACCGGCTCGTCCACGACCACCACGACGAGGTCGCGGCCACGGTCGAGACGACGCCGCTGGACCACGCCGCCGCGCGGATCCGGCGGCTCTCCGCGCGGAACCGCGCCCAGCAGGACCAGTACATCGCCGCGGGCCTGTCCGGCGGCGACGTCACGAGCCCGGACTTCGCGGCCACCTGCGTCGAGCAGGCGAGCGCCGTCGGGCTGCGGCTGTGCCAGATGCTGCGCGAGCCGGACGGTGCGCCGTGGACGTCGTACGTCATCACCGGCGACGGCAAGGCCGAGGTCGACATCGAGGGCGACCTGTACCTCGGGTCGGCGGGCGTCGCGTTCTTCCTCGCCCACCTCCACGAGGCGGATCCGCGGCCGGAGTTCCGCCGCGCCGCCGAACGCGCCCTCGCCCACGCGCTCGACACCCGCGACCGCAGCCGCATCGGGGCCTTCGCCGGGCTCGGTGGACTGGTCTACCTCCTCACCCACCTGCACCGCCTGTGGGGCGACCGCGCGTTGCTCGACCGTGCCGTCCGCCTCGCCGACGAGGCCGCCGGCCTGATCGAGCAGGACCGCCACCTCGACGTCTTCCACGGCGTTGCCGGGCTCATCCCCGTGTTCCTCGGGCTCGCGGACGCCACCGGCGGCCACGGCCTGGAGCAGGCGCACCGATGCGCCGCGCACCTGCTGCACCATGCGCGGGCCGACGGCGACACCCTCTCGTGGCCCAGCCCGGACCCGCGCACCGTGGCGGCCGACCTGACCGGCCTCTCGCACGGAGCCGGCGGCATCGGCTGGGCACTCATCATGCTCGGGTGCCGCGACGACCGTTCCGGATACGTCGACGCCGGCCGGCGCGCCTTCGCCTACGAGGCCCGCCACTTCGACCACGACGAGCAGGACTGGTACGACCTGCGGCGCATCCCGGGCGGCCGGCTCCGCAACGGGCGCCACTACGCCAACGCCTGGTGCAACGGCGCCGCCGGCATCGGAATGACCCGGATCCACAGCTGGGCCCTGCTCGGCAAGGACGACGACGCCATGCTCAACGAGGCGCGTCAAGCGCTCACGGCCACGATGCGCGGCTTCCCGCGCCTGCAGAACGACTCGCTCTGCCATGGCCGTTCGGGCAACGCCGAGTTGTTCCTGCGGTTCGCCGAACTCGCCGAAGAGCCCGCCTTCCGGATGGAGGCCAACGTCCAGGCCCAGGCCCAATGGCGGAACCTCGAGGACGCCCGGCCGGGACCGGAGTCGGGATTCTTCCCGGGCCTGATGCTGGGCCTGGCGGGTTTCGGCATGCACTTCCTGCGTCTGGCCCGGCCCGAGAGCACCCCGTCGGTCCTGCTCCTCGACCCGCCGGTGCCGCCCCGCCCATCGAAGGAGTGAGACACGATGACCGTTGAGTCCTGCACCCGGTTCCTGCGCCTGGCCGAGGAGGACCCGCAGGTCCGGCAGCAGATGAAGGCCCTGACCGGAGTGGAGGAGGTGATCCGGCTCGCCCGTACCGGCGGCTACGACTTCACCGTCCGCGACCTCATCACGGCATCCGCCGAGGCCGGTGCCAGGGACGTGCCGGAGCCGCTGGACGCCCCACCGGCCGGGGACCGCCCGAAGCCACCGGCAGGCGCGGTCTATCACTACGAGTACGACATGAACGACCTGCCCGGCTTCGACGCGATCATCGACGAGCTCCCGCGGCTCAAGGTTCAACCGTCAACGGTCGACCTGGCCCGTTTCCACGACGCGTTTCGCGAGGAGGACCTGCACTCGACGGCGCTGGCGCCATCCGGTCCCGAGTACCAGGCCTGGCGTGACCGAGTCGCCGCCGCGCCCGCCGGTGACGTCAGGCGCGACTTCCACTTGATCAACCTCGACGAGCACGTCGCGCATCAAGGATACGACGCCTACCTGGCAGCCAAGACGCGCGCGATCGCCGCGCTGGAGGACGTGTTCCACGCGGAGGTTCGCTTCTCGGGCAGCATGTGGTACCCGCCGTCCGCCTACCGGCTCTGGCACACCAACGAGGACCAACCGGGCTGGCGCATGTACATCGTCGACTTCGACGGCGACTTCGCCGACCCGGAGCGCACCTCCTTCTTCCGCTACCAGAACCCCGCCACCGGTGAGCTGGTCACCCTTCGCGAACACCCCCGGATGGTGCGGTTCTTCAAGATCGAGCAGGAGCAGGACCGGCTGCTGTGGCATTGCATCGTCAACCCGACCGAGCGCCACCGGTGGAGCTTCGGGTTCGTCGTGCCGGAGCACTGGGCCGAGTGCCTCCCGGAGCCGTCGTGAGCCTGCGACCGAGTCCGGCGCCGGCGTCCGCCGGAACCGCGCCCGTCGTCCCCGCGATCAGGGCGACCGACCTGCGCAAGCGGTACGCCGACGTCACCGCGGTCGACGGAATCGACCTGACCGTGGCTCCGGGCGAGAGCTTCGGCTTCCTCGGCCCCAACGGCGCGGGCAAGACGACGACGATCGCGATGCTCTGCACGCTGGCCGCGCCCACGTCCGGCCGCGTCGAGATCGCCGGCCACGACACGCGCACCGACCCGGCCGGGGCGCGGCGCAGCCTCGGCATGGTCTTCCAGGAGACCACGCTGGACGGCGACCTCACCGCCGCGGAGAACCTGCGCTTCCACGCCGACCTGTACGACGTTCCCGTCGCCGCGGTGCCCGCCCGCATCGACGAGACCCTGGCCCTCGTCGGGCTGACCGGACACCGCGACCGGCTGGTGCGCACCTACTCCGGCGGCATGCGGCGGCGCCTGGAGATCGCCCGGGCGCTGCTGCACCGCCCCCAGGTCCTCTTCCTGGACGAGCCCACCATCGGCCTGGACCCACAGGCGCGCGCCCGGGTCTGGCGGCATCTCCGGCAGGTCTGCCAGAGCGAGCGGGTCACGCTGTTCCTGACCACGCACTACCTGGACGAGGCCGACCAGTGCGACCGCATCGCGATCATCGACGACGGACGCATCGTCGCCGAGGGGGTTCCCGACGAGCTGAAGTCGGTCCTCGGAGCAGACCGGATCGACCTGCGCACCGCCGACGACGCGGCGGCCGCCCGCCTGCTGCGCGAACGCCTCGGCCTGGACGTGGCCGCCGGCCCGTACGGACTGTCGGTACGGGTCACCGACAGCACGCGGGTCCTGCGACGGATCTTCACCGAACTCGACGTCTTCGTCCATGAGGCGAAGGTCGTCCCGCCCAGCCTCGACGACGTGTTCCTCCACCACACCGGGCACCGGATCCGCGACGGTGTCCCGGCGGAACCCGACGCCCCCTCCCCCGGCCCCGAGCCCGTGTCCGGTCCGCGCACCGGCCCGGCACCGGCCGAACCCGCACCCCGGGGCCTGCGCGCCGAAGTGCGCGCGCTGCGCATGGTATGGCGGCGCGAGATCCTGCACTTCGCCCGCGACCGCACCGGAACCGCCATCTCGCTGTTGCAGCCGCTGCTGTTCCTGTTCGTCTTCGGCGCCGGCGTCGCCGGTCTCCTTCCCACGGCCGGCGGCGGGCCCGCCTACCAGCTGTTCCTGTTCTCCGGGATCCTGCTCATGGCGGCCCAGGGGCCGGCCGTCTCCGTCGGCTCCTCAGTGCTGTGGGACCGCCAGAACGGCTTCCTTCGCGAGATGCTCGTCAGCCCGGTCCGGCGCGGCACCCTGCTGATCGGCAAGTGCCTGGGCGGCACCACCGCGGCCACCTGTCAGGCGGCGCTGCTCCTCACCGCCGCCACCCCGATCGGCGTCCCCTTCGACCCCGGCCTGTACGCGCTGCTCCTGGTCGAACTCGTCCTGACCGCGCTCGCCATGACGGCCTTCGGCGTCCTGGCGGCCACCCTGATCGGCCGGCCGCAGACCTTCGGAACCGCGTTGACCGTGCTCATGGCCCCGCTGACGTTCCTGTCGGGCGCGATGTTCCCGCTCGCCGCCATGCCCACCTGGATGTCGACACTGGCGCTGATCAATCCACTCAGCTACGCGGTCGACGGCATGCGCCGCACCGTCGCGGCCTACCTACCGGGCCAGCCGGGCCCGCTCTTCCGGCGGCTGAGCTGGGGCCACTGGCACCCCCCGGTCCTGGCCGAATGGACCCTCATCACCCTCGCCGCCCTACTGGGCCTCCTCCTGGCCGCCCGCCGCTTCTCCCGCCCCTCCTAAGCCCGGCCGCCGGTCTCGATCACCGGCCCTGGCCTCCCACCGCGGGAGTCCGCGCCGTTGCGGCGGACGCGACACTTGCGCCCCAACTCTTGGTCGCTGGAACGACAAGAAGTCTCGGCGCAGCGCCGAGCACATCGCCCCCTGCCGTCCACCACGAGCAGCCGATGGACAACGGCACCCCCCAAAGTGGCGGGCGCTCGGGCATTCGGCCGTGGGTGTCATCGGGACGCACAGGGGCCGGGCCGTTTTTTCGGACGGCGGTACGAACCGCGGTCCCGGGCCCGATGCCTACTGTTCACCCAGTCGGCGGTGCTGTCTGTATGCCCACTCTTGAGGAGGCCCGGTGACCCGGCCACTCGTCATCGACGATCTGTTTAGCTTCGCGATCCCGGGCGAGCCTGCCCTCTCCCCCGACGGGGGCCGGGTGGTCTACACCCTGACCACCCAGAACGCCGAGTTGGACCGGGCGGAGAGTTCGCTGTGGGAGGTCACCGCCGACGGCGGGGCGCCTCGGCGCCTCACCCACGGTCCCGCCGACACCACACCGCGCTGGTCCCCCGACGGTTCGACCGTGGCGTTCCTGCGCGCAGGCCGGATCCACCTGCTGCCCGCAGATGGCGGGGAGGCGACGCCTCTGACGTCCAGAGAACCGGCCGCCGGCGCCCCCGTCTGGAGTCCGGACGGAACCCGGATCGCCTTCGCCGCCCCTGCGTCCGTCCTCGACCCGGTGGCACCCGTCGAGATCGATCGGCTCGGTTACAAGGCCGATGGCCTCGGGTTGATCGGCAACGTTCGTACGGAGCTGTTCGTCGTCGACGTGGCGACGGGCCGGACGAGACGGCTCACCGACGGCGACTTCCTCACGGGGCCACCGGCGTGGTCCCCCGACGGAACCCGGCTCGCCTTCGCCGCGTCGTTCGGTGACCGGGCCGACGTGACCGGTGCCCGTGCCGTCTACCTGATCGAGGCGGACGGGACCGGGCGGCGGCTCGCCGGGAATGTCGGAGGTCTGACCGCGACGGTCGCCTGGTTCCCCGGCGGCGACGCGCTCCTGCTCGTCGGCAGGAGCACCGTCACCGCCGGACACCTGGGGTTGCTGCGCCAGCCGCTCGACGGCTCCTCCCCTGTCGCGCTGAGCGCTCCGCTCGACCGGAACGTGATGCCCGGCATGCCCGGTTATCCGGGAGCGTCGCCGCAGTTCACGGACGCCGAGGGAAATGAGATCGTCTTCTGCGCGCGCGACCGTGGGGTCACCCGGCTCTACCGGCTCGGCGCCGACGGGATCGCCGAGATCCCGCTGGCGGCGGTGGCCGGGGTGAGCGGGTGCTCCGTCGCCGCCAAGGCCGGGCGGGCCGCCCTGGCGGTGGCCGACGGATCGAGCTTCGCCGAGATCGCGCTGCTCGACCTCGGCACGGGCGAGGCCGTACGTCTCACCGAGCACACCACCGGCTCCCTCCCGGACGTCGCCTTTCCCTCGATCGCCGAACGGGACTTCGCGATCTCCGACGGCACACGGGTGCACGGGCTGCTCATCAGGGATCCCGGCGCACCCGCCATGGGGCCGCTGCTCGTGGACGTGCACGGCGGACCGCACAACGCCTGGGCCCCGCACGCCGACCACGTGCACCTCTACCACCATGAGCTGGCCGCTCGCGGCTGGACGATCCTCGCGCTCAACGTTCGGGGCAGCGACGGCTACGGCGAGGATTTCTACACGGCCGCCATCGGCGCCTGGGGCGAGGCCGACGAGCGAGACGTCCTGGAGCCCGTCCAGGCCCTGATCGACGAGGGCCTGGTCGACCCCGCCCGGATCGCGTTGACCGGCTACAGCTACGGCGGCTACCTCACCTGCTGGCTGTCGGCACGCAGCGACGTCTTCAAGGTCGCCGTTCCCGGCGGGGTCGTCACCGACCTGCTCTCCATGGCGGGCACCTCCGACCAGGGCGAGGAACTGACCGCCATGGAGATCGGCCCCCGCGACCGGCTGGTGGAACTCTCTCCGCTCAGCCATGTGGACGGCGTGCGCGCGCCCACGTTGATCCTGCACGGCGGAGCCGACGACTGCTGTCCGATCGGCCAGGCGGAGCAGTGGTTCCACGCGCTGCGGATGCGCGGCGTACCCGTCCGTCTCGTCCGGTATCCGGGCGGTAACCACCTGTTCATCCTCCACGGGCGGCCCTCCCACCGGGCCGACTACTCCCGCCGGCTCATCGGCTGGGTCGAGCAACATCTAGGAGCCGAGAATGTCTGATAGCACCCACTGGACGAACCGCCTGGCCGCGCTGACCGAGCGGCACCGCGTCCCGGGCGCGAGCCTGGGCATCCTGTCCGGCGGCGACCTGATCGAGACCGCCACCGGCCTGGCCAACGCCGACGCCGGGATCGAGGCGACCACCGAGACGCTGTGGCAAATCGGCTCGATCTCGAAGGTCTGGACCACGACCGTCGCCATGATGCTCGTCGATGAGAAGGCACTGGCGCTGGACGCGCCGATCGTCTCGGTGCTGCCCGAGCTGAAACTGAGCACCGACGAACTGACCGAGAAGGTGACGCTGCGCCACCTGCTCACGCACACCAGCGGGATCGACGGTGACTTCTTCCTCGACACCGGCCGCGGCGACGACTGCCTGGAGCTCTACGTCGAAAAGCTCGTGGAGGCCGCCGCGAACCACCCGCTGGGCGCGACCATGTCGTACTGCAACGCGGGTCTCACCCTCGTCGGCAGGGTGCTGGAGCGGGTCACCGGCGTCCAGTGGGACCGGCTGATGCGCGAGCGGCTGTACCAGCCCCTCGGCCTCACCCACACCGCGACGCTGCCGGAGGACGTGCTCCGGTTCCGCGCCGCCGCGGGCCACGTGGGTGAGCCGCCGGTGGTCGCGCCGCAGTGGACGCTGATGCGATCGGCGGGCCCGGCCGGACTCATCTGCTCGACCCCGCGCGATGTCCTCACCTTCGCCCGGCTGCACCTGGACGGCGGCCTGGCCGGGGACGGCACACGCCTGCTGTCGGCCGCGAGCGCCGAAGCCATGCACACACCCCAGGTCGCCCTGCCCGACACCCGCACGTTCGGCGACGCGTGGGGGCTCGGCTGGATCCTGATGGACTGGTCGGGACACCGCCTGTACGGCCACGACGGCAACACCATCGGCCAGTCCGCGTTCCTGCGCGTACTCCCGGAGGCCGGGCTGGCCGTGTGCCTGCTGACCAACGGCGGCGACCCGAGCGGCCTCTACCAGGACCTCTACTCGGAGATCTTCGCCGAGCTGGCCGGGGTGGCCATGCCGGAACCGCCCGAACCGGCCGCCGAGCCCGTCGCGGACGACGTGTCCCGCTACACCGGCACGTACGAGCGCGCCTCGACGCGCATCGAGGTGTTCGAACGTGGCGACGACCTCGTCATGCGCACCACGGTGACCGGGGTACTCGCCGACCTGATCCCCGAGCCCGAACGCGAGATCGAGCAGGAGCTGCGCCCGCTGGAGCCGGGCGTGTTCGTGACCCGCAGACCGGGGATCAGGGGCTGGCTGTCCGCGACCTTCTACGCGCTCCCGGACGGCTCGCGGTATCTCCACCACGGTGGCCGCGCGACACCGAAGGTCGCCTGACGTGCGTGATCTTCGCGCGGCCGTCGAGGCCCGGTCGGCCGGGCTCCTCTCCGACATCGAAGAGCTGGTGTCCGTGGAGTCGCCCACCGCGGACCTGGCGGCCGTACGCGAGTGCGCCGAGGCGGTGGCCGGACTCGGGACCCGCCTGACCGGGCGGTCCCCCGAACGGCTGGACGCCGGCGGACGGCCGCATCTGCGTTGGCGGTTCGGCTCCGGCGACCGGGTGCTCCTGCTCGGCCACTTCGACACCGTCTGGCCGGTCGGCTCGCTGCGCACCCGTCCGTTCGCCATCGAGGACGGGCGGCTGACCGGGCCGGGGTGCTTCGACATGAAGGCCGGCCTCGCCCAGCTCTTCCACGCCCTGTCCGTACTGGACGATCTCGACGGGGTGACCGTGCTGGTCACCAGCGACGAGGAGACCGGGTCACGCACGTCGCGGAGCCTCATCGAGGCCGAGGCCCGCCGTACGTCCGCCGCCCTGGTCCTGGAGGCCAGCGAGGAAGGAGCCCTCAAGACCGCGCGCAAGGGGGTGTCCACCTACGATCTGCGCATCACCGGCCGGGCCGCGCACGCCGGTCTCGAACCACACCGCGGGGTGAACGCGACCAACGAACTGGCCCACCAGATCCTGGCGATCTCCGCGCTCGGCGACGCGGAGGCGGGGACCTCGGTGACCCCGACGGTCGCCTCGGCCGGAACCACCCGGAACACGGTGCCCGCCTCGGCGGAACTCCTGGTGGACGTGCGGGCGGCGACCACCGCCGAACAGGACCGGGTCGACACCGCGATCCGCGCGCTTCCGCCTGTGCTGAAGGGCGCGCGGCTCGAACTGTCCGGCGGCCCCGATCGGCCGCCGCTGCAGGAGAGTTCGTCGGCGCGGTTGTTCGCCCGTGCCCGCCGGCTGTACGGCGAGCTCGGGTTCGGGTCGCTGTCGGGAGTGGCCGTCGGAGGCGGCTCCGACGGGAACCTCACCGCCGGCGCCGGCACCCCCACGCTGGACGGGCTCGGCGCCGTCGGCGGCGGGGCGCACGCGGACCACGAACACGTGATCGTGGCGGAGCTGCCGCGCCGAACCGCGCTGGTGGCGGCGCTGGTCCGCGAGCTGACCAAGGAGCCGGTGTGACCGGCGGGCTCGTCGCCGAGGCGAGAGAAGCGGCCCGCCTGGCCTCGCTCGGGGCGGGGCTGAGCATCCGGGAACTGGAGGACCCCCTCGACCTGCGCGAGGCGTGCGCACTCCTGGACCGCGTGTGGCGGCCTCCGGCGGGCAGCACACTGATCATGCCGGAGCTGATGCAGTCGATCGGGCACTCGGGCGGGTATGTCGTGGGCGCCTACGCGGACGGCCGGATGGTCGGGGCGTGCGTCGGACTGCTGGCCACCGCCGGGCTGCACTCGCACATCGCCGGAGTCGGGAGCGGTTCCCGGGGACGCGGCGTCGGATACGCGATGAAGGTCCACCAGCGCGCCTGGTCGCTGGAGCGCGGCATCACGACGGTGACCTGGACGTACGACCCGCTGATCAGCCGCAACGCGTACTTCAACCTGGCGAAGCTCGGCGCGGTACCCGCCGAGTACCTCCCCGACTTCTACGGGGCGATGCGGGACGAGGTCAACGCGGGCATCGAGAGCGACCGGATCCTGGTCCACTGGAATCTGGCCGATCAGCGTGTGTCGGCCGCCTGCGGCGGGCGGCCGCACGTCGCGGATCCCGGGCCCGAGCCGGTGGTCGGACTCGACGCCAAGCCCGACGGCGGCCCGGCCGCCGGGCGGCGGGACGGTGAGGTCGTCCTGGTCCGGATACCGGGCGACATGGAGGCGATGCGAAGTGCCGACCCCGGTCTGGCGCTCGAATGGCAGCGGGCGGTCCGCGACACGCTCGGCGGGCTGATGGCCGAGGGACGCGCCGTCACCGGCTTCGAGAGGGCCGGCTGGTACGTGATCGAACGAGGTCGGGAGGAGCGGTCATGAAACCCGTCGGAGTGGAACTGCGCCGGATCGCGATGCCGCTGGTGTCTCCGTTCCGCACGTCGTTCGGGACGCAGACGACCAGGGACATCCTGCTGGTCAGGGTCGAGACCGGCGATGGCGAGGGTTACGGCGAGTGCGTCACGATGGCCGACCCGGTGTACTCCGCGGAGTACACCGATGGGGCGATCGACGTGCTGCGCGGGCACCTGATCCCGGCGCTGTTCCGGCGGCCCGAACTCGATCCGTGGGCGGTGGCCCCCGCGCTCGCCGCGTTCAAGGGGCACCGGATGGCGAAGGCCGCTCTGGAGACCGCCGTCCTGGACGCCTGGCTGCGCACCAGGTCGCTGTCGCTCGGCGAGTGGCTGGGGGCCACCACCGACCGGGTCGCCGCCGGCGTCTCGGTGGGAATCATGAACTCGATCCCCGAACTGCTCGACGCCGTCGAGGGCTACCTCGCCGAGGGGTACAAGCGGATCAAACTGAAGATCGAGCCCGGCTGGGACGTCGCGCCGGTCCGCGCGGTCCGCGAGCGCTTCGGAGACGACGTGCCGCTCCATGTCGACGCCAACACCGCCTACACCCTCGCGGACGCCCGGCACCTGGCGCGCCTGGACGAGTTCGGGCTGCTGCTCATCGAGCAGCCGCTGGACGAGGAGGACGTACGGGGCCACGCGCAACTGGCACAGGCCGTACGCACGCCGATCTGCCTGGACGAGTCGATCGTCTCGGCACGTGCTGCCGCCGACGCCATCGCCCTCAGGGCCTGCTCGATCATCAACATCAAACCGGGCCGGGTCGGCGGATACCTGGAGGCAAGGCGGATCCACGACGTGTGCGCCGCGCACGGCGTGCCCGTCTGGTGCGGAGGAATGCTGGAGAGCGGGCTCGGCCGGGCCGCCAACGTCGCGCTGGCCGCCCTGCCCGGCTTCACGCTGCCCGGCGACACGTCCGCCTCGGGGAGGTACTACCGGACCGACATCACCGAACCGTTCGTACTGCGGGACGGGCACCTGGAGGTACCCCGCGGCCCGGGCCTCGGCGTCCGGCCCATCCCGGAACGGCTGGCCGAGGTCACCGTCTCCACCGAGTGGATCGCCCGGTGAGCGGGATCGAGTCCCGGCCGCGGACGGCCTTCGACGCGGGACGCGCGCCCGCCTGATCGACGGCTGCGCCGAGCTTCCGCGTCCATGCCGGCCGATCCTCCGGTTCACCTATGGTGTGACGGTGATCGTGCCGTCGGCGGCCGTGCTCGGCCGTATCCTCACCGACCTGGGCTCCACCCTGGTCGAGGTCGTGGCGGGCGAGCCCGATCCCGTACGGTCCGTCGGCGGTGTGCTGATTCACGATGCCCGGGACGAGCCGGCTCGGCTGCCGGGCGCCGTTGTGCTGGGTGTCGGGGTCTACGGAGCCGACCAGGTCGTCGCGCTCGTCGAGCGGGCGGCCGGGCTCGGCGCCGCGGCGGTGATCGTACGGTCCCCGGTCGCGGTGGACGACTCAGTGCGGGACGCCGCCACGCGTACCGGCATCACCGTGCTGGGTCTCACGCCGGGAGCGTCCTGGGCCCAGGTCGCCGCGCTGTTGCGGTCCCTGCTCGCCGTCGACGAGGTCGGCGCGGCCGAGGACCGAGGAGAACCACCGGTCGCCGGGGACCTGTTCGCCCTGGCCAACGCGGTCGCGGCGCTGCTCGACGGCCCGGTGACCGTGGAGGATCGCAACGGTCGGGTGCTGGCCTTCTCCAGCCGGCAGGACGAAGGCGACGAGGCCAGGATCGCGACGATCCTCGACCGTCAGGTGCCCGCCGACAAGCTGCGCGCGCTGGAGGAACGCGGAGCCTTCCACGCCCTCTACCGCAGCGAACGGCCCCTCTACGTGGAGGGCATCGCGGACAAGCCCCGCGTGGCGATCGCCGTCCGGGCGGGCGGAGAGATCCTCGGCTCCATCTGGGTCGTGGTCGGCGAGCCGCTCACCGCCGACCACGAACAGTCCCTCGTCGAGGCCGCGAAGGTCGTCGCGCTGCACCTGCTCCGCCGGAGGGCGGGCGAGGACGTAGAACGCCGGCTCCGTGCCGATCTGCTCGCCACGATCCTGGAAGGCGGCGCAGGCGCGCCCGAGGCGGCCGTACGCCTCGGGCTCTCGGCTCAACCCGCCTGTGTACTGGCGATGGCGGTGTCCGGGGATTCCCCGGCGCCTGACCGGATGGCCGCCGGGAACCAGGTCTCGGGAGCCCTCGCCCTGCACTTGGCCGCGGTGCATCCGCGGACCGCCACCGCCTCGCTCGGCGGCGTCACCTACGCGATCCTGCCGACCGCTTCTGACGAGTCGGCGCTGCGCGTGGCCGAGGAGTTCCTCGCCCGGATCGGCGCCCGTGTCCCCGTGGTCATCGGCATCGGCCGGGTGGCGGCGCGTCCGGTGGACCTGCCGCGATCGCGGAACGACGCCGACCGTGCGCTCCGGGTTCTGCGCGGCGGACGCTCAGGGGCCAGGTTCGCACGCCTGTCGGACGTCTATACGTCATACCTTCTGATGGACCTGGCCGACAGGATGGCAGCCGAGGACGAACTGCCCGACGGCCCCGTCGTCAGGCTCCGCGCATACGACGCCGAGCACAACACTCCACTCACCGAGACCCTCGCCGCATGGCTGGCCACGTTCGGCGACGTGATCGCGGCCTCGGCCGCCATGCACGTCCACCCGAACACCTTCCGCTACCGCCTCAAGCGGCTGATGGAGGTCGCCGATCTCGACCTCACCGATCCGGACGCCCGGTTCGAGGCGATGCTCCAACTCCGCCTCATGCCGCCCGCGGGCCGACCCGGAACTCCCGGCCCGTGATCCCGAACGCTAACCCTTCCGGAGGAAGTCGTACGGGTCAGATCACTTAGAGATGTCGGGGTATCTACTGTCTGCGACGCGCGGACTGCTCCGGGGATACTCGTCGCTTCCCCTTCAGAACCGGCATCGGCGGCTGCTCTCGCAGACGGCTCGGCGGCTGCTCTCGCAGACGGCTCGGCGGCTGCACGCGCCGCTGCCCTCCTGACCGGTGCGGCTAGTGCGTCCACGGCTTGGAGGGCCCCCGCCGTGGCGATGGAGACGGTGGCGCCCCGGGCCATCGACGCGATGGTGGCGCCGAGGCCGTGGTCGGCGTTCGGGGTGAGTCGGTGGTCGAACCACCCGTAGACCGCCCCAGCCGACCCGGCACAGAACAGGGCACCAGCCCCGGATGTTTCGGCATCGGCTGCCGCGTTACAGCCGACCTCATGGACGGTCGTGACGACGATGGCGACCATCGTGTGGACCCGGCGACGGTGAGACCTCTTCTCAGCGCCCCGTCCGACGGGTGCCCGCTTCGACCGAACGCTCGGTCAACGGGCCGTCCGGCTCGTGGTACGTGACGTTCGCCCGGGTCAACGGGCGCCATCACCGAGCATTCGGCACGCCGCCGCCGCGGGAAGCGGCGATCGCGACGCTAACGCCCCAAGTCCTGGCCGCTGGGACGACGGAAAGTCTCGGCACAGAGCCGAGCGCCCACGGCGCCGGGGTTCCTCCCGGTCTTGCGTGAAGGCACTCCTCAAGGACCACAGGACGGTACGGTCCGGCTTCCGAGTCCCAGTGTTCGCGCGGTCCCGGGGATGGTGGTCAGCGTCGGCGACGCGACCGCCTTCGGTGACACCCCCACGGGTCCGGTCTCCGGGGGTGGCTGCCCGCGCCGGCTGCGGGATTCGCTCGCACAGCCCCGCAGTACACATTTCGGCACTAAGGGACAACAAAGTCCGTACTTGTCGACGCCCCGCCCCCGCGACAAACTCCGTTTGTGCCTGACGATTCTCCTGGTCTCTCCCGACGCATCAGTTCCTGGTCGAGTGGTGTGCGATGGTCGGACATACCCGAAGCCGTACGCGGCCGGGCGATCAACACGCTGCGGGACGTGGTGGCCGTCATGTTCGGCGGGGCGGCGACGACGGCCGCTCGGCTCGCCTCGGCCTACGCCCGTACCACTCCCGGAAGCTCCCCCTTGGCCGGAGGCGGATTCGCCGATCCGGCGAAAGCGGCTTTCGCCAACGCGACCGCGGCGACGGCGCTGGACTTCGAGGACGGTCTACCTCGGCGGCGGCATTCATCCCGGATCGGTCGTGGTCGCCGCGGGGCTCGCGGCCGCGCCGCCCGGCACGACCGTGGGCGACTTCCTGACCGCCCAGGTCGCGGGGTACGAAGTGGGGTTGCGCGCGGGGGCTCTGCTGTCGCCGCGGCCCGCCGGTGACTGGTACCACTGCACCGGCGCCGCCGGAAGCATCGGCGCCGCCGCGGCCGTGGCCCGGCTGTACGGCCTGGACGCCGACGCCACCACGCGAGCCATCACTCTGGCGTGGCAGCACGCGCCGATGGCGACGTTCGCCCTGCCGATGGCGAAGGAGTCGATCGGCTGGGGTGCGCTGGCCGGCGTGACGGCGGCCGACCTCGCCCGCTGCGGATTTCTCGGCCTTCCGGCCGGATACCGCCCGCCCGCGTTGTCGGGTTTCGCTGCGACCCCTTTCGATGTCCCCGGAGCCGCGGACAACGACTTTGTCATGAATTTCGGTGAGAGCTTCGAGAGCGGGCGCACCTATTTCAAGAAGTACGCGTGCTGCCGCTACATCCACGCGGCCGCCCACGGCCTCGAATCACTACTGCGGGAGCTGGGGGCAACCGCTGAGGAGGTCGCGGAAATCGAGGTGCAGACACACCGTGGTGCCCTCTTCCTCAGCGAGACCTCGCCGCGAACGCTGGAACACGCGCAATACAGTTTTCCGCATGTGCTCGCCGCAGTGGTGCTCGACGGCGCCGCGGGGGCACGGCAGATCGACGAAGGACATCTGGGCGATCCCCGTCGCGATCAGCTCGCCGCCCGGGTGCGCCTCACCCACGCCCCCGAGTTCGACAGTGCTCCCCCCGCCTCCTATCCCTCCCGTGTGCGCGTACGGACCGTCGACGGCCGGGAGGCCGAGGAGCTGTGCACCGTCGCGCCCGGCGATCCCGACCTCCCCTTGTCAGACGTGGAGTTGCGGCGAAAGTGGCTGGACGTCATGACGCTCGCAGTGCCCCCGGACGCGACCGAGAGCGTGCTCGACGGACTCGGAGACCCCGAGCGCGTCCTGTCCGATGTCCTGTCACCGGCGTGGAAGGCAGTGCCCGTGACGGAACCGGCCACAACTCCCGCCGCATCGACGCGGAGTCGGTGATGCTTCCGCAGGGCTCCCGCGCACACTGAGTCCTTCCCAGCAACGGATCATTGAGCGGACGGTGACCGGCGGTTACCGGAACGACTCAATGCCTGTTCAGACAGATGTAGTTAACATGGGGATATCAGGATGCCGAGCAGAGATCGGCGGGGGACGAATAGTGGGAGGAACATGCGGCGGCGCGTGGATGAGATGATCGACTACTGCACTCTTGAGGTCGCGATGACCGTCTGCGGGGGTATGTGGAAGCTCAGCATCCTGAAATATCTGTTCGGTGAAACGCTACGTTTTGGTGAATTGAATCGGGCGATGCCCGATATCACTCCGCGGATGCTCACCCGTCAGTTGCGCGAGCTGGAGGAGGACGGTCTCGTGCGACGCACCGTCTACCAGGAGATCCCGCCGCGCGTGGAGTACTCGCTGACCGAGATCGGCATGAGCCTGCGGGGCCTGGTGACCCAGTTGGAGGAGTGGGGCGACTACTACCGGGAGCAGGTCCGCAGCACCGTCCCAGACTCCACGGCGGCCTGAACCCGCCGGACCGACGCGTGAGGGCCATCTCGTAGGGGCGTACGCCGCCCCACAAGATGGCCGTTTCCCGCGTGCCCGCTGTTACGGATTCCCACGCGGCCGTGGCCTCAGACCGTCGACTCGTGCGCTGCCGGGGTGTGTTGCGGGGTGTCCTCCGCGGCCTCGGCCCCGCCGGGGCGCAGGAGGACGGCGGTCAGGGTGGCGAGCACGAGCAGGACCGCCGCCACCGTTGCGGTGCTGACGGAGAAGCCCGTCTCGAAGGCGTGCTGCGCGCTGCTGCGCAGCGCCTCCCCCGTCCCGCCCGCGAGCTTGGCCGCCAGGTCCATCGCGACGCTCAACGACCCCGAGACGGCGTCCGCCTGGGCGGCCGTCAGTCCGTCGACGGGCTTGAGGCTGGCGCCGTACGCCACCATCGTGATGATGCCCATGGCCGCGACGCCGAGCCCGGCCCCGAGCGAGAACCCGACCTCCTGGACGGCGCCGGCCTCCGCGGCCCGCTCGGGCGGTGCCGAGCTCATCATCGAGTCCGCGCCCAGCGTCATGACCGTGCCCGCGCCGAGGCCGGCCGCGACCAGCGCCGAGAGGTTCCCGGCCGCCCCGAACACCGAGAGCGCGAGCAACGCCAGGGCGAGCAGAGACACTCCGGCCGTCACTCCCCACCGGTTGCCGACGGCCGCGGCGAGCCGCGGGGCCAGCACACCGCCGACCGCGCCGGCCACCGCCACCGGCACCAGCGACAGGCCCGCGGTCAGCGGTGAGCAGCCGTCGACCAGCTGCAACTGCTGGGTCAGGAGGAACAGCAGCCCGGTGTAGGCGCCGTAACACAGCAGGATCGACACCGTGGCGACCGAGAACCGGCGGTCGGTGAAGAGCCGCATGTCAAGCAGCGGGTTGGGAATACGGCGCTGGCGCAGGGTGAAGACGACCAGCAACGCCGCACCCAGGACGCCGACGCCCACGGTGACCGGCGAGACGCCCCCGGGCTGCCCGATGTGCTGCAGCCCGTACACGGCGCCCGCCAGGCCGAGGACCGAGATCAGCGCGCTCACGCCGTCGAAGCGGCGCGGCGCGGGGTTGCGGGACTCAGGGACCAGTACCCCGCCGGCCAGCAGTGCGACCGCCGCGATCGGCACGTTGACCAGGAACACCGCCCCCCAGAAGAATCGCTCCACCAGGGCGCCGCCGAGCACCGGCCCGAGCGCCGCGCCGGTGCTGGAGCTTGCCACCCAGAGTCCGTACGCCAGCGACCGCTCGCGGGCGATCGGGAAGACGACGCGGATGATGACCACAGTGCTCGACAGCATCATCGAGTAGCCGAGACCCTGCGCGGCCCTGGCCGCGATGAGCTGACCCGGCGCCGAGGACAGGGCCGCCACGAGCGAGGCGAGCCCGAAGACGGTCAACCCCGTCACCAGGATCCGCTTGCGCCCGAGCCGGTCTCCCAAGGTGGAGCAGATCACCAGCGTCGCCGCCACGGTGAGCGCGTAACCGTCCATGATCCATAGCAGTTGGGAGCTGGACGGCAGCAATTCCCGGCCCACGGTGGGCAGTGCGACATTGAGGATCGTGAGGTCCATGCCTCCCATGAGCATTCCGGCCAACAGGACGACAAGCACCGCCCAGCGGCGGGGATCCGACTCATCTTCTGTCATGAGTTAATCGTGCAGATCACCAACCGGGCAGGACAAGTACGGTATTTCTTGTCCCTGGGGGCAAAATGTGTACCGCCCCTGACCGACTTCTCTTGGGAAATGGATGCAATGTTCGGGCTGATCGCTGTTGTTGCCGAGCGCCCAGCGCGGCCCGGTGTGTCCGGCTTGCAGTTCGCACAGCAGCCGGACCCGTCGCGATCCGGTCGAATCGAGCAGCACCGCGCGTTCGCCTTCGGTCAATGAACCGCTGGAGATCGAAGCCGGCGCCGCGCCCACGACCACGCTCGAACTGCCCGAAGAGGTCGCCCGAGCACTGCGTCTGCACCACAAGCGCCAGGCGGCACAGCGACTGAAACGGCTGGTCCGGCTCACTCAGGCCGGTGCCGGGACCGGGCGCTGGGCCGGGACCGGGCGCTGGGTCGGGCCGTTGTAGAAGCCCAGCGGGCGGATCAGGGCGTTGTGGTCGACCTGCTCGATGATGTGGGCGATCCAGCCGGTGATCCGGCTCATCACGAAGATCGGCGTGAACATCGGGATGTCGAAGCCCATCAGGTGGTAGGCCACGCCGGCCGGGTAGTCGAGGTTGGGGTGGATGCCCCTGCGTTCGATCGTGGCCTCGCGCAGGGCGGCGTGCAGCTCCCCCAGCCGCGCCGCCTCGGCGGTGCCCGCCTGGGCGTCGGGCGTCGCGCACCACGCGCCGACTTCGCCGTCGCCCTCGGCTGCGAAGCCCGGCACGCCCACCGGCTCGTCTACGGCGAGGGCATCGCCCTCGACGACCCGCGCGCGGCCACCCCCATCGGCCGGGGCTGCCGGATCTGCGAACGCCGCGACTGCGCCCAGCGCGCCCGGCCCATGGCCGGCGGACGTCTGGCCATCGACGCGAACCGCCGCAGCCAGGTGCCCTACCGCGTGCTCGGCGGCTCGTGAGCCCGCCGGGCAGGCGGCTTCCGGGGTCTCGCGGTGGGTGAGGTCAGGTGGCCGGCCGGATCATCTCGAGCAGGTCGGGCGTCGTGCGCACGTCGCCGAAGGAGCGGTAGATGGTGTGCAGTGTGGCGTTGTGATCCTGATCGCGTCGTGCCGCGTTGGCGTCCGCGACCATGATGACCCGCAGTCCGAGAGCGGCGGCGTCGCGGGCGGAGGACTCGCAGCACACATTGGTGACGGTTCCACTGATCAGAACGGTGTCGACTCCGCGCTCTTCCAGCAGCCCGGGAAGGTCACACCGGCCGGGGAAGAACGCGCTGGGAGCCGATTTCTCCACCAGCACATCACCCGGACGGACCGCCAGTTCCGGCCACAACCGCTCGGGCAGCGGCCCCGTCCCGCCGGACGCGCGGTAGGCCTCGGCTGTTTCCGGGCCGAAGAACTCATCCAGCACCGGCGTCCTTTCGCCGGCTGCTGGAAGTACCCAGGCGACCGTGCCGCCCGCTGCGCGAAGGGCATCGGCGATGCGGCCGATGTTCGGCACGATGCCGCGGCAGTAGGGGTTGCCGGACACGAAGAACGGCACCATGTCGATCACCACGAGCGCGGTACGGGCCGGGACGAGGTTCACGAACGCGAACCGGCGACCACGGCGAGCCTCATGCCGGGCGTACTCCCGAGGATCGATCCACCACTCGTGCTGCCGCACCTCGGCATCCGGCGGCAAGGCTCCCCCCGATCCACACATAAGGCGTCAGCATCCGCACACGATCGTGGCAGAGCCCCCGCAGGTCTAGCGTCACCTTCACTGAGCCGGCGTCAGATCGCCGCCCGGCCGGCCGCCGGGCTGGACCGCCGGATCACGGTGGCAGCCGAACAGATCTCCGCTCCGAGCGCGAACGCGCCGCCCTGCCGACTGAGCCCCAGGCCACGGGCAAAGCAGCTCTGCGTGACGGTGATGACTGATGGTGATTCGTGCGCAGACGGCGATGGGGCGTTGGCGTACGGTCCGGGTCCGAAGCGCCGGGATGTCTCGACTCGCCTCATCTGCGGCCGGGGCCAGCACGACGCGGTCAGGTGCGGCCCGGCACACCCCTGGGAACGCGGACCTATTCCACATCCCCCGCCAATTCAACGTACAACCCTTCCATAGCGGTGTGGTCGTCGTCGGTGCCGGTGTGTGGAGCGGCGAACCAGCGCGCGTACTCGGCGATCTCGGAAAGCCGCCAGTCCAGCGCGAACAACTCGACCATCGCGGGGTCGGGGAGCAAGAGGCCGTCTGCCGCAGCGAGCAGGTCGGCGTAGTCTCGTTCGGGCGGTGCGAGAGCCAGCGACTCCCAGTCGACCAGCCTCAACCCCTGGGCGGTCATGACCTGGTTGTCATTGTGCGGCTCGCCGTGTGTCGGCACCCATGAGTCCCGACGGGAGAATGCTATTTCCGCCAGTTCCCGGTAGCGGCCCGTCCAGTCTTTGATCACATCGTCGTGTGCGGCAAGGGCGACCCGTGCCTGCTCCGCCAACGGCCCGCTAGTCCAGGGCTTGGCGGTGCGAGCTCGCAACTCATCCGCGAATTCAGGGCCGACCTGCGGAGTCCAAGACCGCAGGCCATCAGGCGGGGCAGCGCGATGCAGCGCGGCCAGCGCGAGAACGACCTCGCGGACATGTCGGGGCTCGCGGGCCTCCGCCTCGGTCGGGCTCCGGCCCTCCAGCCACGGCGTCACGCTGAGCACGCCGGCCCCGACGTCGACCGTGAACCGTCCGGACCGGGCGGGCAGCGGCGCACATGCCACGTCCAGGCCAGCGGCGGCCAGGGCGGCGGCCCCGGCGTAGGCAGCCTCCAGGGACGTCGTGGTGTGCCGGGGCCCCAACTGGTCCAATGTCACGAACAGAGTGGTGCCCCCGCCGATCGCACGCCAATGGTGGGCGCCGAATCCCCATGGCAGGTAGCTGATATCGACAATCTCGGACAGCCAGTGCGTAGCGACCCCATGCGCGATCGCCTCGTCACTGATGAAGGAAGGGCGGGACAGCACAAGACCCGATTCTAGGAAGCACACGGACACGCATGCATGGGGTTTTCGCCGCACGGCCGACCTGACGCCACCGCCGCAGCACGTTTTGGAGTTCGTCGATCACCAGGACGGGGACACGCGTTTCGCGCAACAGCCGCAACGCCGACTGCTCCAGCAGCCCCAGGTTCGGCCGGGCGCCGAGCGCGGACAGCAGCGCGATATGGAACCGCGGCATCTTCGGATCCGGGTGCATCTGCATCGTCAGCACCGGGAACTCCTCCCGGTCAGGATGGGAGACCACCGGGTGGGACCGCCGGAACTTCTCGATGATCATCGACTTGCCCCAAATGAAAAGGTCCAGCTCGCGGGTCGCGCCCGAGAAGCCGGACTTCATGGGGCGGGTGTCAGGCGTCGCTTGGCCGTGGAGCTGACGTGGTGGCGGGTCACCGTCGCGATCTCGTGCCAGAACGGTGGTCGGGCGGTCAGGTACGTGCCGAGCACGGACAGAATGCCGAGGCAGACGTCCACGCTGAGCCGCCCCTGCTCCGCCCAGTAGACGTCCCGCAGGTCCAGCAACAGGGCGAACTCATCGGTGATCAACGCGGTGCCGGCGCTGTACGCGGCGGCGACCGCGGGGTGTCCCACGGCCTGTCCGTGACCGCGAACCGCGATCAGGCCGACGGCGGCGAGCGTGGCTATGCCGAAGTTGTAGTGGTGCAGATGCCGGCCGCCCGTGGAGATGTTCCCCAAGGCAGCCACCCGCCCCGGATACCGTGCGTGATCAATCGTACGACGCCCCAGGTGGTGCCGAAGGAGATCCACATCGCCAGGAGAGACCGCTTCGTGGGGGTGAGGTGCCGGTGCGCCGACTCGCGCCAGCGCTCGACGAGGGATGATCGGCCATGTCCTGGTTCCGTGCCCGGGCACGGGCCGCGTTGCGATGACAGGGGCTTTGATCCCATGGTCACCTCTCGCCTACTGGCCCGCAGGCCGCCGCGCCTGCTCACCGCTCCTACCACTCCGATGGTAGACATGCGGTCGCGACGACCTGCGCATCCTCCCGACCGGAACAATTCCTGTTTCTGGCCCCCTTCGCGGCCCCTACTGCTGTACTTCGCAGCTGTACGGACACGAAAAAGGCCGGTTCCTTGATCGGAACCGGCCTCTGACCTGGGTGGGCGATACTGGGTTCGAACCAGTGACCTCTTCGGTGTGAACCATATTTGGTCAGTCAATCTTCTCCCTGGTCGGCAGCGAGCCACGCGGGGCGCCTCTCACCTGCGATTACGTCCGGAGGAGTCGCGGTGAGTCTGAGGGTGCCTGAAGGCGTTGGCTCCCAAAATTGGCTCCCGCGGCTCCCCTCCCGGACGGGAGAGGAGCCCCTATGGCAATCGAGATCAACGAAGACCACATGTCCCTCACGGTCGACGGCCGCGAGGTCGCCACGGCGAATCGGACCGGAGATCAGTGGACCGTCACCACCTGGCCGGTCCCCCTCACCTACAACCAGGCGATCACGGCCCTGACCTTGGCCGAACGACTCGCCTGCGGATACGGCGAGGGCGATCCATTCGTCGCCTCCTGGCGCGAGGAGTTGGCCCGTGCTTGACCGCGTCATCCGGGCCACCACCGCCCTCGCCGTCATTGGCGTGGCCGCCGTCGCCGCCGTCATCTCCTACCGGCACGCCTACGAACTGGTGCGCTCTCACGGCGAGTCGGGCACAACCGCACGACTCGTACCGCTCACCGTGGACGGCCTCATCTGGGCAGCCTCCATGGTGGTACTCGACGCCAACCGGCGCACCAGGGCTGTACCACCACTGGCGCTGTGGAGCCTCGGAGTCGGCATCGTGGCTACGATCGGCGCCAACCTGGCACACGGCGTGGGACACGGACCGATAGGTGCCCTGGTCAGCGCCTGGCCCGCCCTGGCTCTCGTCGGCTCCTACGAACTGCTGATGATGCTCATCAGAAACGAGCACCGTCCCTCTACGGGGAAGGCTACGCACCAGGCAGCGAGCCAGCCCCCACCGCAAGTCGAAATCGACGTACCACCTGCGCCATCGGGCGCACCAACGCTGGAGCAGGCGATACGCACGCGATACGAAGCCGGCAATAGCCAACGGGCCATAGCCCGTGAGCTGAACATCGATCGGCGCAGAGTCAAACGAATCATCGAGCAGAGGGTATGAGGACAACCCCTGCACCATACGGTGGTGCAGGGGTCGTCTCTATACGCACCGGTACCGGCTTGCCCTTCCGAGCAACCGCAAGCTGGGACAACGGGAGGCTCACCCGAACGGTTCCCAGTCGTTCAAAGCAACCATCTTGGACTCAGTTGATCGTCGGCCAGGTCATGGCAACACGACGACAATCGCTGCGAGAGCCGCTAGTTTATTACGTATGCCCCCTCAGCGTTCCCTCACTGACACCCAAGCGCTCTGGGCGCTGGCTGAGATCCGATCAGGTCGGCTCACGCAGGCGGAGGCTGCGAGGAAGCTTGGGATCAGCCCGCAGATGATGAATGCCATCGTCAGCAGACGCACTTACAGACACCTCCATGGCCACCAACATGGCGACCGCGATTTCCGTAACGGCAGTAAGCGCTACGGACGCGACGAAGTACCCGAACGACGCTACCAAAGAGAGGCGCGATTCTGGGCCGAGGTTGACCGATCCGGAAGTTCGAACTCATGCTGGCCCCACCGAAGGGCTTACAGATCCGATTATGCCAGGATGGCTCTATTCCAAAAACAGCTAGGCACCACCGCTGCGCATGTTGTCGCCTACACGCTAGCCAACGGTCTAAAGGTGCCACCGCCGAAGGGAACCGTGCTGCGCCACCTGTGCGACAACAAGCCGTGTTGCAATCCAGCTCACCTAGTTCCAGGAACCGTGGCCGAGAATCTTGAAGATCGGTTCCACGCCCAACGCGAAGGCCGTCGCGGCCCGCGCGAAGTGACGCAGCCGATCCCGCCGCCAGCCGGCGGGTGGAAGATTGCCGTAGGTGATCCCGATGACTTGGAGCTGCGAGCCAGGAGTGCCGAGTTCTGGGTGAATATCGACCGACAAGGACCTGAAGACTGCTGGCCGTGGATCGGAAAGACCCGAAACAAGTTTGGCTATGGGCAGTTCAGGTGGCAAGGGCAACAAGCGGCTCTTGCACACCGCATCGCATACCAGTTGCAGCACAGCATCGATCACTACTCCGATGTCCCCAGTATCATCCTGCACCGTTGCCCAAAGCCCGAGCATCGCAACGAATGTTGCAATCCGCGCCATCTAGCCGCTGGGACCCAAGCAGAGAACCGACGGGACTGTATCAACCATGGCACGATGCCGCGTGGAGAGAATCACCACGCGGCCAGGCGATTTCCTGACGTTCTGATTAGCGAAATGCGCGAACATTATTGGGGATCACCTCCAAACGGCCGTCCGACCTATACCGAACTCGCAGCACAGTTCGGAACCTCAATCACCTCTGTCAGTAGGTGGATCAACGGCAGAGGGCGTCTCCAAGCAGGTGGACCGACACAAGAGGTCGACACATCTCTCGCTCATCTACCAGTGATCAACTTGGCCTAAACGCCGATCTCCAAGATCGCAGCTCATTCCGAGCTACAAGCTTCACGACTGAATCCTACTTCTCCATCATCATCGCAACCTAGGAAGAGCCTCCGTTGCACGAGCTACTTCGGATAGAGCAAGCACTCTCCACAAAGCATCTCGATCACGCACTTTTTGAGCGGTGCGCCACCGACCTACTAGGCGCAATATATCCCGGACTTTCACCAATACCTGGCGGCACGGACTGGGGAAGAGACGCAGACATCCATTCTCACACCGAGGAACCACCGATCCGATTGCTGGTCACGACCGCGCGCAGCGTCGATGGCGTAAAGGCAAACATGGTTTCAGGCCTAAAAAGCATGGCAGCACACAGTCGACCGGTACACCGCATCATACTAGCGAATCCCGCCGCGCTAAACGAACAACAGCGTGAGAAGCTCCGACAAAAGGCGGCAGAGTTCGGGGTGATAGTGGATTCTATTTACGACCGACAATATTTCAGTAGCGCACTTCGGCGCGATGGCGAGTGGCGGAGAGAACTCCTCGGCCTATCAAGCGAATCAATCACCCTGACCCGGGCGCCGGCTAGCCTTGCAGAAAGTCCATGGGCCCACCTCCCGCTAACGGGAAGAGATGATGAGCTGACTCAAATCGCGGATTCAGACGGAGACATAATCCTTACTGGTTCACCGGGTGTCGGCAAGACGCGGCTAGCCGCGGAAGTCCCGAACGTGTACTTCGTCGATGAAGCTGCCTCTAGCACCCGCCTACTAGACGACTTGCGAGCACTCTCACCGGCAGCTATTGCGATTGACGACGCCGGCCAGCGGATTGATACCCTCAAAGAAGTTGTTCACCTACGTCGCACTGAAGGCGATCTCCTAGAATATAGGATCATCGCGATCTGCTGGCAGGACGAGGTTGAGTCAGTTGAAGATGCATTCTCCGTCTCAACCGAAATCAAGGTTAGTCTCCTTGAGCGCCAACATATTGATACCATTATCAGGGCGATGGGCATTCATGGTGACATTGCCCGGCAAGAAATTCTCGACCAAGCTGAAGGGCGACCAGGCTGGGCAGTGGCCCTGTCCGATCTCCTATTGAAAACCCAGGAATGGACATCACTGGCAGACGGACGCGCACTGCTCGGAGAAGTTGAGCGCTATCTACGTCGCGCGGGAGTCGAAAAGAATGCTATCGACGTCCTTACGGCCATCGCCGCACTCGGCGGCATCTTGAATAGCGAGATCTCTAAGCTAGCCGCAGATCTCGCACTGAGCGGCCCCGAAGCACGGGTTCTGATACTGAAGGCCGCACAGGGCGGAATAGTGGACGTTTCCAATGTTTACGATCACAACAGGGGGAAAGAGTCCCGGAAATACAATGTTCGCCCGCCGATGCTCGCTCGCGCGCTAGTCGCCGAACATGCATTCAGGACAGACGTTCCAGTTTTCAATGTCGACGACCTCGTAGATTCGTGGACCGACAGACGGGACGACCTGGTTGAGATCGCGATCGAAAGCGCATTCCTCGGCGCGAACCAGGCACGAAGCGTTGCACGTCGCCTCATGAAGAGGTTGCTCCCAGATAGCGCTTCTCCCGAGCTCATGCTCCGCTATGCCCTACTTGGATCACAAGAGGGACAGCATGTCCTGCAAACAGTTAAGCTGGCGCTTAGGTCTTTGCAGGATTCAGGGCTTGAAGACACCTGGTACTTGCAAGAACTTACTCGGATATCTGCAGTTATTGCTCGACGGTACCTATTCTCAGAAGCGGTCGACCTCCTACTCGACTTCGCTTGGATGGATCAACGCTCACCCACACATACACTAGGGCATGCACTTCGGCAAATTCAAGAGCTTATATCGGACTACCACCCCGAACTACAACGCACGAAGAAGATACGTAAGCTAATTGTTCGGCGAGCCGATGCCTGGATTGCGGACCGCGAGGCCGACTCACGCGCATGGCAGGTCTACAGCGCGGTGGTTACGGCATGCTTGTCGCTTCATCTGCAAAGTCGATACCTAAACCCAGCCGACATGCGGCAAATGGTAATCACCGAGACAATCGTTGATCCTGACGAGACTAAAGAAATCTTCGAGCAGATCTGGCCAATCATTAGGGAACGTCTCTCGCAATCACCAGCAGAGCCTATAAAAGCTGCGATAGACCAAGCCTACGATTGGCTGCGTATCGGTGGCGGACATGACCAGCCGTTCGGGATTAACCACGCATCTGCAAGCATCGACGCCGCTAAGCATTTCGGAACTAAGCTAATCGTAGATCTGAGCGGCTTCACCAGGAACCATCCCGGCCTAGCCATGCTCTTGCGGAATCTCGCACGTCGACATGGCGTCCAGATTGAAGTGCGGATCGACGATGTTAGCGAGATTTTCCTCGTAAATCTTGATCACGGCGACGGGCGGCAGAGGTCCCAAGAACGACTGCGAGAGAACATTATTTCACTTGCAACACGTTGGGCCAAAGACAAACCATCTGAAATCATTCCCTTGTTGATGAAAATAAGGACTGATCTGTCGCTCGCGAACGCTACATGGCCGCCGCGGCTTCAATGGGCTTGCGAAACAATAGCCGAACGAGCCGAAAACCCAATACCATGGGTTGAAACTTCTCTTGCGGTTGGATTGTTTCCGGATGCATGGCCCTTTGTAAGAGCCGCGCTACGGACTTCGGCATCAATGCCGCAACGTCTTCTAGAGCAATGTCTGGACGACCCGATAGCACGTTCTTCAACAATTGAGAGCGTCCTGGTCGAGGCGGTTTCGGAGACGACGCGACAAATGGCCTTGCAACGACTGAAGCCAGCAGATCTTCGTCTGATGGAATCGCTTTTCATGCGACACATCACTACTCCTGATCAAGAACGCGCCATGCTTACCCGCTGCGTGGAGTCAACCAGAGGAGTCGTTGCACTAGCCTTGTTCATGGCGAAGGCAGAGAAAGATCAGGCATGGTCGCCGGCCGAGATCGAACTGGAATGGCTTTCAGCATTTCAACTCTTGGATCTCGAATCGGTGTCCTCTCTTCACGATTACCATATAGACGAACTTGCCGCGTTCATGAGTCGCTGGTATCCGAATGAACTGTATGATTATGTGGCGCGCACTCTTACCGAAGCACTAGAAAGCTGCAGCGCCGTACCCCATCGGCTTGAGACCTTCTTGCGCTCATTTCCCAGCGATAAAAGAACCGACCTACTGGACCACTTCGGATCGTCCGACTTGCGTTGGTTTCTATTGCGCACCCTTCCCGGCGGGGATGTGGATTGGCTACAACGATCACTTGACCAAGGGAAGATGACGCCACAAGAGGTATTGGCCGTAAGGGATGGACTGTCGGGCCCGGAGCCTTCTACCGCAGATCTGGCCCGTCTTCTTATACCTCGAGACGTTGAACCGGAGATTATCGCACTGCGCGCCGAACTCGGGGTGGCATGGGGCGAGGAATCCGAGCGCATGGATCGACTAGTGGCAGAATTTGAGGAATACAGCCGATCAGAGGATCCTAACGTCGCAGCTGTCGGCAAAGCAGGCGTCAGGATCTATACCCAGAAACGTGATGCCGCGAAGGCCATCGAACGAGTCAAACGTATCCGTGGAGAGATTTAGGCTACCGCCTATTCGCCAGTCTAGAACCGGATCGTGAGTGACCAAGAGGGCCTCGTCAGCGAGAGTACCTGACGGATGGGACCAGAATGCGAGATGATCACTAGAGCCGATGCCATAAACGGTTCTAGGTGATCGCCTTAGCGTGCTGCGGGTAACTGATCGTGCAGCTTCCCTTACCTTCACCTTCACCGTAGCGCTATGTATTTCAGGCGCAATCTGTCGCGTCCGCCCACACACGGTCGAAGCTTTCAAAGTAAGTCTCTGCCATGTCACCTGGAACCGTGTGTCGGATCTCGAATACTGGGGCATGCGATGCGGGCACCCCGTGGATGTGAGTATTGATCAGGGCGTACTCATCAGCTCGATAAATCGACGCATAGAGAGCAGTGTCGTGAAGTCGGATCTGCACGCCGTCGATCTCAACGAGAGGCCGGTATAGCGTGATGGCGTTACGCACCTTCGCCGCGATGGCAGCATTGATCCCTTCACATACTCCGCGCGCGGATACTTGGGACCCTTCTGGGCAGCCAAGTAGGATCCGAACGCGAACGCCTGCGCGCGCCTTATTCGCCAGAACGCAAATGATTCCGTTGTCTTCGGCAAGAAAGAGCGCTGCGTATGCCAGCACACCGATTTCTCGCCTGGCAGATCCGAATAGCGTAAGCCATACTTCGCGCGGCACAGCCCACCTATGCGCGTAGGCAGCCTCGATGTTCGTCGACTTTACCGCCCTTGCTGCATACATTCGCTTAGCATGAGGCCAGTTTACCTCTTCCTCGACGCCGATCATCTCGGCAAGGCTGCGACGGTAGCGCGGGTATGGCAGACGGCCATGTATCCAGCGCTTTACCGTCTTCAGGTCAACGCCGAGGCGTCTTGCTATATCCGACTCATCGATTCCGGACGCAGCAATAGCTGCGAGTAATTCTGCGTTCACGGTTCCTTCTCCACCTCTATTTTGGCACGAGCGTCTGCATCGACGTAGGGCGTTCGTAACGAGGCTAGACCATAGGTTGGGGACGTCTCCGGACATCGCGCAGCCGTCCCAGGACGTCCACATGCCCTGTCGAGAAATCCCGAGACGTCCGTGAGTTCAGGTAGCGGCGTCGAGCTGCCTGCTTGAACGTTGCTCTTGGGCACGGAACCACGCCCTGAAAAACAAGAGGCTACAAGTGCTGCGAGGCGGACCATGGATCCACGATCGGACTGCATGCTCACGGTTGCATTGCCATCTGCTGTCGGCCGTGCGCGTGCATACACGCGGTGGGTTCTCGGCGCCTGGGGGCTCGACGGAGAGGTGGTCACGGTCGAGCTGCTGGTTAGTGAGCTGGTGACCAATGCCGTGAACGCTACCGGGGTCTTTTGCGACATGTCTGGCCAGAGCAATCTGGCCGGCAAGGCCGCACCGATCTACCTCTGCCTCTCCGTGGTGGCGGAAGCGCTGCATATCGAGGTCTGGGATGTAAGTAAAAAGTTGCCCAGGAAGAGAGCCGCCTTGGACAAGGACGAAAACGGACGCGGGCTGCTGCTCGTGGAAACGCTCTCCAAGGAATGGGGCTGCAAAGTACTGCCGTCCGGCGGAAAGATCGTTTGGTGTAAGTACCTCATCGGGGCAGGAGCATGACGAGACGAGAAGAAGCAATCGCAAGGCTGCTTCAGGAGCGGATCGAGTCTGGCGAATGGAAACCCCGACGTCAGATTCCCTCGCAGCGGCGACTAGCGGTGGAACTCAACGCTTCGCCAGGGACCGTACATCGCGCGGTCGCCAATCTTCGAGAGCGCGGCTACCTGTGGACGCTCCCCCACAAGGGCAGCTACACCCGCCCGCCGGAGCACTGGGGGAAGGCGGCGGAATGAGCACGCGAGAGGAGAAGCTTCAGCAATCACTGGCGGAGTTCTACGCTCTGCTAGATTCGATGCGCTTCACCGGAGCGTCACAAGTGGTGGAGGTTCAGCACCTTAAGGTGTTGATTTCGAAGTACCCGGATCAGGCTCGGTACTTCGTGGCGGGCTTGGACCAAGACGGTGCTGACGCTGGAAGCGACGGACAGTAGCGGCAGCCTGAGCATCAAGAGGGCGGGGCACGAGGTAGACGGTGAGTTCCGGATCGGCTCCCTGGGGAGCGTATGCGCAGATTGCCGATGCGCTACGCGGACGCATCGTCACGGGTAAACTCGTCGCCGGAGCCCTGCTGCCGTCCGAGGCCGCCTTGTGCCACGAGTTCTCTGTCGCGCGCAACACGGTTCGGCGCGCCCTCGGATTGCTTGAGGCGGAAGGGCTGATCCAGACCTTCCCCGGCAAGGGCCGCATGGTGGCTGGCTACGTCACGACGCCGTACACCTATCTCCGAATTGCCGCCGAGTTGCGCCAGCAGATCGACAGCGGCGAGCTCGTTCCTGGGGAAGTCCTGCCCAGTGAGGCTGCGCTCATGGCGCAGTACGGAGTTGCCCGGGGCACTGCTCGGCAGGCGCTCGCCCATCTCGAAGCGGCCGGTCTCGTCGAGGTCCGACATGGCAAGGGACGTTTCGTGCGGAGACGTCCTTAGACACCGTTCCCGCGTCCCTAGACGTCCCTGCCTCAAGATCTAGCCTCGGTGCATGGCAAATCCTGACTGGGCGCGCGACGTCGCCCGTACCCTGCTCGAAGGACCGTTGCCCCGTCGCTGGGCTCATGTTCAAGGTGTTGCCCGGCAGGCACGGTCGTTGGCTCCGCTGCTCGGTGACGAAGCCGGTCTTGTCGAGAGCGCCGCATGGTTGCATGACATCGGGTACTCACCGGCCCTGGCCGTGACCGGCTTCCATCCACTCGACGGCGCTCGATACCTGCGCGACGTCGAGCACGCCGACGCTGTCCTCTGCGGCCTGGTCGCTTACCACTCCTGCGCGCTGCACGAAGCCGAAGACCGCGGCCTTGCCGCTCAGCTCACGGAGGAGTTTCAGTCGGCGAGTCCTTTCCTAGCGGATGCGTTGACCTACTGCGACATGACGACGACGCCAGACGGGCATCCGGTAGCCGTTGAGGATCGCCTCAGCGAGATCCAGGCTCGCTACGGTGATGGGCACCTCGTTACCCGGTTCATCCAGCGATCGTCTTCCCATCTCATCGGAGCGGTGCGAACGATTCAGCACGCTCAGGCGCGCGTCAGGTGATCTCCGGAGCATCGTCCGCTGATAGGAACCGCTCGATCCGCTTGCGCATCGCCTGATCCATCTCGTAACCGGCGATGTCGGCAGCCGGCACCCAGCGGACTTCGCTCGATTCGCTGCTCGGGGTCGGCTGCCCGCTCACCGGGTAGCCGGTCAGGACGATGGAGAACTCCTGCCGTACCTCGTCGTTGCTGGTGTAGTGGATCACGTGGCGCGGGTCGGTGTAGATGCCGACCAGGCCGGTGACCTCGGCAGTGATGCCGGTCTCTTCCTGCGTTTCACGTATCGCGGCCTGGGCTGCTGACTCGCCGAGGTCGATCGCTCCCCCAGGTAGCGCCCAGTTGTCGTTGTCGGTCCGGCGAATCATGAGGATGTCGCCGTCGTCGTTGGTGACCACGACGTTGACCGAGGGGACCATGCTGTTGGGCTTGGGAGCGTTCGGGTCGTCGTGGTAGTCGATCCGGCGGGCCATGCGGTCAGTCTCCCGCAGCCAAGGGCTTGGCCTCGTCCCAGATGCGTTCGAAGCTCTCGCGGTAGGTGGTCACCATGTCCCCGCCAGCGACGCTGCGCAGGTGCAGCACGGGCGCGTTGGAGGCCACGTTGCCGTAGACGTGGGTGTTGACGAGGAGATCGTCGTCGGCCCGGTAGATCGAGTTGTACAAGACGGTGTCGTGTAGGCGGAACTCCACGCCGTCGAGCTGGCGGAGCGGCTTGTAGAGCACGATGGCGTTGCGGACCTTGGCTGAGATGGCGTCCCCGATGCCTTCCTCTTCGCCGCGCAGGGCGACCGCGGGGCAGTCGGGTTGCCCGAGGAGGACTCGGAAGCGCACGCCAGCTCTGGCCTTCTCCGCGAAGAGGCGTTGCACGCCGGTGTCTTCGGCGAGGAAAAGCCCGACGTATACGAGAATGTCGATCTCTCGTTCGGCTTGGGAGAAGAGTCGTCCCCAGATGTCGCGAGGCATGGCCCAGCGGTGGGGGTAGACGTTGACGATCTCGCTCTCTGAGGCTGTGGCCACCTGCTCGCGGGAGATCGCGTCCGGCCAGAGGTAGGTCTCGTCGACGCCGAGATGTGTTGCCGCAGCGTAGCGGTGTCGCCGGTACGGAGTGCGGCCCTGGCTGATCCAGCGCTCGATGGTCTTCTCATCGACTCCGATGGCCTCGGCGAGAGATGCAACGGTCATGCCCCGTTCCAGCAGCGCCGCTCGGAGTCTTTCGTTTGTCATCTATCCAGCCAGGTCGAGGGACGTCTCAGGACTCATTGACTCTAGTAAGACGTCATGAACACGTCCAGTCATGCTGGTGCTCGTCCGGGCTGATCGGCGCATCGTTGGGGGCGTAAGGAAATTGCCCCGAATAAATACGAGCCGAAGCCTCGATTTCCCACCCTCCGAAAAGCGCTAACGACTGGCCACTCGAATCTATACACGTCTAGTCCTGTCTATGTGCTGCGGATGCGACGGAACCGCGGGCTTGCTCTGGGAGGTGACCGAATGATCGCCGTAACGTTCCTCGCCCTGGCCGTCACCGCGCTGGCCCTCGTCCTGCTCCTGCTCGTCCTCGTCGGTGCTCGCCGCGAAGCGCCCTGGACCGCGCTGGAAGACCAGGCGCCCACCCCGTTGGCCGGCTTCGCTCGCGCCGTGCTGGGGGTCTACGTCCGCAAGAACACCCACGACCAGGCCACCGAGAACACCCAGATCGCCGAACTGATCAAGGGACGGAAGTGATGCACATGCGCCGACTCCCCGACGGCTTCACCGGACGCCGCTGCACCTGTGGCGCGCTCATCGAGATCGGCAACCGCATCTGCCGCAAGTGCCGGTGCCGCGCTCGCTGGCAGCGTCGCAAGGCCCGCAACGACTGGCTCTGAGAGGAGGTGACGTCCATGACCGTCTCCGTGCCGCTCGTCGTGCTCCTCGGCGTAGTCGCCTGGCTCGCCTGGCGCTACATGGGACTGCGCGTCTGGCACGCCGTGCTGTGCCTGCTGTTCGGCTTCTTCCTCGCCGCGACCAACGCCGCCCCCGAGATCCGGCGTCTGGTGACCGCCATCGTGCGATGGCTCACCGGCGCCTAGAACCATCCATCCCCGACCTGAGGAGGCGATGCCTAAGTGCCCAACGATCCTCGTACCGCCAGGCTTGACCTGCAGGAGGCCACCACCCGCAACGACACCGCCCGCCACATCATCGCCGCATTCGCTGACTCCCTGCCCGCCCTCGCCACCTATTGGCGCATCATCGACACGTCCCTCTCCGACATCGCAGCCCTCGCCGCGATCGCCTCCGCGGTCCGCCTGGACCAGGCCAACCTGACGGCCGCTGCCCGCGCCACACTCGCCGCCTACGCCGATGGCGAGGCCGATTGCCTGGCCTACCTCCGCGACGAGCTGCACGCCCAGGCGGACAGGCGGGCCGCGCGATGAGTACACGCCAGCTTCGACGCCAGGCCCGCAAGATGAGCCGCCACGGCATCCAGCCGATGATGGTCATCAACTCCGAAAGCCAGCTACCCGACATGATCGGCGTGCTGATCGCCCGCTGGGTGTGGCGCTACCGCTCCGAACTCGCGCCCCTCAACCTGGCCTGCCTCACCGGCCTCGCCGCATGGCTCCTCCACACGACTCATCCGGGCTGGTGGCCCGAACTCGTCGGCGTCGCTGTCGTAACTGCAGCCGTGCTGCTGCGCTTCGGCCACCGCGCGGGTCTGGCCAGGCGTTCCGAACGGCTGTATGCGGCTCTCGTCGCCGTCTTCGCAGGCGGATGGATGGCCGCAGCGACCAGCGCCGGCCCCACGAGCCGACCACTCCCCCAGGCACTGCTCGTCGGTGGCGTACTGCTGTCGGTCCCGGGGTGGGCGCACCGGCGCAGGCGCGCACGCGTCCGCGTCGAGCGCACCCTCAACGCCTGGCCCGAGATCGCCGAGTCGGTTGGTCTCAACGGCTCTCGCGTGATGTCCGCCGTGGTGGACGCCTGGGGCTGGACCGCCCGCATGGCGCTCCGCCGCGGGCACACGGTCGCCGACGCAATCGGCAAGCTCTCCGCCATCGAATCGGCCCTGGGCACCCGTCCGGGAGCGGTTCGCATCGAACCCGACGCCGCGCGGGCCGACCACTTCCTCATGCGCGTGCTGCACACCGATCCGCACGCACGCCCGGTCCCCTGGCAAGCACCCGACATCCATTCCATCGCGCAGCCGATCCCGCTGGGAGTGTTCGAGGACGCCTCCCCGGCAACCGTGCTCTTGCTGCGCCGTCACGCCCTGATCGGCGGAGTCGTCGGCTCTGGCAAGTCCGGCGTCCTCAACGTCATCCTCGCGGCCCTCACCGCCTGCGAGGACGTGGTGATCTGGGGCATCGATCTCAAGGGCGGCATGGAACTCCGCCCCTGGGTCCGCGCTCTCGATCGCCTGGCCACTACACCCGAACAGGCGACACGGCTCTTCCGCGACGCGGTTGCCGAGTTGGACCGTCGTGCCACGGAGTCCGGCCATCACGGCGCACGCGTGTGGGAGCCGACGCGCAGACGTCCCGCCCTGGTGATTGCGGTCGACGAGTACGCCGAACTCCCCGGGGCCGCCACCGCCTACGCCGATTCGATCGCCCGCCGTGGACGTGCGGTCGCGGTGACGCTGCTCGCCGCAACCCAACGCCCCACGCAGAAAGCCATGGGGCATGGCGCGACGCGCTCTCAGATGGACGTCCGGATCTGCCTGCGCGTGCGGGAACGCCGCGACGTCGATCTCATCCTCGGGCAAGGGGCGTTCAACGCGGGCTGGCACGCTCACACGCTCGACGCGCCCGGCAAGTTCCTCATCTCCGCACCCGAACACCCGACCACCAAGCGAGCGCGCGCCTACCTCATCACCGACCAGGGCGTCACGGCCACCGCGGACCGCTACGCCGTACATCGGCCGGTGCTGAACCCACCCCATCCGGCGCCCGACCCCGACTCCAACCAGACGCCGGACGAGCCGCACGACACCGCCCCGGCGGAGCCCATGCCGGAGCAGCCGGCGACGTCCGAAGGGCGCCTGTGGGAGGCCCTGTACGACGCTCCGGATAGCGGCATCTCCGTCGCTAGGCTGATCAAGATCACCGGGATGAGTCGCCCCACCCTCTACCGGCGACTCGCCGAACATGTCGACGCCGGCCGAGTCGTCCAGGTCCGCCGAGGGCGGTACCGCGCGGCGAGTTCCGAGTCCGGCGACGGCGGATGCCTCGTCTCAACGTCTCACCCTCGCGCGCGCCTGCACGTAAGCGCACGAGATGAGACGTGAGACAAGCCGGAGCAAGCAACCCAACGCACCGACACAGCGATGGAGGCGACCAGGCGGAGAGGAGGTGAGGCACCTGCAGGCGTACACAGTCGAGCAAGTGGCGGAGATGCTGCACATCGGCCGCGACAAGGTCTACTTCCTGCTCCGTACCGGCCAGCTCCGCAGCATCAAGATCGGCAAGTTGCGCCGGATCACCGACCAGCACCTTGCCGAGTTCATCGAGCGGACCGAGACGGAAGGACTGACGCGTGCGTAGAACGCCGTGCTACGTTGCTCTACACGCCTCGGGGTGCGCCCCGGCAGGGAAGGCCCCGAGGCCGCGCCTCTTGATAACCGGGCAAGGCCAAGCTCAAGGACCTGCGCGCAGACGACGTCGACGAGTGGCTGGACGGCCTCACGGAGACGCTGTCGACGCGCAGCCTCCAAGGCGTTCACTCGATCCTCAAGCGGGCCATCCGGCAGGCCCAGGCCCGCGACAAGGTGCTGAGGAACGTCGCCGAACTGGTCACCACCCCCAAGGGCAGGGCCGGACGTCCGAGCAAGGCCTTGACGCTCGCTCAGGCGACGGCCGTACTGGAGAAGGCCGAAGCCTCGCCGCTCCACGCCTACGTCGTCCTCAGCCTCATGACCGGCGTCCGGACCGAAGAGGCACGGGCGCTCCGCTGGGATCACGTCGTGGCGTGGATCGACGACCGAACCGGATGGCGTCCGGTGACGGAAGCCGGCTTCGATCACCAGCGGTTCGCCATCTACGTGTGGCGGTCCGTACGGGCGCACGGCGACACCAAGACGGAGAAGTCACGCCGAACGCTGGAACTGCCCGAAGAGGTCGCCCGAGCGCTGCGCCTCCATCACAAGCGCCAGGCCGCACAACGGCTCAAAGCAGGGAAGGACTGGCAGGATCACGGCCTCGTCTTCTGCACCCGCACGGGAGCGCCGCTCGACGCCGGCAACGTCCGGCGGGCGTTCCGCGGGATCACCAGGAAGGCAGGCATCGGGGAGAAGTGGACTCCCCGCGAACTCCGTCACTCGTTCGTTTCGATCATGAGTGACAACGGTGTGCCCATCGAGACGATCGCCGATCTCGTCGGGCACGCAGGCACCGCGGTGACCGAGAAGGTGTACCGGCACCAGCTCCGGCCCGTCATCACCAAGGGTGCCGAAACGATGAACACCATCTTCAGTCAGCACAAGTCCGCGTGACGGTGGCTCCCCGTTTGGCTCCCCGACCAGACCTGAAGATCGAAAAAGGGCCCCGGAGTGAACTCCGGAACCCTCTCTGACCTGCTCTCACACTGGGTGGGCGATACTGGGTTCGAACCAGTGACCTCTTCGGTGTGAACGAAGCGCTCTCCCACTGAGCTAATCGCCCCAGGCGGATCAACCGACGCCTGAAAGACTAGCGCATCCCCCGCCCTCTTCGCGCATCGGCGATCAGGCGCTCCACGGAAGGTTTAGCCCGAAGGCCTGGAGGTAGGCCACGATCGCGGCGGCGACGATGACACCGGCGCAGATGGCCAGGAGTTGGTTCCGGCGTCGCACACGTGGGTCGAGGGCCTTCTCCTTCGCTTTGCTCGCCGTTTGCTTCGCGGAGGTGAGGGCACGTTGCGCCCAGGCGAACTCGGTCGCCAGGATGGCAAAGCCTACGAAGATCGCTGCCCATCCCGGGCCCGGCAGCACGAGCATCGCGACACCGGCTGCGAGCACCGTCACACCCACGCTGAACACGGCGAGCCGCCAGACGTTGTTCAGCAGGGGGCGGGTGCGGATGCGTTCGCGCCAGTCGGTCAACGTCTCCCTCATGCGATCGACCCTAGGTCACTTCGCTTCCACGCAGGTCAGAGCGGGTATCAAGCCCGGTGAGGTAGGTCACATGACGTACGGGGGGCGGAATGTTCTTAGGACTTTTGACAGTTACGCGTCACAGAGCCAGGGGGACACCCGTTGGAGGGAGCGAAGTCCTCACCGAGAAACCCGCGATGCGGGACTGACGCCTGAAGGATGACCGATGAACAGCAGCAGCACCACTGCCTCCGCCGAGGTCGGCCTTCGGCTCATCGTCCCGGATCGAACGATCATCCCGCTGCTTGCGACGTTGGACTACTCCGCTGATGATCCTTATGCGATCCGTGTCGCGTTCCATGTCGGGAACGAGGCACCGGTGGAGTGGATCTTTGCTCGTGAGTTGCTGACCGTCGGCATTGTGCGCAAGGTCGGCAGGGGTGACGTGCGAGTGTGGCCGGCGGAGAAGAGCGGCGAGCGGATCTTGAACTTGACGCTGTCGTCGCCGTTCGGCCGGGCGCACTTCGAGGTACCGCTGACCCCTCTCACGGACTTCCTTGACCGGACCTATGCGATCGTTCCTGCCGGCCGGGAAGCTGATTTCATCGACATCGAAGCGGAACTCGACGACCTCCTCTGGCACATCTGAACCCCCCGCACGGACCGTACGGCCCCGCACCAGGCGCCTCCCAGCGCTGGCCCACACCCATGGTGCGGGGCCGTACGCCTGTCACGGGTCGAGGTCGGCGGCGCCGCGCGCGGCGAAGACCTCCATCGCCTTACGGGTGACCGAGCCGGGCGCCGAGGGGAAGACCTTGCCGTCGACGGCGCGGATCGGCTGGATGTCGCGGGTCGTGGACGTGAGGAACGCCTCGTCGGCGGTGGCGAACTCCTCCAGCGGCAGGTCCTCCTCCTCGCCGCCGGCCCACTCGAGCACGAGCGCCCGGGTGATGCCCGCGAGGCAGCCGGAGGACAGCGGAGGCGTGGTCAGACGGCCGTCGCGGACGATGAAGACGTTGGAGCCGGTGCCCTCACAGAGGTTGCCGGCGAGGTTGCCGAAGATCGCCTCTGCCCCGCCGTGCTCGTGGGCGTAGGCGAGGGCCTTGGCGTTGTCGCCGTACGACGTGGTCTTGAGGCCGGAGAGGGCACCGCGCTCGTTGCGCGGCCACGGCACGACGGAGACGTCGGCGGTGGGCGGGAACGGCGTCTGCTCGGCGACGGCGACGATCGCCGTGGCGCCCTCGGAGCCGCGGTCGGAGCCGAGCGGGCCCACACCGCTGGTGAAGGTGATCCGGATCCGGGCGAGGTCCCATGACGGCGCGGCGGCGAGGACGGCCAGCGTGCCCCGGCGGATGGCGTCCAGGTCCGGCTCGGGCAGTCCCAGGCCGGCCGCGGAGACGGCGAGCCGCCGCAGATGGCGGGTCAGGGCGAAGGCCTCCCCGCGTACGGCCTTCACCGTCTCGAACACGCCGTCGCCGACGAGGATGCCGTGATCGAAGACCGACACCCGAGCGTTCTCCGGGGCGTACAGTTCTCCATTGATCCACACCGGGACGTTCCCGGTCTGGGAGCTGAGCTCGGCCACTGCGAAAGCCACCTCTCCACTCCGGGCCCTTTTGGCCCGGTTCTCCCCTGCTTCGCCAGGCTGGACGCCCGGCCGAACCCCACACTACGACCCGCACGCACCTGGTTCGAGCCGATTACGCGCGGCGGAGCGCCGCCGATCAACGGTCCTCGCCCGCGGGAACGCCGGGGTCCGTTCCGGCGTCGAACGACGTTGTGGATCAACCTTCGCGAACCCAGCGAACAGCCTGAAACAGGCATTACCATCGACACGATTCATCCCGTCAGCCTCAGCCGTTCCAACGAAGAAGAGACCGAATGATCGACCAGGTGCCCGGCTACCGCATCCTGGAGCGGGTGGGCGAGGGCGGGTTCAGCGTCGTCTACCGCGCCGAGCAGCAGCGCCTGGACCGCATCGTCGCGCTGAAGGTGCTGTCCGTCGACGCCGTCGACGACGACACGATGCGCCGGTTCGAGCGGGAGTGCCAGATCACCGGTCGGCTCACCGGCCATCCGAACGTCGTCACCGTGCTGGACACCGGCGTGACCAACGACGGGCGCCCGTTCATCGCGATGGACTACTTCCAGCGGGGGTCGCTGCGGGACCGGCTGTCACGCGAGGGACCGCTCCCGCTACCGGACGTCCTGCGGGCCGGTGTGAAGATCGCCGGCGCCCTGGCCGCCACGCATGAGGCGGGGGTGCTGCACCGCGACGTCAAGCCGCAGAACATCCTGGTCTCCAAGTACGGCGAGCCGGCCCTCGCGGACTTCGGCATCGCCCGGCTCACCGGCTCGTCGGAGGCCACGCACACCACCGCGTTCACGCCGCACCACGCGGCGCCGGAGGTCGTCAACGGCGAGCCGCCGGGGGTCACCTCGGACGTGTACTCGCTGGCCTCGAGCCTGTACCAGCTGCTGGCGGGCAGCCCGGCGTTCAAGGCGGGGACCAGCGGGATCAGCGCGCTGATGATGCGCATCCTCAACGATCCGCCGCCGCCGATCCCGCGCCATGACGTCCCGCCCCAGGTTCATGAGGTCATCGCCAAGGCGATGGCGAAGACGCCCGCCGAGCGGTATCCCAGCGCCGTGGAGTTCGCCCACCGGCTGCAGGAGCTGCAGATCGAGCTCGGGCTTCCGATGACGGAGCTGGCGGGCAGCGACTCGATCACACCGGCGCCCACCTCGACCCCGCAGGTCGCGGAGCCGGACCACTCCGGGCTCACCGGCCCCGGCTTCGACCTGCTGGCCCAGCAGTACACCCCACCGCACCTGCCGGCGGAGCATCCGGACGTGTCCGGACCGCGGCCGGTCCAGCCGCCCGCGGTCCAGCCGCCCGCGGTCCCCCCGATCGCCGCCCCGCCCGGTGTGCCGAGCGCCGGACTCGCGCACCCGCCGATGCCCGGGCTCCCGCAGACGCCGAGCGCCTGGCCCGATCACGACCCGATGTCCCGCCCGTTCGGTGCGGAGCCGGTGTCCGCACCGCCTCGCCCTGAGGCCGCGCCGCAGGCGCAGCCGGCGACCGCCGGGCGCGCCGATCCGACCGGCACGCCGGCGAACGACCGGAAGGGTGGGCCGGGCGCCATCGTGGCCACCGTGCTCGCCGTCCTGGTGGGTGGAGCGGCCATCGGCATCGGCGGCTTCCTGGTGCTCGGGAAGGTCGGCGGCGGCACGAAGGATACGCCGACGGCGAAGCCGACGCCGACCGCGTCGCGGACGTCCGCTTCGCCCACTCCGGTGGCCGTCCCGTCCCAGGTGATGATCGCCGCGACCCCCTGGGGCCTGCGCGCGGTCGACAAGGGGCAGATCGTGGTCCTGCACTGGAAGATCGCCAAGAACAACAACTACCCGATCTGGGTGCAGCAGTCCGACGGATCGGGAGAGCAGACGCCCCCGCAGCCGCTGGCGCCGCGTTCGACGACCGTGAACCTCTCCGGCCTGGACGCCCAGCGCGGGTACTGCTTCTCGGTCGGCGCGCTGGTCGCCATCGGGCAGAGCGACGGGCAGGCGGCGGCGATCGCGTGGTCCAAGCCGAAGTGCATCCGAGGCGCCACGACCCAGTGACCGCCCGGCCGCCCCGGTGATCAGCGCAGGCGCAGGGAACCGGGGTGCAGGCGGCGGATCAGGCGTCGCAGCGGGCCGACGGTCCGCCGGACGAGCCGGCCGATCTCGTCGGTGTGCCGCCACGCGGCCTCGGCCGTGTCCGGTCCGGGCGGTGTCGCGGCGTACTGCGACCGGTTGACGAGGTCGGCGAGGGGGCGCAGGTGCGACTCGGCCCCGGAGATCCGCTGGGCGCCGAAAGCGGCCACCTCATGGGCGGTCAGGGCGGTCGCGGCGGGCAGGCCGACCGCGCCCAGCGCCTCGCGGGTCTGCGCCCAGGCCCCGGTGATCCGTTCGGCCGGTGTGGCGCCGCCGCGCCTGCGCCGCCGCCGCAGGACGGGAACGATCAGCACGCCGAGGAGGTAGACCGTCGGCAGGACCGGGACCGCGACCAGGCCGTACAGCCACGGCGGCGTCGATGACGTCTTGTGCGGCCGCCGGGTCGGGGTCTTGGGCGGCGACGCGCCCTTCTGGCCCGATCCGGTGTCCTTCTTGCGGGCCGCCGCCGCGCTCTTCTGCGCCGCCTCCAGCTTCTGCTGCGTCTCCCCCGCCGGTACCGAGGCCGACTTGCCCGAGGCGCCGGCCTGTTCGGGGGTGGGGAAGAACGGCACCCAGCCGAGCCCCGCGAAGTCGACCTCGGGCCAGACGAGCACGTCACCGGAGCGGACCTGCCAGGCGCCGTTGCCGCCGACGCCGGGCCGGAAGCCGACGACGACACGTGTCGGCAGTCCCAGCGAGCGCGCCATGACGGCGTAGGCCGTGGCGAACTGCTCCGAGGTGCCGCGCTTGGAACTACCGAGGAAGTAGCGCAACTGCGCGTAGGTGTGGCCGGGCAGGCCGGACACGTCATACTTGGCGGCGCGACGGAGGTAGTCCGCGAGCTTTGCGGCGCGCCCGAACGCCGTGTCCTGGTCCTTGGTGATCTGCTGGGCGAGCCGGCGGAACGGCGGGACCTCGGCGGTCTTCGCGGTGGTCCCCGGTGTCTCCGGGAGGTCGGTGGCGGCCTGGGCCTCGGCGTCCCGCGCGGGTTGGGCGGCCGCGAGCCGGCCGGGATCGTAGTCGGGCACCATCGAGGTGACCGTGTACGCCTGGCCGGAGTGCAGCGGCTCCGCCGTGGCGAGCACGCCGCTGCCGGGATCGGTCGCCACCGCCAGGCCCTCGATGGTCCGGGGCCGGTCCGCGGCCGGCACCCACACGCCGGGCAGGTCCTGGATGGTGAAGCGCTGGACGACCCTCGTACGGCCGACGGTGACGCCGTCGGGGATGCGGTTGCCGGCCGGGACGAACCGCGCGCCGGAGGTCCACGTGACGCCGTCGAAACGGTCCAGGACGGCGATCCGCCAGTCCTCGGGCGCGTTGGCGTGAACGATGAACATCTGCTGGTCGGGGGTCTGCAGCCAGGCCGACACCCGGTCGAGCGGACTGATGCTGTCCCGCTGCTGCGGCGGCGGCGCCTTGACCGTCGCCCGCGGGTCGTACGCCGCGCTCTTGATCGGCAGGTACGGTCCGACGGCCGCGGCCAGCAGCCCGATGGCGGCCGCGGCCGGGACGCCGGCGAGCAGCCACAGCGGCCGCCCGCCGCTCCGTACGATCATGAGGGCGCCGACGAGCCCGACGAGCCCGGCGGCGACGGGGAGATTCGACCCGGGGCCGTGCACGCCGAGCAGCAGGGCGACGCAGAAGACGGCCACCGCGGGCAGCGCCGGTGTCGCCTTCATCCTGGTGCGCAGGCTCAGCTCGGCCCCCGCGAACGCCGCGAGCCAGACGAGCGCGTGCGGCAGGACGAGCAGCTCGGGACGGCCGGGGGCGGGCAGCAGCGAGGTCAGCGTCCCCTTCAAGGAATCGCGCAGCGCCCCGCCCACCACCGTGAAGTCGCCGTGGAACAGCGTCAGCGCGGCGACGAGCGTCCAGGCCACCGCGGTGACCAGGACGGAGATCCACAGCGGCCAGGTCCGGCGCCGCGGCCAGGACAGCAGTGCCACGAGCAGCACCGGGCTGACCGCCGCGACCGTCACCACGGGCACGAGGTCGCCGAGCGTGAACACCCGGTGGAACGCCGCGCCGCCGACGCCGGCCAGCGCGGTGACGATGACGAGCGCGGTGATCAGCCGTACCCGCAGCACCCGGCGGGGCGCGGGCGGCGCGTCGGTGCCCCGCTCGGCGGGGGCCGCCGTCGTCGTCATCGCGTGGCGCCCTTCCACGCGACGAGCAGCTCCGCCAGGTCGGAGATCTCGATCAGCGCGACGCCGGGCAGGCTCGGTCCGGGGGCTTCGGGCCGGACGCGTACGCACACCACACGGTCGAACCGCCGGCGCAGCGCCCCGGTCCGGGAGACCTCCCCGCGCCCGCCGGTGACGAGGACCAGCGCCCCGCCCGCCCGTACGCGCCGGGCGACCTCGACCGCGCCGTGCGCGCCGTCCGTACGGGACAGGCCGGCCAGCCGGTCGAGGAGCTCCTCGACGTCGCGGGCACCGCCACGGGTCTCCACGAGCGGCCCGTCCGCGGTGAGGACGCGGACCGGGAAGTTCATGCGTGCCGCGCCGGCCGCGATGGACGCCGCCGCGTCCACCGCCAGCTCGAAGTCGTCCGCGTCGGCGTAGACGCCGGCGTCGGTGTCCACGACGACCGTCGTCTGCGGCATGCTCGCGTCGACGAGCTGGCGGACCATGAGCGTGCCGGTGCGCGCGCTCGACCGCCAATGGATGTGGCGCAGGTCGTCGCCCATGGCGTACTCGCGCAGCGCGTGGAAGGTCACCGTGCCCGCCGGCGCGGTGTCCGACGTCGGCCCCTCCAGGTGGTGGTTGCGCCCCGAGGGCAGGAGCGGCAGGGCCACCGTGTGCGGGCGGACCAGGAGGGTGCGGGGCTCGCCGTACTCCCGGACCCGCCGGGCCAGCCCGAACGGGTCGGCGCGGACCAGCCGCAGCGGCCCCACCGGGATCTCCCCGCGCCGGTCGGTCGGCAGCGCGTAGCGGATCGTCTCGGCCCTTCCGGGGCGCAGCACGGGCACCCGGACGTCGATCCGCCCGCCGCCGCACGCGTCGTACGCCCGCATCCCCGCCCGGCGCGCCCGGCCGGTGTTGGTGACGTGCAGCACGCCGGTGGCCGGCTCGCCGCGCGCCACCCGGTCCGGCGTGACCTCCCGTACGACGGTGAGGCTGGGCTGCGGCAGCGTCCACAGCACCGCCGTCACGACGGCGAGGAATCCGCCGACCGCGAGGGCCACCGGTTCGGGGTAGCCGAGGACGGCGCCGACGGCGTACAGCACCGCGGAGGCCACGGCGACCCCCCAGCCGACGGGCGTGAGCACCTCAGGCCCCGGTGGACTGCGGCACCGGCACCCGGGACAGGGCCTCGGCGACGAGCTCCGGGGCGGTACGGCCGCGCAGCTCCGCCTCCGGCGTCAGCATGAGCCGGTGCGCGATGACATGCCCCGCGAGGGACTTCACGTCCTCGGGGACGACGAACGACCGGCCGGCGGCCGCGGCCCGCACGCGTACGGCGCGCAGCAGCGCGAGGCTGGCGCGGGGACTGGCGCCCAGGCGGATGTCGGGGTGCTGACGCGTCGTCGCGACGACCTGCACGAGGTAGTCGTACAGCGGCGGCGCGACGTGGATCCGGCCCGCGAAGTCGATCATGTTCTTGATGTCGTCCCGGCCGGCCACCTTCGAGAGCTGGTCGATCAGCGGCCCCGTCGGCGTGCCGGCCAGCACGGCGACCTCCGAGGCGTGGTCGGGGTACCCCATCGAGATCTTCATGAGGAACCGGTCGAGCTGCGCCTCCGGCAGCGGGTACGTGCCGTCCATGTCCACCGGGTTCTGCGTCGCGATCACCATGAACGGGCGGGGCACCGGATTCGGCTGCCCGTCCACGGTGACGCGCCGCTCCTCCATGACCTCCAGCAGCGCCGACTGGGTCTTGGGCGAACCACGGTTGATCTCGTCGGCGACGACGATGTTGGCGAAGATCGGGCCGGGGTGGAACTCGAACTGGTTGTTCGACTGGTTGAAGATCGACACGCCGGTGACGTCGGACGGCAGCAGGTCGGGCGTGAACTGGATCCGCGTCCAGCGCGCGTCGACGCTCGCCGCGATCGTACGGGCCAGGGTGGTCTTGCCGACCCCCGGCACGTCCTCCAGCAGCAGATGTCCCTCACTGAGCAGGCACAACAGCGCCAGCTCGACGTTCTCCCGCTTGCCGCGGATGACCCGCTCGATGTTGCCCGCCAGCGCGCCGAACAACTGCGCGAAGCGTCCCGCCAGGGCGTCCGTGTCGGACGCCCGGTGCATCTCGGCCGTCATCAGCCGGCACACTCCCAGATGGTCGGCCCGGCGAGCTCCTGCCACGGAGAGTGCGGCGTGACGGGCAGGTAGCCGATCATGTATCCGATGTTGCCCTTGTGGTTGACGTGGTCGTACAGCTTGCCGCTGAACGCCGCCTTGCCGTTCGGGTGGTTGTACTGAACCCCGATCTTCTGGCAGTCCACCACCACCGTCTGGCTGTTGGCGTTCTTGATGTACTCGACGACGGTGCTGTTGGGACTCGCCTGCGCCCACATCTTGCTGGACTCGTTCGGGTTGCCGCCGTTGTGGATGCCGTAGGTGTGCGACGGGCCGGCCAGCGCCCTGGTCACGCTGGCGGTCTTGCCGCCGGCGCCGTTGGAGGCCGTCACCCGGATGCTGTACGAGCCGTTCTTCCAGATGGTCGGGATCGTCACCGACGTGCCGGAGAAGTTGCTCTTGGTGTAGCTCTTCGGGCCGGTCACCTGGAGCTTGTAGGTCACGCCCGTGGCGTTCGGCGGGGCCTGCCAGCTGATCTTCGCGCCCTGCGTGGTCCCGGTGCCCGTGACGCCGCTCGGCGCGTCCGGCTGCGTGCAGGACAGGGTCGGGTCGGACTGGTCCGACTCGACGTCCGACTCGTGGTCGCCGTTCTGGTACGTCGCCGCGACCGCGAACACGTACTCGGTGCCGCAGGTTCCGCCCTTCGCGGTGAACGTGTAGTCCGGACCGTCCGCGGCGATCCTGGCGGGCGTGGCGGTCAGGCCGCTCGGCGTGATGAGCTTGTAGCCGGTCGCCTTCCCGCCGCCGCCGGGCTGGAAGTCGACCTTGATGCTCCCGTCCGGCTGCGCCGCCGCCCGCAGGTTGGTCGGCTTGTTCGGCGGCGTGACCTTCGGCGTGTCCGTCGGGTGCGCCGTCGGCGTCTCCGCTGGCTTGATCGGTGTCGTCTTCGGGGGCTTGGTCGGCAGCTTGATCGTCGGCCGCGGAAGCGTCGGGTGGACCGGGAGCCGGGGCGTCGGCAGCCTGCCGTGACCTCCCTTGTCCTTCCCCCCGTTGTCGTTCCCGCCGTTGTCCTGCCCCGTGTCCCCGTTGTCCCCGTTGTCTCCGTTGTCCTGCCCGGTGTTGTCCTGGCCGTCGTCGGTCCCCTTAGGGATCGGGTTCTCGGCTCCGCCGGGCACCTTCCCGGTGTACTTCTGCACCGGCTTGTGCTCGCCGGACCCGTCGACCACGACGCCCTTGGGGCTGTCAGGGTTGTTCACCCAGAGCAGGCCGTCCTTGACGAACGCCTCGAGCGGACCGGGCTTTCCGGTGACCGGGACCTCCGGAGCCATCCGGTTCGTCGCGGAGTCGTACACCAGGAGGCTGCCCGAGGTCTGGTCCGGAATGTAGACCCGCTGTCCGAGCACCTGCGGGGTCGTGAGCTGGTGCTGCGGCAGCTGGAGAGAGACGCTGCTCACCGAGCCGCTGCCCGAGTTCACCACGATCAGCGACTTACCGGCCAGCAGGGGAACGAGCTGCCCTTCCGTGGTCACGGGCGGCGCGGTCACCTTGCCCTTGCCGAGCTGGGCGACGATGGACGGCAGCTTGATCTTCACCCGGACACCGCCGTCGCCAAGGACGAGGCTCTCCGCCGTGGTGAAGTCGGTGACGACCGCGGACCCGGCCGCGATCGTCAGGGACAGGTCGTCACCGGCCCGTCCGACCCCGATCGGCTGTCCCTGACGGCCGTTCTGCACGGACGCCGCCTGCCCGTTGGCGGGCACCGGCACCCAGAGCGTCGCGTTGCCGTCGATGGCGGCCGAACCGAGCGGTCCGGTGAGGCTGATCGGGTCGCCCTGCGTGGCCAGGGTCATCGGGTCCAGGCGCTGCACGCTGCCCTTGACCTGGTCGAGCGCGTACGCGGCGCCGGACCCGGACACGACCTGCATGCCGGCCGCGCCGCGGTAGGAGACGCCCTGGACGACGTTGAGGTGGGCCGGGTCGACGCGGCTGACCACGCCGGTCGTCTCGTCCACGATGAGGACGACGCCGTTCTGCTGGATCACCCGCATCTTGTGGCCGGCGGTGCCGGACAGGGTGACCTTGCCGTCGACCTTGCCCGACAGGCCGTTGACGTGGACGAGTTCGCCCTTCTTGGATGACGTCAGCCAGCCGCCGACATCGGCGAGATGGTACTTCGCGCTGGCCATTCCGACTCCGAAGACGACGGCGGCCACGCACAACACCCCGACCGCTCCGATCGCGATCAGCCCGGTCAGCCGATCACGACGGAAGAACTTACGCTCCCCGCTCACCGATCTCGTCACCCCTCCGCGCCGGAACGTCGCTGCGACGCACGCGACACCTTAATGTGTCCAAGCCTCTCAAACCTCCTGAGTGAGAGATATTGGACGCGGCAACGTGCCGTATATCGGACACAGCGGCGCGGCCTGCGGTTCCATCAGGAGCGGAAAAGGGCCGGGCGGCCACGGAATCGGCCGCTCAGGCGAGGACACAGCCGAAGACGTCGGCCAGCCGGCTCCGGCCCTTCTCGGTCACGAGCAGCGCCCGCCGCGCCGACCCGCGCTCGAACCAGCCGTCCTCGATCATCCGGGCCGTGAGCGCCGCGCCGAGCGCTCCGTTGAGATGCGGGCGGCGCTCGGTCCAGTCCAGACAGTGCCCGGCGAACCTCCGGCGCGCCCGGCGCAGCCCGGCGACGTCGACGCCGATCGAGGACAGCTGCCGCTCCCCCTTGTCCGTCACCTCGTACGCGGACGCCGCGGGATCGTTGAACGACGAATCGACGGTCTCGAGCAGATCGCGGCTGAGCATCGCCTCGAACAGCGCGGCGCCGGCGCGGCCCGCCAAGTGGTCGTAACAGGTACGGGCCTCCTGAAGCGCGCGCGCCTGCCGGGACTGGCGCAGGCTGCGGACCTCGACGTCCGGGCTGATCCGGCTGATCGCCTCGATCACGGCGGCCACCTCCGCGCCCTTAAGGCGGTAGTAGCGGTGCCGTCCCTGCCGTACGACGGTCACGAGATCCCCGTCCAGCAGCTTGGCCAGGTGAGAGCTGGCCGTCGCCGCGCTGACCCCGGCGGTCCTGGCCAGCTCTCCCGCGGCGAGCGGGCGCCCATCGAGGAGGGCCGTCAGCATCGACGCGCGCGTACGGTCCGCCAGCAGCGCTGCCACCGGCGCGATGTCCGAGTCGTACGGTGCTCGCATGGTTCGACCGTACGCCGCGCACGCTTAGACGGACGTCGAAAGATCGACCCGCGACGCGGGCCGGACCAATCGAGTTGGGGGTGGGGCCGAGTATCCGCTAGTGTTTACCCCGTTGCCGAGGGGGGACGCCCCCGAGACACGCGGACGTGGCTCAGCTGGTAGAGCATCACCTTGCCAAGGTGAGGGTCGCGGGTTCGAATCCCGTCGTCCGCTCGGAGAGGTCTTCCCAAGGCCTCACGGTGGAGTGGCCGAGAGGCGAGGCAACGGCCTGCAAAGCCGTGTACACGGGTTCAAATCCCGTCTCCACCTCTGAAGCACACTCTGCTTCGCGAGGGCGATTAGCTCAGTGGGAGAGCGCTACCTTGACACGGTAGAGGTCACTGGTTCAATCCCAGTATCGCCCACCACGTGAAAGTGCAGGTCAGGAGCCCTGCTTCTCTTCCAGAGAGGCGGGGCTTCAGGCTTGTCTGGGCGATATTTGGGCGATGATCTTGTCGCCCTCGCTCGCCTCGGCCTGTCGCCGCGCCGTCAGTCGATTGATCTGTTCTTCCATCTGCGGGTGGAGCACGAGGAGCCGCTTCCGCTCCCGGCCGCGCAGGGCCAGCAGGGACGACTCCCAACGCTCCTGGAGCGTTTCCAGCACCCGGCGCTTCATCGCCGGGGTCACATGCTCGTAGACGCGGGCCATGCCGGGCATCTTGTGTCCCAGACGGGCCGCTCGCGCGACCTCGGGGATGCCGTCCTCGGCCAGCCACGTCCGCTGCGTGTGACGCCCCTCATGGAAGGTGAACCCCGGGAGCACCGGCGCGAGCCGCTTGCCCGGATCGGGGTTGTCCGGGTCGCCGTCCCAGGCCGGCCGCCAGAACCGCTGCCTGAAGTTGCCGCGCCGCAGATTCCCGCCCTTCTCCCCCACGAACACGTAGGGGTGGATGCAGTCGTCCAGCAGCGCTTCGTACATCTCGGCCAGGAATGGCGGGAGTTGGACCCAGCGTTTCCCGGCGGGCGTCTTCGTCCGCTTGGCCTTGGCCAGAGTGCCTCCGGTTTCGGTGAGCGGTTCCTGGACACGGATCGCCTTGTTGATCTCGTCGTACTCGTGTGGCTGGAGGCCGACCAGTTCCGACCAGCGGGCTCCGGTGTAGCCGTCCATCAGCGTCAGCACGAAGCCGGCGTAGCCGAAGCTGTCGTGCAGCCGGACGGCCGCGCGCAGGAACTGCGCCGGGGTCGCCACCTGCCGGTCGGCCTCGTACTCCCCTGTAGTGACCCGGATGCCTTGGCAAGGGCTGGCCGGGATCTTCCGCGCCCGTACCGCCACATTCATGATCGTGGAGAACAGCGCGAAGACCGACGCCACCGTCGGTTCGGCGAGCTCGTCGTGAAGCTCGTTGACCCAGCCCCCTGCACCTCCATATGGTTGTTGAAGATCTGAATGAGCGGCCAGTCCTCCCACTGCGGGAGGACGTGGTTGTCCAGGTAGGACCGGTACTTGGCCTGTGTTGTGATGGCCAGCCGAGAACCGGTCAGCCAGGCCTCAGCGAACGTCCCGAAGGGCGTCTCGGACTCTTGAGGATCGATCCACAGGTGCCGCCGGATCAGCGACTCCTGGTCCTCTCCCCACGCCTCGGCGGCTGCCTTGGTCTCGAAGCCCGACCGGGAGCCCCAACTCCCGTCCGGCTTCTTGTACCGCGCCCTCCATCCCTTGCCGTGTCGTTGCGCGTACGCCATCGCCTCACCTTCTTTCACTCCGTTTCGGTCCGGCTGCTTCGACCTGCGGAGCTCGGGCGCAGACGAGAGCTCGACCTGACCGGCGGTCTTGAGCCGGACCTGATGATCGCCTCCAGGTCGTCGTCGCTGAAACGCAGGTGCTTGCCGAGAAACGTGCATGGGATCGCCCGAGCGGCAGCCTTCTTCCGCAGCCACGATTCCGGGACTTTGAGCAATTCCGCAGCCTCGACCGGCGTGTAGAGCTGCGGCGCGCTCATCGCGCCGCTCCCGCCTCTGCGCTTCCCCTCGTAGCGTGGAGACCTGAACCAGAGAGATGGTTGGGTCGTGGGAGAACAAAGACGCCGGTTTGATCCGGAGTTCCGTGCCGGGGCGGTGCGGATCGTTAAGGAGACCGGAAAGCCGGTCGCGCAGGTCGCGCGTGATCTGGGGATCAGCCCGTACACGCTGCACAACTGGGTGCAGGCCGACCGCGAGCAGAGCCAGGACCAGGCTGCCGGTGGCGGGCTGGGCGAGTCCGAGCGCGAGGAACTGGCCCGGTTGCGGGCCGAGCGGGCGCAGTGGGAGAAGGACCGTGCCGAGCTTGAGATGGAGCGTGAGGTTCTCAAGCGATCAGTGGTTCTGTGGGTGAAGGACTCGATGAACCAGTGATCGTGGCGGAGTTCATCGCGTCCCAGAGGACCAAGCACGGCATCCCGCACGCGATCGCCTGCCGGGCCTTGGAGGTCTCCCAGTCCTGGTTCTACAAGTGGATCAACCGCAAGCCGACCGCTCGCGAGCAGCGGCGGGACCGGCTCGATACCGAGATCAGACGCCTGTTCACCGCCTCGGGCGGCACCTACGGGTCCCCGCGGATCGCCCGTGACCTGCGAGATGAGGGGTGGACGGTGTCGACCAACACCGTCGCCGCTCGGATGGTCGAGCTCGGCCTGGCCGGGCGGGTACCCAAACGGCGCAGGTCGCTGACGCGTCAGGGAAGGCGTCCGGCCGCGCCGGATTTGGTGCGCCGTAAGTTCACGGCCGTGGCGCCGGACGTGCTGTGGTGCGGGGACGTGACGCAGATCGACACCGACGAGGGGCCGCTTTACCTGGCGACGACCGAGGACCTGTTCTCTCGCCGCCTGCTCGGCCACGCCATGTCGGCTCACCACGACGCGGCCCTGGTAGTCGCGTCGCTGCAGATGGCCGCCACCACGCGCGGCGGGGACGTCGACGGGGTGATCTTCCATACCGATCGCGGGTCGGAGTACACCGCGGCCAAGACCGCGGACGCGTGCCGCCGGCACGGCATCACCCAGTCGATGGGCCGGGTCGGCTGCGCCCTGGACAATGCCGCCGCCGAGGCGTTCAACAGCACGCTCAAGGTCGAGTTCGCACACCGTCACCACTTCACCACCCGCGCCGAGGCCCGCATCAAGATCTCGACCTGGATCGCCGACTTCTACAACACCAGCAGGAGACACAGCGCCAACGACGGGCTCGCCCCGATCATGTTCGAGCATCAGATGGCAGAACAGCGGAGGGCCTCAACCGCCCAGCTCAGGGCCGAAGTGGCATAACACCGTCTCCACGCTTTCAGGGGATTGACAGTGGAGTCCTCGTCCGGACTCTGCCAGCCAGCCGGCCTCGCGTATCCTCGGTTCGCTCGTACCGCCCTGGTCGGTCACGGCTACGGCCGCACCCCCTCGCCAGCGTCGTACCTCGACGACGAAGAGTCCGCCGGGCTTCGCGGAGTGGGTGTGCGTCAGGGCGTTGGCCACCAGCTCACCCGTCACGGAGACGGCGTCGTCGGCGAGCGGGCACCCGGCCAGAAGGAACGCGACGAAGTGGCGGGCGGGCCGAGACTGATCGGTACGGCCAGGGAACGTCCGGCGCCAGCGCATGGCGTCGGACTCATCCGCGAGACCGCTGTGGACGTCGATGGGGGAAATGGACATTCGGACACTCCTCCCATGTCGGCTGCGGCCCCGGCCGAGACCATTCCTGACCTCATGAGCGTTGGCCGGGACCGCAGCGATTTGACCGGTGGGGCGGGTCGGGGGCTCCGCCCCACCGAGCTCTTGAATTTCTGTGTGGGGATGAGAGCGGTCGGTACCTGGTTGGTACGTCCTCTCCAACCGACGGGCTGACCAGAGTGATCGAAAATCCCTCTTGCCTTCTCACGCCGATCGCCATCCTCACTCTCCGTCCTTGACTCTGAACGCATCGTGCAGGGCGTGGGAGAGTATCCGCAACTGTTTCAAGAAATAATTTCAAGATCTATCGCGCCCATGAGCGTGAACGCGGTTGCTGCCGCCTGCGCCGCTGGGCAGACTGACGCGAGTGTCCACACGGCAACCCACAGTGCGCGAGCGGCGACTGGCCGCCGAACTACGGCGCCTACGCGAGGCGAGCGGGCTGACGCTCGAAGAAGCGGCCGAACAACTCGGCTGGAGCAAGACCAAGCTGTCGCGGATCGAAACCGTCATGCGACGTGTCGCTGCATCCGAGGTTCAGGGAGTTCTCGACCTGTACGGGATCGCGGGACGCCGGCGTGACGCCCTGATCACGTTCGCCAGGGCCGCGCGTCAACGCGACTGGTGGGACACGGAGCCGCTGAGTACCGACTACGCCACCTACATCGGGCTGGAAGCCGAGGCCGAGGCGCTGAGCTGCTACAGCATGGGTGTGATCCACGGTCTCCTCCAGACAGAGGACTACGCTCGGAACGTCATCAAAGCTGCGCTGATGCGCTTCAAACCGCCCGCGGAGGTCGACCGTAGGGTGGCCGTACGGATGGCGCGACAGGCTGTGCTCACCGATCGGGATCAGCCTTTGCGCTTCTGGTCGATCATCGACGAAGCCGTACTCCACAGGGTCTGCGGCAGCGCCGAGGTCATGCAAGCGCAGTTCGCGCGGCTCCTCGAGCTGGCGGAGCTGCCGAACGTCATGCTCCAAGTGATGCCGGCGGCCGCCGGTGTCCATCCCGGTGTTGCAGGTTCTTTCTCGACCCTGCAGTTCCCCGAGCAGTACTTCCCGAACGTCGTCTATGTCGAGAATGTGACAGGCGCTCTGTACGTTGAGGACGAAGGGCGGGTCCACACCCACGCCCTCGCGTTCGAGCAGATGCAGGCAACGGCTCTCAGCCCAGAGAAGTCGCTGACGCTGCTCGCGCGGCTGGCGGGACAGTGATTGCAGAGGGAGAGCGCGTGACCGACCGCAACAGACCCCAGGTCGTCTTCCGCAAGAGCACCCACAGCGACGCCGGGGAAGGCTGTGTCGAAGCGGCGATGCTGGACACCTTGCGTCTCGTACGCGATTCCAAGGACCCAAGCGGGCCGACGCTGGCGTTTACGTCGTCGGCTTGGGCGGCGTTCATCGAGGACATCAAGCAGGGCAAGTTCAACCTGACAGGTTCGCTCGGCGCCTGAGGGACTCGCCCCACTTTGCGTTCGTCCGCAGCACTGGACAGAGACAACCTGCCGATGTCGGTCGTCGGACGCGCTGTCATGCCGATGAGCGGGCGTTTCGGGGCTCCCTGGAGCCGGGTGCGGACGTGATCCGCGAGGCGGCGTCGATGTCTGCGCAGGTCCGCCGCACGCCACTGCCCACCAAGTGGAGCGAGCGAGCATCGATCACGCGGGAAAAGCTGCTCACTCGCCCTATCGATCGTGCCCGCTCGGCTGCGACCCCGGCTTCTATTGGCTCGAGTCCTGCTCGGCATCGCCGGTCGCGGCCTCGGACTCAATCGGTTCGGTAGACCTCGTGCCAGTACTCTCGCCCTTCTTGCCCGCCTCGATGGCGGCGTAGCGGCGCCGTTGAAGCTCATCGCGTTCAACGTCCGGAATCGTCATTGACTCGGCAAGCACGGCGGCGAGCGCGTCCACCTGAGTATTGTCAATGTCAGCGTGGAAGAGCCACCGGATGTTCTCGTCGCGCGTGATGAGGTCGATCGCCGAACGCCCGCTTCCGTCCTGTGCGGGCGCTCGGACGTATCGCACTCGGTCAATCGGGATGTCCTGGCCGATCTCGCCTTGCTCAAGGAATGTGTTGGTCTTGGCCGTGATGATGCGGCGATCCGTGACGGCGACCAGTGTCTTTGCCGCCGCCTTATCGATTGCTGCCGCCAGCTTCTCCTTCGCTACGCTGAAGATCGCAGAAAGTGGATCGAGGGCATCGAGCTGGTCGGGGAAGCCGAGGACACGGAGGGTCTCACCGTCCTCGAGGAACCATCGCAGGATGCGAAGGTACGGCTCGAGATCCAGCGATTCGGGCGCGCAGACGACCTCCGGAACTTCGAGCGGAGGGGCTGGGGGATGGAGAGCATCGGCAAGAGGCTGGATCGCCTTGAGAAGTTGGGTGCAGGTTAGGCGGGCGGCCTTCGAGTCCTTTCGGTTCCGGGTCAGCGGCACCGTTGCGCGGCCGGGGAGTTCGGCGATGATTCGTAGCTCCCGCGTCAGCGAGTCGACGAGGCTCGCCGTCTCGGTGAGAGCGGAGCCGAGCTCCTTGCCAGTGTGGCGCGCAATGGCGTCGACGAGCCGCGCCTCGCCAGCGTCTTCGGGTCCAGCGGCTCTCGCCCGCGCGGCGTGGAGCGCCTGATACCCGGTCCAGGCCTTGACGGAAGACAGCAGGGCGTTGGCGTCGAAGAGGATTGCCTCGGCGTTCGTCTCGAGATACTCACGGCGGCCATGTGTGTCGAGCCGATGAATCTGCCGGCCGTGATTGCCGACGTTGAGTCGGTACAGTTCAAGCTGCTTACGCAGGTCCGCCTCTTTGCCCGCGACGGTGTCCCACAGGGTCGTCGGGACCGATTCAACCTCTCGCGCTTTGTCAACTGCGCAATCGACGGCGGCAACGAGCCCCGTCAGCTCGGCCCACTGCTCGCGGCGGATAGTCGCGAGTACCTGGCTTGTCAGCGCGATGTTGGTCCTGACGAGGCCTGTGACCTCACTCAGCTGCATCTGAAGGGCGACCATGGCTAGCGCTGGCCCGACCGCGGCCGCGGTCTGCGCCGCGCTCACCGCAGTAACGGGGATGAAGCGGGCCTGAGCGAGGCCACTAGAGGAGATCACTGTTCCGAGGTTCGCGCCGTCCTTGGTGGCGAGCGTTCCGCCGGCCTTCAGCAGGGCCCGTGTCGCGTCGGTGATCCTGTAGAGCCCTTGCACGCTGGCGAATGCGTTTTCGAGGTTGCCGGCCACAGCCGCCGTGTTTCCGATCGAGGCGAGGACTGTGGATATCTGCTTGCGGTCGGCGGCCGGCACAAGCCCAAAGTGGATCAGATCGAGCTTGAGCTCATGTGGGATCTCACCGAAGACGACAGCAGCCCCTGGGAGCACCTCCGCTATAACCGTCGATGCCGTTGTCGAGTCGATGTCCGAGTTGGGTGTTTGATCGTCCACAACAGGTGAGTCGGCGGTATCGCTCTGGCCGTTCTCCTCAGGCGCGGCGATCTCCATCGAGTCCGAAGGGTCCTGCATGCGATATCCTCCACGCGAGGGCGTGCAACAGTTAGACAACGTCGGCGTTCGTGCTTTTGCTTCTGCCTAGCCGGGCAGAGCCTCCCGGACGATGGTCCGCTGCGGTATCCCGCCAAACAATGGCGGTTCTTGGTTACCGGAATAGCAGATGTAGAGTTCTCCCCGCGTCCTCGTGACGAGCACGTAGTACGACATTTTCAGATCGACGCTGGAAAGATCGCCCGCGTCCAGGTGTGCATCCGGGACGATCACAGTGTCGAATTCCAGACCCTTGACGCTTGCCCGGTTCACTAGCCGTATGCCGGGACGATCTGGGTCGACCCTCTGGTATCGCTTGTCTCCGGCCGCACCGACATAGATCTGTGGTCGTAGGCCGGGGCGCTCCCGCTCGATCTCCGCCAGCAACTCCCCCTGTTCACGGCTGTGCTTGGCCACCACTCCAATCTTGAGGGTGCGATGGTTCTCGGCGTAGCGGGCGAGCCAGCGGGCAAATGGACGGCGTGCTTCCGGGCGCCACAGCAGCACCGGAATCGACCCGTCCCGATGCGGTAGCGGCGGCTGGTGCAGGCCCGGGTAGAAATGGCGGGCGAGTTCCGCGACCGGACGCGTGTTTCTCAGGTTGGTGCTGATCTCCAGTCGACCGCACCCGCCAAGGGCCTTCTCGATCTCGTCGAGCGTGGATTGGGTATTGGTGATCCGCTGGTATTCGTCAGCGAACGCGATCACCTCCATCCCAAGAACCCTGCACAGGCCGAAGAACTCCGGCGGGAGATCCTGCGCTTCGTCGATGACGAGGACATGCCCCCGTCGTCCAGTGTCGTGCAGGGCCGCGGACATTAGTCGGTGCCAGTCGAAGGCGCCGATCCTCGCCCCGCTGAGCGGCGAGCTGGTTGTCTCCCGATACCAGGCATGCACCCAGCCGTGAAAGGTCATGATCGGCAACGAAGCGCCGAGCCGTGCGCCATCGGCATCCAGATGCTGTCTGAGCAACTTCGAATGCGCGATCAGCGTCACGGGACGGCCAACGATCTCCAGCGCGGCGGCATGATGGATGGCGAGCAGGCTCTTGCCGGACCCGGGCGGGCCGCTGACCAGGTGATGGCCAGGCTCGACGAGACGGTCCAGCACGACGCGCTGCTCGGCGAGCAGGTCGAGATAGCCGATGGTCACCACGCACCGACCCGGTTGGCTGCCTCTTCCCGAGCCGCCTGAACGACGGGTTCGAAGAAACCCGGAACGCCGGAGCCGCCGACCACCATCACCCGGTCGAGCAGAATGTTGCCCACCTCGCAGCTGGTCTCGGGGATCAGCACGCAGGCGTGGCACGCCGCCCGGTTCAGGTTGCCGTACCCTTGGCCGCTGTGCTCCGAGCACAGCGGATCGGCCGAGCACCAGGCGGCCTGTTCCAGCAGCCGTAGAAGAAGCTCGGGAAGCAGGTCGGGGTTGCCCTGACGCGCGAGACCACCCAGCGTGCCCTCCGCGTCGCCGGAAGCCGTGTAGATGAGCAATCCGTACTGATGGCCACCGTCCTCCGCAGAACGCGCGTATACCCGCTCGCGCAGAGACGCAGCGCTGTACCCGGACTCGAAGGACAACTGCCGGACGAGAAGATGCCCCAGAGTGTGCAACAAAGGCAGCCGGGGCAAGAGCCGGGAACCGGCAAAGGCTTCGATCCGGTCCCGCTGGAACGACTTCGCCAGGTCCGCCTCCATTCCCACGATGCGCTCACGAACCTCAGGTCGGTCCTCCCACTGCCCGAGCCGTTCCTCGTCAAGTGTCAGGAAGATCCCTTCGCCGAACACCTCGACGGCGGGCAGCCAGCGCCAGCGTCCCGAGGAGTCCACCGGAACCATCGGGCCATCCGGGGAGACTCTGCTGAAGCCCTGGAGTGCACGGACCTCACGGATCCGTTCGGCAACCACGACCCGCGAGATCCTCGCCTCTAGCTCGGTCCACGGCGGCTCTTGTGACGAGCCCAAGCCGACTTCGTGGGTGACGAAATGGGCACTGCGCTCGGGCCTGGCCGCGGTGAAGGCGGCCCATTCGCCTCTGCTCAGATCTGGTCCCTCCCCGGCGGGTGCGGCCCCGGGCTCGGTGGCCCGCCCGGTTTCCTCCTCCAGCAACCGCCTCACGAGCGATGGGTCGGCTTTGGCCGCCTCCGCAATGATCACGATGAGGCTGTCCGCCCCTGGCGCGTCGGGTGACTGGCACAGCGTGCCGAAAAATGCGTGCTCCCGGACCCGCCGCGTGACCTCGTCATCGCCCGCCGCGGGCACGGGAGGTGCCGGAATGTCGAGCGCAGAATGGACGACGGGGTAGTAAACGTTGCCCGCGGTTCGCTGCACGATCTGTATCCGCTCCCGGCAGTCCCTCCGCTCGCTGAACCGTTCCCAAGGGTTGCGCCCGCAGCAGCGCATCTTCTGCGTCCCGAGAATATCGAGCAGGTCCCTCCGGGCCGCCTTGCACTCCTCGTGTCGGCATCGCACCGTCAGAGCCTCAAGCCCGGTAGCATTTTCCCCGGCCTCGAAGCTCAGCGCCGTGGGCCCCGGACATTTATCGCGTTCCTGCGGCGTGAGCCCGGAGTGCGCCCAGTACCACCAATCGACGTCCCCCAAGTGCCCGGCCTCGCAGATCTGAACGAACCGCATCGGAGTGAGTTTGTGCTGCGGGCTGCAAAAAGCGCAGTAAGGCGGATGCCCGAACTTCTCATCCTGGATCCGCCAGTGCATCATTCTCCGGCAGGATCCGCAGAAGAGCCAGGCCGGGAAGCGAACGAACGCAGGCCCGGACGCGTTCGGAACGTCGTAGTCAGCGACCGGCGCCTGCAACGGCGCCCACAGGCCCGTGACCTTCAGTTTCCGTTCCAATCGGGGCGCGTGAATTCGTTCTAGTTGCCGTGGTGGCGGCCAGTCGGCGATCCCGGCCGCGACGAACGATTCGCCTTGGACGTCGAATATTGCGCCCACTCCGAAAGGCGCCACTGTTTGCGCCTGCCGAACGCGTAGTTTGCGGGTGCTCATTCCCCGGCCCCCTTCACGATGACCTGGCATTCACGGTCGACGCTCCGCATGGAATGCTGCGCCTCCCAGATACCGCCGGGCCGGTCGAAGTATTTGAGCAGGCTCGTCTGCGCCTTCCCCGCGGGCTTGTAGTAGAGACGCTTGCCCGCCTGCCTCGCCTGCTCGGCCGCGTCCAGCCAGGTCCGGCGGAGGCCGTCCAGATCCATCCTCGCCTCGCCGGCGGCGGACGGGTCCGCCGTGGCCGCCCAGCGGGCCAGCCGGGACGCGGCCTCGGTCAGGTCGCCGGCATGGTGGAGGACGTCACCGGCCTGATCGTCCGCCGACAGCCCGAGGCCGTGCCGGACAAGGATCACCAATGCGGCATGCAGCGCTCGGCGGCGGGACGGGACCGACCACGGAGTCACGCTGGTCGGCTCGACATTCTGGTAGAGAGCTTGGTGGAAGGTTCCGAACGTCTCGTAGTGCGACCGGTCACGCGACCGGGTCGCGTTGAGGAAGGTGATCACAAGCCCGGGGATGCCGTGCCGCCCGACGCGGCTGCTCGCCTGGATGTACTCCGCAGTCGCCTTGGGCTGGCCGAGCATCAGCATCAGCGCCAGCCGCTTCACGTCTACTCCGACCGACAGCATGTTGGTGCAGACGACCATAGAAACGCTGTTGGGGTCCTCGAAACTCAACTCAAGACGGTCCAGGAGTTTTGGCTGCTCGGATCTGTCGAGGTTGCTGGACAGTTCCTCCACCTGGCGTTCGGCCAGTTCACGACGGCGTCCCGGCGAGCCGAGGCCGCGCAGCTGCGCGGGGATCTCGTCACCGGCCGCAGTACGCGTTCGGCCAAGCTCCCGCATGCTGTGGTGGTAGGCGACGAGCGTCCAGTAGTCGTCGCGGTGCTCCTCAGGAAGCTCCATGGGGGCGTGCAGCATGGCGGCCGCGGTCACCGCCGTTGCGCGGCCTGCGGTGTGGCCCTGCGCCATCACGCCGACGTACTTGCGCCCCGGGACGGTGTGGTCCGGTTCGGCGAAGTAGGAGTCGCGGGCGTCCAAGCCCGCCGAGGGGAACAGTTGAACGTTGCGGCCATACAGCCCACGGATCTGCTCACTCGCACGCCGGATGGTGGCGGTAGACGCGACGAGCTTCGGCCCACGGGCTCCATTCCACGAGCACAGTTCGAGGACGGCCGCCTCGTACAGACCCATCGTCGTGCCTAGTGGGCCGGTGAGCAGGTGTAGTTCGTCCTGGATCACCAGGGACGGGGGCAGGTACGCACGACCACCTTGCTGTTGCTTGCCGCCGAACAGGCTTCCTGCGTCGGACTCCCAGGCCAGCCGAGCGAACTTGTCCACGGTGCCGAGGACGAATGTCGGGGGGTCCGCGTAAAGATGCTGGTCGACCACCGCTACCGGCAGCCGCTCGTGGAAGTGGCACTCGTCCCTGGGGCACAGGAATCGGAAGGATGTCTCGGTTGTACGCACCCCGTAGTCGCCGATGTCGGTGGACTTGGCGGTGGGCATCATCTGAGTGCCGCACCACGGACAGCGGTCCAGGATGAAGACGTCCTTCGGCCTGGTGGCCTCACGCTGCTGCCGGAACATCTCGTGAGCCTCGGCATACTTGTTGGGGGTGGTGCCGCCGCCGACCCACAGCCCGATGCTGAACGGGCCGCCCGGGAGCACGGGATCCTCCTCCAGCCGGAGGTACTCCAGGGCGCAGATGGTCGTCGCGGCGCGCTGGAACTGCTGCGTCGTCAGCAGGCTCAGTGTGTACCGGCTGAGCACGGCGGTTCCGCCACCGGCGTCTCCATACCGCAGCCTGCGCAGGATCATCTCGAAGGCGGCCAGAAAGAGGTACGCCTCTGTCTTGCCACCACCCGTGGGGAACCAGATCAGGTCTACCACCTCGCGGTCGGGGTGGGACTCGTCGATCAGCCCGCAGATCGACAGCAGGAAGAATCCGAGCTGGAACGGGTGCCATGCCGCGTCAGGCGAGGGCTCCGGGTTCAGCGGGACGGCCTCGGAACGCCGCCGGCGTCGTCCCGCCAGGTCCCACGCCGAGTGCCGCATCTGAAGCGCCATCACCCGGTTGGCCAGCCGGAAGGCGCGAAGGGCATGGCCGGAGGAGTCGCTGAACAGCGCCTCCGCGCCGAGTTCCATTCTGCGGACTGCGGTATCCAACCTGTCGAAGATGCGCTCGGCCGCCTTCTGCGCCCCCGAGGGCACGTCGATCTTGCGCTGCGCCTGGCACCATCCTCGGTAGCCGCCGATGAAGTCCATGATCTCGGCGTGTAGCTGGGATTTAGCCACTCTCGGCTCGGACAGGTGCGCGAGCTTCAGCACGGGTAGCCCAGACGGCCCGGCAGGCTTGATCGCTGGCACCTCAGCCTCCGGCATCATCTGGGTCCGGAGCCCGGCCACCTGGCCGTCCTCAATGATCTCGTCCACCGCGCAGCTGTGGCCGACGGCGCGCGTCACCACGTGCCGGTACTGCAGGCGCAGTTCCTGCTCTTCCAAGTCGCGGCTGGTCAGCCGGATGCTCGGGTACTGCAGCAGCTCACCGCCGACCGGCCTGATTTCCAGCGAGACCTGAAAAAGCATCTCGTCCCATTGAGACCCGTGGTCCCCTGTGGCCTTCTTGGCATTGACTAGCGCAACGGTCACCAGCCGCTTGCCCGCGAACGAACGCCACCGCAGGCGTATCTGCGCCCGGGTGCCCCAAATATCCTTCTCGACCTCTCCGGCCTTGAATGTCTCCTCGAAGTCCTCTAGCGGGACGCGCTGCCACTTTCTAACCTTGCCCCGCTGTGTCTCGTAGCGAGCGCCCCGGCAGACCAGCGTCAACTCTTCAGCGTCGGTGTAGAGAGAGATCCCCATCGAAGACGGCAGCCAAGCGTTGGCGTCCAAGACGGTGTCGTCCGCGAAGCGCGTCTCCTCGGACGTCTCCTCTGGAGCGGCGCCAGGCTCGGTGACCTCGGCTCCCTTGGTTAGGCTCTGCTGCCGGTCGGTGTCCTGCGGGTAGAGCGTGCCCATCAGATAACGCCGGTTGGGCGGTTCCTCGATCAGCTCCGTGACATCCCCTACCGGCCCGATCAGTTGTTGACGGAGGTACCCCAGTACTTCCTCACGTGACAACATCCGCCCCCTCCAGTGTTATCAGGACATCCGGACGCTAACAACGCTCACAGACACACAGACGCATAACGCGAAAACTCGGTTGTCCCGGTTGTCGGTGGCTTATGGCAACGTCGTCGGTATGACCGTTGACACGCCATCGGCGCGCCTGGGTGAGCCGGGACTTCACCAGGCTGTGGCACGCGTCCTGCGGCAACTGAGAAGCAGCGCCGTGAACGGCGCCGTGCCCGCCGGTGCCTTCGAGGATGCCACCAAGCAGATGAGGCTGACCCCAGAAGCGCGCGAGCGCGTCATCGGCGCGCTGGCCGATATCGGCCTGCGAGTCGTCGCCCCCGAGCCCACCGCAACGGCCGTGCCCGACCGGTCGGAGCGCGTGCTGGCACTGGTGCGCCACCACATCGCCACAGGCCATGTCACGCGCGAGCAACTGAGCCGTTTCGGCAGACTGGCCGGGTTGGATGCCAAAGAGATCGAATCACTCCCCGGGCGTGCAGGGAAGGCCGGAATCGGCGTCCTGGACGGGGAGTCGGCCCCCACACGGCCAGAACCGGCCACCACGTCCGGACGCGAACCCAAGCTGGCCCTCGAGCCCACCGGTCCGACGTACGACTTGCCGCGTGCGGTCGTGGCGGCGCGGCGCCTCATCAGCGATGACCGGTTCCGTACCGATCCCGGCAGGCACCTCCTGAGCGCAACCGAGGAGTTCGGGCTGAGCATTCTCCTACGCGGCGGCGTTGACCACGTGGGCGTCGAACCGACCGACGAGGAACTCTCGGCCTTGCCCGCCGACAACATCCGGAGGGTCGCCCGCGACACCTTCATCCTGCACAACACGCGGCTGGTGCACAGCATCGTCCTTGGCTACCTGGGGCAGGGGCTTGAGGAAGAAGACCTCGCCCAGCACGGAGCTCTCGGCCTCATCCGCGCTGTCCGGAAGTTCGACCCACGGAAGGGCCATAAGTTCTCCACCTACGCCACCTGGTGGATCAGGCAGTCGATCACCCGGGCAATCGCCGACGAGGGCGCGGCCATCCGCATCCCCGTCCACATGCACGAGAAGATGCGCAAGGTCGCGGCCACGGAGTCGGCGCTGCGCGGGGCCGGTAAGCCTGCCACCGCGGTTGATGTGGCGCTGGCCACCGGCTTGGACGTCCGCACGGTGGACGAGGTGCGCGCGCTGAGCAGGGTTACCGACTCCCTGGACCGAGTCGTCGGGGACGGGGTCCACCTGGGTGACTTCCTCTCCCTGCCCGACCCCACGCCAGGGCCGGAGGAGATCCTGCAAGAGATGATTTCCGAGCAGGCCGTTGAGGCGTGGCTGGCCTCTCTACCGGACAAAGAAACCGACATCCTCCGTCGGCACTTGGGCCTCAACGGTGACGAACCCGAGACTCTTGAGCAGATTGGCCACCACTACGGCGTAACTCGTGAGCGCATCCGGCAACTAGAGGTGAAAGCCCTGGATCAGATCCGCGAGCAACTTCCCAAAGAACTCCGAAAGCGACTCTCCCCGCACCTTCGCAAGCGTCCCAAAAAGAGGGCTCAGAAGGGTGCTCACAGAAATTCGGGTAAAGCAAAGTGAAGCGTCCCGGGTCTGTTGGAGGCTCGATTCCCTGAGAGGATCGAGTCATGGCACGTCCGTCCCCCTATCCCCCTGAGCTGCGCAACCGCG